>JAKLKD010000103.1 GCA_023150845.1 Myxococcota bacterium | reverse complement strand
AGATCGTCGTCGACGGCCTCCCCTTGCTCGGCGAGGTTTCGCGCCTCGGGCAGCTCGACGACCATGATCACGGCGGTGTCTTCAGACTTGTTCTTGCCGAGGATCTTGGGCAAAGCCGCGGGCGCCCAGCCGGAGATGCTCGGCCCCCGCAGGGACTTCGCGAGGCCGTCGATCTGCTGGGCGAGGGCCTGGGGTGAGGGGCGCTCGGCGGGGTTGAACGAGAGGCCGAGGCGCAGGAGCTGGGCGGCGGGCTGGGGCACCTGCTCGCCGGGGCGGGCGCCGAGGCGGGCCAAGGCGACGCGGAGCTGCTCGCCGTGTTTGGCCGGGGAGACCTCGGCGGGGAAGGCGGGCTCCCCGGTGAACAGCTCAAGGAGCAGGGCGGCGAGGCCGTAGGTGAGGGCGGTCGCGGAGCGATCACCGTCGGGGGGGACGTAGCCCGGCACGGGCTGGTCGAAGGCGTCTTCAGTGGGGGCGAGGATCCACAGCCCGGCGACCTTCACCCGGCCCGTCGGATCAACGAGCACGTCTTCAGGGCAGGGGCCGCTCGACGCCAGGCGGGCGCCTTTGCCCCGGCGCTCGACGTCGTCCAAGGCCCAAGACACGGCCCGGCCCACCTCGGCGGCGAGCTCCAGGCAGAGCTTGACCGGCAGCCAGGCCCGGCGCTGGCGCTGGAACTCCAAGATCCGGGCCAAGGAGATGCCGTCGCAGAGCTCGTAGACCAGGGCCGCTTGGGTGCCCAAGGCCGAGACGTGCATGAGCCGCAGGAGGCCGTCGTTGCGGGCCTTCGCCATGCGGCGGGCGCGGCGCTGGAGCGCGACGAGGGCGTCGCGGTCAGAGCCGACGTCACGAAGGACCCGGATGAGCACCTGCTCGTCCGGCCCCTCCCCAGAGGACAAGGCGCCGCGGCGCACGTCGGGGCCCCACGCGAGGAAGGGGCCCGTGATCTTCAGCTTGCTCTTCTCCACGACCTCACCGACTTGGCGCTCAGCATAACACAGGCTTCGGGACCCGAGACATCCCGTGACGCGCTCCTCGGCGCCGTCGCGTCACGCTCGCCGCCGGTCGGGCCTCTGGCGTGCTAAGTGGGGGAGGATCGCCGTGGAGCCCGCACGTTGACCTCGCCGACCCTGCCCGCGCCGCCCCCTGAGCACGACGTCCTGCGCGCGGCCCTGCGCGAGGCCGGAGACGCCGCGAGCGTACGTTTCCGGCGCGCCGAGGTGAGCGCCAAAGAGGACGACACCTTCGTCACCGACGCCGACCACGCCGCCGAGCGGATCCTCTCCGCCCGGCTGCGCGAGGGCTGGCCCAACGACGGCCTCGTCGGCGAAGAGGGCGCGGCGATGAGCGGCGATCGAACCTGGTTCATCGACCCCATCGACGGCACCCACGCCTTCTTGGAGGGCCTCGCCCACTGGGGCCCCACCGTGGGCCTCGTCGGCCAGACCGCTGATGGCGGCGGCGAGATCACCTTGGGCGCCACCTACTTCCCCCGCATCGACGAGTTCTGGTTCGGCGCCCGCGGCGGCGGGGCCTGGCGAGACGGCCGCCGCCTGCCGCCCCTCGCGGAGCCGGTCTATGACCGCCGCTCGGTGCTGTTCATCCCCTCCCGGTTTCACCGCTGGTTCGAGAGTGACCACGTCGGGAAGTGCCGCAGCCTGGGCTCGACCGCCGCGCACCTCTGCCTCGTCGCTGGGGGCGCGGCCTGGGCGGCGTTTGTGCCCGGGGGCTGGGGCGTCTGGGATGTCGCGGGCGGCCTCTGCCTGTTAGAAGAGGTGGGCGGGGTCGCGAGGGCCTTCGACGGCTCCTCCCTCGACCCCCTTCGTGACCGCGGCCTGCCGTTCCTGGCGGGTCACCCTGCGGCGGTGGAGCGGGCGATTCAGTCCATCCGCCTCCGCACCCCCTGATCCCTGCGTTTGAGGTGCCGATGACCGAACCCGGAGACGACGTGGAGGTCCTGGACGCAGACGGCCTCCCCCTGGATCCTTTGGGGTCGGAGAACGCCGCGCGCGCGCTCCCGCCGGGGATGAACGCACTCGTCGTGCCGACGCCCCGTGCGCCGCGGGCGACGGGCGGAGATCTCCTCAGCCACTACCTCACCGAGGTGCGGCGTTACCCGCTGCTGAGCCCTGAAGACGAGAAGCTCGCGGCGATCTCTTGGCACGAGACCGGCGACAAAGAGGCCGCCGAGCGCCTCGTCACCGCCAACCTCCGCCTCGTAGTGAAGCTCGCGTTCCAGTACCACCGCCAGTGGTCGAACGTGCTCGACCTCATCCAAGAGGGCAACGTCGGGCTCGTCGAGGCGCTCTCCCGCTTCGATCCCTACCGCGGCATCCGCTTCTCCAGCTACGCCCAGTACTGGATCCGCGCGATGATCCTGCGCTTCTTGATGGACAACTTCCGCATGGTGCGCCTCGGCAGCACCCGCAGCGGCCGCAAGCTGTTCTTCCAGCTCCAGAAAGAGAAGGAGCGGCTGGTGAAGGAGGGCCTGCGCCCGTCCACCCGCCTGCTCGCCGAGCGCCTCGACGTCACCGAGAGCGAGGTGATCTCCGTCGATCAGCACCTGCGCGCCCCGGCGATGTCGCTGCACGCGCCGATGGGCAACGACGACGAGGGCCGCAGCCTCGCCGACGTGGTCTTCGACGCGAGCAGCCCCAGCCCTGATGAGAACGTCGCCCGCAGCGAGCTCGGCGCGATGGTCCGGGAGAAGCTGGAGGCCTTCGCCGAGACCCTCACCGACGTGCGGGAGCGCGCCATCTGGACCGAGCGGCTCACGGCGATGGACCCGGTGCCCCTCTCGGTCATCGGCAAACGCTTCGACGTGTCGAAGGAGCGCATCCGCCAGGTGGAGTCCCGGCTGCGTAAGCGCCTCAAGGCCTTCTTGCAGGCCGAGATGGGCGACGAGATCGACTTCGAGTTCCAGGTCCCTGAGGGCGACTGAGGTGATCGTGGGCGTGTTGGAGCGTGCGGCGTTCGGGGTGTGGCGGAAGGCGCGTTCTCTCGCGGGGCGCGGCTTCGTGCCCGCGCAGGAGCCCGTCTCTCCGGTGGACTGCCCCTTGGGCCGTGTGCCGAGCCTCGGCGCCCAGCTCCCCTCAGACCCCCCGGCGGCCGCTGAGGCGCTCCTCGACTCGCTCCTGCGCGCGGGCGCCCCGACGGCGCTCACCCCCGCCCAGGCCCGGGCCTTGCACCGCCACGTCTGGTGGCCCGGCCTCGCCCGCGCCGCGGCCTGCGGAGGCGGCCCCGAGCGGGTGGAGCCCGCCCTGCGCGCCTTGGGGGAGTGGATCGCCGCGGATCGGCCCGGCCAAGGCCCGGCTTGGGAGCACGGCTCCGACGCCGCGCTGCGCCTCTTGAGCTGGGGCCTCGCCGTCGCCTGGCAGCGCGGTCAGCTCCCCGACACGCTGCGCCGCCGCCTCGCCGGGAGCGCCGAGGCCCACCTCCAGTACACCCTCGCCGTGCCCGCCCTCGCAGAAGGCCCGGCAGACCACCGCCCGGCGCTCCAGGCCGCGGGCCTCGCCGTCGGCGGCCTCTTGTTCCCGGAGCTGCCCTCGGCTCGGCGGGCCCGGGCGGAGGGGCTCTCGCGCCTCGGCCACGCCATCGACGCCATGACGAGCGCCGACGGCGCCCCCCGCTGCGGCAGCCCCGGCGCGCTCCTCCTCGCCGTCGAGGCCGCGCTCGTGGCCCGCGCCTACGCCCGCGCCGCCCGCGTGCCCACCCCGGCGCTCCTCGACGGCGCCCTGCTGCGCGCGGCGTGGTTCCTCCGCGTCTTGGGCGACGGCTTCGGCGGCTTGCCCAACATCGGCGAGCGCCCGGCGCCGTCCTTGCTCGGCGGCGCCTCCCCTTGGCTGAACCCGTGGGTCACCCTCTGCGCCTTGGGCCTGAGCCCGGGGGAGAGCGCCCCCGAGGGCGCCGCGGACCCGGTCGTCGGCCTGCTCACCGGCAAGGAGCCCCCGGCGCCTGGCCCCCAGGCGGAGCGCGGCAAGACCTGGAGCATGGTGAGCTTCCGGGACGCGGGCTGGGTGGTCGCCCACGCCGAGGTCAAGGGCGGCCTGAGCCGCGCCGTGGTGCTCGCCGCCGACCATGAGGGCCTCTGGGGCCACCCCGACGGGGGCCAGGTGCTCTGGGACCTCCCCAAGGCGACGGTGCTCGCCGACCCCGGCGCCTGGGCCCAGCACCCCGAGCTCGCCGAGCCCGAGGCCCACGGCGGCGTGTTCGTCGGTGAGCGGCGCCTTCGCGCGGCGCTGGAGACGGCCCGGGTCGATGGCCGCGACGCCACGGTCACGTTGCGCCTGAGCGGGGACGGCGGCGGGCCCGGCGGCGGCCTCATCGCCCGTCGTGAGCTCAAGCTCGCCGGGGCGCGCCTGTCCTTCACCGACCGCTTCGAGGGCGAAGGCGCGGCGCCCTTTGAGCTGCGCTGGCCCCTGGGCCCCGGCTGGACCCTCACCCGCGCCGAGAAGGGCTTTGAGGGCAGCCACCCCCAGGCCAAGCTGAGCGTCGCCGTCGATGGTGAGGCGGACTGGTCCGTCGAGGCCGGTGAGGTGCTCGAGGGTGACGCCTTGGTGAGCGCCCCGGTCCTCGTCGCCCGCGGCCGCGCGGCGCCCGGCCAGCGCCTCAAGACCCGCTTCGAGATCAAGTAGGGTGGGGGAGCCCGCCGCGCCGACGCCTCCGCGTCTGGGCCGGTCGGAGCTGGGCGTGGCCCTCGGCGTGGCGCTCCTGGTCACCTTCCCGTGGGCGCTGCGGCCGACGGACGTGCTCGGCCACCCCCGCGGTGAGGCCGACAACCACCTCTGGATGCTCTGGCGGGCGCTGCGCCGGGTGATCGGCGACGAGCGCGCCCTGGAGAACCTCCCCGACGGCCTGCCGATCCCCCTGATGGACCCGATCCATCTCCCCGTCGCCCTGCTCGGCTGGCCGCTTGGGGTGCCCTTCGCCTACGACCTCACCCTCGTCGTGGACCTGCTCCTCGCCTTCGTCGGCGCCTGGGCCCTCGCCCGGCAGCTCGGCGCGGGGCGGGCCGGGGCCTTGGCCGCGGGGGTGGTCGCCGAGTCCGCGCCTTTCCTCGGCGGGGTGATCAGCTTCGGCATCACCGAGGCCGTGCCCATCGGGTGGATCGGCCTGCACGCCGCCGCGGCGCTCCGCTACGCCGAGGAGGGTCGCCCCCGGGACCTCGCCTTCGCGGGGCTCAGCCTCGGCGCCTTCGGCCTCGCGGGCTGGTACCACGTCGCCTTCGCCGTGCCGATCGAGCTGGCGCTCTGGAGCTGGGCGCTCTTGCGCGCCCGGGCGCCTCGGGGGCGTGTCGCCTTGGCGGCGGTCGCCCAGGGGCTCATCGCGCTCGGCCTCTGGGCCTGGCCCCTGGCGGAGCTGCTGGAGGTCCGGGAGTTCTGGTCGTCCCGCTGGCACCCGCCGTCCCCCTGGCCGAGCGCCACGCGGGAGATGTGGCGCCACACGCCCACCTACGGCACGGACCTCCTGAACCTGTTTTTGCCCGCCGTCGAGCGGGTGCCCATCTCCAAGAGCGTCTACGTCGGCCTCGTCAGCCTCGGCCTCGCCTTGGCGGCGGGGCGCCGGGCCTGGGGGCTGTGGGCGCTGATCCTGCCGCTGTGGATCCTCGCGCTCGGCCACTGGCTGTCCATCGGCGGGGACACCTCCTGGCTGGGGCGGGTGTGGCGCCTGCCCGCCGGGTCGCTCACCCAGCACATCACGGCCCTGCAGGGGCTCTCCCATTGGCACCGGGCGGCGGGCCCGGCGGTGATCTTCTTCGCCGTCGCCGCGGGCCTCGGCGCCGAGCGCCTGCTCACGCGCTGGCCCCGGGCCTTGCCGGTCCTGCTCGGCGCCGTGCTCCTCGACAACCTCACGCTCTCGCAGACCCCGTTCCCGCGGGATCTCTACGATCCGACGCCCCCGGCGGCCTGGACCTGGATGCGTGCGCAAGGCGGCGAGGGGGGCGTGGTCGCCTTGCCCTTCGACAACGGGCGGCGCGAGTTCAGCGAGGAGGTGCCCCGAATCTACAATCGGTGGCAGCCCGGGCTCAACCTGCCGATCTCCGAGAGCTACGAGGGCCCCGACGCCTTGTTGTCTCGGAGCCGCCTCATCGCCGTCGCCGACCGCCTCTGCGGCGTCACCCCGACGACCCCCGCGGCCTGGCGCCCGCCCAAGGCGATGCAGCGCACGGAGCCCCTCGCCGAGAAGGGCTCGATGGAGGCCGAGGTTCGTGCCCTGCGAGACCTGCACATCGACTGGATCGCCCTGCACCGTGATCGTGCCCGCAGCCCGGACGAGGCCGCGCGCCTGCTCACCCGCGCCCTCGGCGCGCCCGCCCACGAGGACGGGGAGATCGTCGTCTGGCGGATCCCCTGAAGCGATCACCCCCGCCGGAGGGGCGGGGGCTTGGGGGAGAAATCTACGCTTTGTAGATTCAAATCTACTGAGCGTTGATCACCGGGGCGGGAGCGCCCTCCGTGGCGGCGCTGGCGCTGACGCCCGCGAAGAGCATGGAGGCGACGAGCCAGCCGAACGCGACGAGCAAGAAGGCGTTCAGGAGGCTGGAGGTGCCGGGGGCTTCGGTGTGCTTGACGGTGAGGGAGCGGGCCATGGTGTTTTCCTCAGCAGGAGGCGGCGGCAGCGGTGTTCAGCGGCGGCGTGGTTCGACGATTGCCTATGCAGAGATCGTGCCAGAGTTGTGCAGGAACTCCGCGGTCGGCCCCTCGTCGTCGAGGCGGCCCGATCCTATCCGAGAGGCTTGACCTGACAAGATGTAGGATCGAGTTTTGATTAACTTTTTCGAGAGGCGGGGATCCCTGGGCGCTTTGGGCACTGTGTCGTCCGCGTGACAAGTCTTTGACTTGACCCGGCCGACGACAGAGGGTGAACTGTCACCGCCCCCCTGCCGACCCACGGAGCCCCCAATGGAGCTTGGCGCCGACGACATTCACTCCTTGCAGCACGCGCTGGTGGAGGAGGACGAGTCCGTGCGGGCCCGGGCCCACCTGGAGCTGGGGCGGATCGCGCTCACCATGGCCCGCACCGAGGCCGCCGCCCGGCATCTGCGCGAGGCTTTGGCCCTCGACGAGCGGCTCACCGAGGCCCGCGCCCTGCTCAACGAGCTGGAGCGCCGCGCCGTGGCCGCCGTGCCGGAGACCCGCCTGACCCTTCGGGGCTTCGCCGCGCGCCTGCTCACCCGGCTGCGCCTGCGCCGGGCCGCGCCTACTCCGCCGCGCTGAGCGCCGCGCGCAGGGCCGAGTCCGCCTCCAGGCCGGGGCGCAGCGGGGCTCGACGCTCCACGGGCACCTCGGCGATCGCCCGGCGCAGGAGCGCCTCACCCAAGGCCGCGGCCTCGACGATCGGGCCCGCGTAGGTGTGCACCGGGAGGATACGCAGCTCGACGGTGTGTTTGTGGGGCAGGCCGTAGATGAGGTTCCGCAGGTTGAGGTCGCGGTACTTGTCGGGGCGCGCCTGGGCGAGCCGGGCCTGGGCCTCCTCCCACGGCAGGCTCAAGAAGCCCGGCGACTCGGCGGCGGCGATGAGCTCGGGCTGCAGGGGGCCGAGGCGGCGGCAGCGGGGGTTCACGCCGAGCTGGGCACGAAGCGTCGGGCCGAAGGTGACGAAGAGGCGGACGAGGTTCTGCACCGCCCGGGCCGAGCGCAGGGGCCCGGCGTCGAAGTGCAGGTGGGTCGCGCCCTCCACCGGGGCGAAGAAGCCCAGCGCCCTCGCCGGGGCGAGGCGGGCCTCCAGCGCCGCGTGGTGGTCCGCGGAGATCGGCGCGGTGATGAGCTCGCAGGGCCGCTCCCGCTCCCCGGGCAGCGGGGCGCCCAAGGCCACCGAGGCCCCGGTCTCATCGACGACCTTCCACATCCCGCCTTCGCCGGGCAATAACTCAGCGCCGAACAGCGCCGCGACGGGGGCCAAGGCGTCGTAGAGGGGCCCGCGGGGGTGGGCGTGCCGGGCGACGAGGCGCAGGAGGCGGGGATCGTCGCTCACCACCCGCCACCAGCCGGGCAGGGGCGCGGCCTGCTTGTTCAGGTCGTCTTGCAGGGTGAGGTCATCGACGCAGAGCGCCCAGCGCTCCCCGGCGGCGTTGAGCACCTCAAAGGACGGCGTGAGGTTGTAGAACACCGGCTGGCCGGGCACCCGGCTGGGCTCGGACTGGGGGTGCAGGCCCGGTCGGCTCTGGCCGCCGATGCCCGCGGCGAGGGCCGAGGCCAAGGTCTCGCGGCTCGCGCCGGGCGGGGCCATCAGCTCCACCTCGACGCCGATCTTCCACTGGAGCTGGCTCAGCGGCAGCCCCGGGAGGCGGCGGCCTTGAGCACCGCGGTCACGTCCTCGGCGCCGCCGTGGGTCACCTTCTGGGCGATGCGCGCCTTGGACTCCTCCAGGCCGACCCCCCAGAAGCAGGCGAGGCGCTCGGCGTCTTGGGTGGTGAAGTTCGTCTCGTAGAGCTCACAGACCTGGTTGTTGCTCATGTACTGCTGGCGCGCCGGGGAGAGGTAGGTGCCCTGGATGTCGTCCATGCTGTAGCCCGCGTTGAGCTTGATCCCGAGGGTGACCTTGGCCTCCCAGGTGTCGATGCCCCAGCTCGCCGCGAGGATCTCCGCGTCGCAGTACGACAGGCCCGCGTTGTAGAAGGTGTTGATGGCCTCGGTCTCGGCGCCGCCGTCGGTGCCTTCGCCGACGTAGCCCATCGACGCGAACTTGAGCGCGTCCTCCACGGCGAAGCGCCCGCCCCAGGTGAGCTTCTCCTCCAGGCTCGCCCGGGCGGTGTTGATGTCCGTGCCCCAGCTCTGGGCGATGAGCTTCGCGTCGGCCTGGCTGAAGCCGTTGTCCTCTAAGCCGCAGAGGCGGCGGTTGTTGTTCCCGGCGGCTTGGCGCGCGGGGTAGAGCAGCTTCTGCTCCAGCTCATAGGACTTCACCCCGGAGCTGAGCATCATCCCGTACTTCGCCTTGGCGTCGGGCACGGTGAGGCCCCACATCCGCGCCAGGGCCTCGGCGTCGCAAGGGATGTAGCCGTAGTCCACAAAGGCCGTGCGCCAGGTGTCCATCTGGCTGGGATCCGCCCAAGAGCGGTCCCCGCCACCCCCGGCGCGTTTGAGGCAGCCGACGACGCCCAGGCTGTTCAGGATGAGGACGACGACGGCGAAAGAGACCCGCATAGGTGGCTCCGACTCAGGCGCCACAACTATAGCGCAACCTTCGCTTCCGCCGGGCGCCCTCCATCGGTCGAGGGCCGGTCAGCCCCGGCGGCCGCCGCCCTCTCCGGGGTCTCCCTCCGCGGTCTCCCCCGGCGGCGGGCTCAGCAGGCGGCGGCGGAGCAGCTCCAGGTCATCGGCGAGGGGCGACGCCAGATCGATGACCTCTTGGGTGAGCGGGTGCGTAAAGCGCAGGCGCGCGCTGTGCAGCGCGAGGCGGGGCGCGGCGCGGCCGACGGTGCGTGGGGCGTAGAGCGTGTCGCCGAGCACCGGGCAGCCATCCTCGCTCATGTGCACGCGGATCTGGTGCGTGCGCCCCGTCTCCAGGCGTAGGCCGACGAGCCCGGCCCACCACAAGACCTCGATGCCCCACACCCAGGTCACTGCCGGGGTGGGCTCCTCGTCGGGGGCGCGGCGGGCCCGGGGGAAACGCTCCAGGCTCCCGCGCAGGCCGTCGCCGCGGTTTCGCACGAAGGTCGAGCGGATCGCCTGGGGCGTCTTGCTGCGCTGGCCCTTCACGATGGCGAGGTACTCCCGCTCGATCTGCTTCTCCGAGAACATCGGGATCAGCGCCGCCCGGGACTCCGCGCGCAGGGCCACGAGCATGAGCCCCGAGGTGTCCTCATCCAGGCGGTGCACGGGGTGCGCCTCGCCGAAGTGTTTGGCGCAGACGCCGACCACGTCGGGTTCGCCGCGGCGCTCGGGCGCGGGCACGGAGAGCATGCCCGGGGGCTTGTAGACCACGGCGACGGTGGGGTCGCGCCAGACGACGGCGAGGTCCAGGTTGGGGCGCAGGCGGGGCCCGCGCAGGTTGAGCACGACGTCTTCGGGGGCGGCGAGGCGCACCGGGTCCCGGGTGGGGGTGGCGCCGATCCGCACCTTGCCGTTGTCCAAGGCGGCGCGGGCCTCGCCGCTAGAGAGCCCGAGGGCCTTGAGCTGATCGATGACACGAAGCATCTCGCCGACCTATCGTGTTTGCTTCGGCGGGGCGCGGAGGATCTGCGAGGTGGGCGCGACTTGGGCGGCCCGGCTCAGTCGCAGGAGTAGCCGCTGGCGTAGAAGGCCTGGACCAAGGTGCCCTCGCCGGGGATGGACTCCTCCTCGAAGACGATGGCGTTGGCGGCCTCATCGTAGCGCCAGCCGGTGAGCACCTCCTCGCCGTCCACGGTCACCCGGATCGTGCCGTCTTGGGGCTCGTCCTCCAGGTAGAAGGTGTTGGGGAGGAGCACCTGGGTGGCGAGGTCGGCGATCTTGCTGACGTGGTCGCCCCAGTCGTAGTCGCAGATGGAGAGCAGGAGGCCGCCCGTGGCCGTGGCCGCCTCGTTGTAGCCGTAGCCGGCCTCAGCGGTGGCGCAGCCGTCAGGTACGGGGCCGACGACGGCGTTGATGTAGGCCGTCGGCGCCTTGTAGCGGATCGCGGCGACGTTCTCCGACCAGCTCGCGCCGGACGGGCTCTGCTCGGGCTCGTCGGAGATGAGCACGAAGGAGACCATCGAGCCGTCGCGCATGAAGCCTTCGTTGCACTCGCCGCCGTCGGTCTGGTTCACGGCGTTGCGGGTGATCATCAACCCGGCCTCGGTGTAGGCGCCGCCGGGCTGGTCCACCGCCTGGCGGAAGAGCGCGGAGATGTCGTCCTTGGCGGTGTCCTTGGTGATGAAGGTGCCGTTCTTGCAGCCGTTGTCCTTCGTGGCCACCATGACGAGGTAGTCGGCGTCGATGGCCGAGAGCTTGTCGGTGAACTTCGTGAAGTTCGAGGCGAGTCGCTCCTTGTCGTCCTCCATCGAGCAGCTCTTGTCGATGAAGAACATGATGTCGACCTGATTCGAGCGGGGCTGGGTCCACTCGTCCACGAACTCGCCCACGGGGGCGCCTTCGCCGCTCTGGGGCACGACGGGGTCGCCGCCGTCCGAGGAGACCCACAGCTCGCCGGAGTAGGCGGCCACCTCAAGGGGCGTGAAGGTCACCTTGAGGTCGTAGGTCTCTTCGGGCTCAAGCTTCAGGGGCAAGGTGAACGCGGACTCGTCCAGGACGAAGCCGTCGCCGAGCTGGGCGAGGCCATCGACGGTGAGCTCTTCGCGGCCGATGTTCTTGAGCGTGATGGTGTTGTCGCGGGGGCACTCGGGCTCGACGCGGCCGAAGTCGATGGGGTTCGGGAAGACGTAGAGCTGGGGCACGAGGCCGTAGCCCATGAGCTCCACCGTGGCGCGGGGCACCTTGGGGTCGTCGGAGAGCACGACGAGGCTGCCCTCGTGCTCAACGTTGACCGGGGAGAAGGTGATCGCGACGTCGACGGCGTCGCCGGGCTCGATCGTCGTGGCGCCCATGGCGGTCATCGTGAAGACGGTGTCCCCCTCAATCCGCACCGAGCTGACCGAGAGCGCCTTGGTGCCCTCGTTGGTCAAGGTGACGGTGAGCGCGCTGCTCTCGCCGGGGCGAAGCTCGCCGAAGTCGAGGCGCTCGGGGCTGATCGCGAGCTCAGGGGCGAGGTCGAGGTCTTCGTCAGGCTTCTCGGGGTTGAGGCCGGTCTCGATGCAGCTAGAGCCGAGCAGCGTCCCGAAGAGCAGTGGGAACAGAAGCATGAGCGAAGACTCCTGAGCGGGGCAGCGCCCTGACATGCAGAGCCCCACAGAAAGAGGATAGCTTTAGACCATGCCGATCGCTACGGCGCTCACCGGAATATGGTTCGCGTCAAAGGAAAGGTGCGGTTGATTACGCTCCAGACGTGGCTGTGGTTCATCATCGGCGCGGAGGCGCACGCAGGGTACTCCCTCGACGTGGAGCTTTTGCGCTCGTCGCTCGCCGCGGGCACGCCTCCTGGCGTTGATTCGCCGCTTATCGCCGGGCAAGGCTCGGTTCGGGTCGGCGCCGTCTACCAGTACGAGCGCGACCCGGTCATCCTCTACAAGTTCAACGAGGAGGTTGGCGCTTTGGTCGTCAACCGGCGTGTGCTCCAGCTCGGCGTGAGCTGGGACGCGTCGGATCGGCTCTCTCTGCGCGCGAGCCTGCCGATGGCCGTCGATGGGGGCACCGAGGTGTCCGAGGACGACGCCAGCCTCATGGGCCACGAGGGCGCGGGCCTCGGTGACCTCTCCGTCGGCGGGCGCGTGAAGCTCGCCCAGGCCGGGCCCTTGACCTTGGGCCTGCACGCCGACGCCTACGCCCCCACCGGCAAACGGGAGGCCTACCTCGGCGAGGGCACCTTGCGGGTGAAGGCGGGCGTGAGCGGCATGGTGGAGGTCGGCCCGGCCCTGCTCGTCGCCGACGGGGCCTACGCCGGTCGCCGCACTGAAGACACCGGCCTCGACTACAAGATCGAGCCCACCTTCGACTTTAACCTCGGCGCCGTCGTCGGCCTCTGGCCTGACCGCCTCAACCTCACCGCGGCGCTCCTCACCCGGGGCGGGGCGTCGAGCCTCTCCACCCGCGGGGGGCGCAGCGGCGAGGGCCTCATCGGCGCGCAGATCTTCACCGGCGACGGCAGCTCCCAGTGGGATCTCGGCGTCGGCAAAGGCATCGCGGACGGCGTCGGCTCGACGTCCTTCCGCTACTACGTCGCGTACACCTGGGTGCGCCCGCCGGACGCGCCTCCGCCGCCCCCGCCGGAGAGCCAGGTCAAGGTCACCGAGCAGCCCCCCGAAGAGATCGTGCCGGAGACGATCGAGGTCGAGGAGCCGCCGCCGGAGTGGAAGCCCGACGAGCTCGCCCGCATCCAGCAGGACCAGATCGTCATCCGTGACCCGATTAACTTCGAGTTCGGCACCGACACCATCCTCCCCGAGTCCATGGCCACCCTAGAGGCCGTGGCGAAGATCCTCCACGAGCACGCCGAGATCGGCCACATCGTCATCGAGGGCCACGCGAGCGAGGAGGGCAGCTTCGCCTACAACTACGACCTCTCCAACCTGCGCGCCCGGGCCATCTGGAAGGGCCTCATCCTCGCCGGGGTCCACCCCTCCCGCATGTCGTACCGCGGCATGAGCGAGGTGGTGCCCAAGACGGCGGGCACCGACGAGGCCTCGTTGGCGACCAACCGCCGCGTCGAGTTCCACATCGTCGAACGTTTCACCCCAGAGGAGGGCTACCCGGTCTACCCCGCCGAGGTGCTGGCCCCCTGGAGCGGCGAGACGGTCAAGATCGTCCAGCCCAAGCAGCCTGAGGTCATCGTCGCCCCGCCGCCCAAGACGACGGAGGAGACCTTGGAGGAGCTGTTGAACCCCAACAACTTCCGCGAAGATGACGAGCAGGAAGACGACGCCGCGCCCAAGCCTGAGGAGTCCCCATGATCGCGCTCTTCCTCTCCTCCTTGGCGGCCTGGGCGATCTGCGACCCCGGCACTTGCTGTAACGACGAGATCGAGCAGGACTACAACTGCAACTACATCGACGTCTCTGAAGAGTTCCCCCTCGACATGGAGGACCCGCTCTGCGCCTCCGCCGTGGACGAGGAGGGCAACCCCATCGAGAACACCGACTACTTCTACGACTACACCTCCTTCGGCTGCCTCTACCCCGTCTACGGCCCGGACTACGACGAGGACGGCGACTTACTCTCCGCCGGGACGGTGGTCATCCTCGACGAGAACGGCCTGCCGGACCGCGTCGTGCAGCTCGCCTGCGACAACTGCCTCACCGTGCCCAACATCGGCCAAGAGGACAAGGACTGCGACAACGTCGGCGACGTCTGCGACAACTGCATCGACGTGCTGAACCCGCTCCAAGAGGACACCGACGTCGACCTCTTGGGCGACTACTGCGACAACTGCCCCTTCAACTACAACCCCGACCAGGCCGACGACGACAAGGACGGCTGGGGCGAGGCCTGCGACGTGTGCCCGGGGCTCTACAACCCCACGCAGTCCGACAGCGACGGCGACCTCATCGGCAACGACTGCGACAACTGCCCCCTGGCCTACAACCTCGACCAGATCGACGGCGACCTCGACCTCAAGGGCGACGAGTGCGACAACTGCCCCGAGATCGAGAACCCCGATCAGTCCGACAGCGACATCGACGCCATCGGTGACCTCTGCGACAACTGCCCCTTCGATCATAACTTAGATCAAGTGGACTACGATGAGGACGGCGCCGGGGACGCCTGCGACAACTGCCTCGTCGAGCCGAACCCCGCCCAGACCGACAGCGACTTCGACGACCTCGGCGACCTCTGCGACAACTGCCCGGCGGCGGCCAACCCCGACCAGCTTGACACCGACCTCGACGGCGTCGGGGACTCCTGCGACAACTGCCCCGCGCAGGAGAACGCCGACCAGTCTGACGTAGACGGCGACGGCACCGGCGACCTCTGCGACAACTGCCCGACGGACTCCAACCTCGATCAGGCCGACTCCGACGAGGACGGCATCGGCGACCGCTGCGACGCCAGCCCCCAGCTTCGGGGCGGCGGCGCCCGCTGCGCCACGGGGCCCGACGGCGCCCTGGGCCTCGGCGCGCTCTTCTTTGTGATGGCATTGCTTCGCCGCGCGCCGCGACGCTCGGCCTGATCCCTGGCCTTCCGAGGGCTCCCGGCTGCTCCCCGACGCGGGTGATGACCGGCGAGCCCTCCCGCGCCGGTGGGCCGGGTTATCCTGGCGGTCATGCGGTACGTCCCTGAGAACCCGCTCATCGTCCAGTCTGATCACACCTTGTTGTTGGAGACCATGGGTCCCCACTTCAAGGAGGTGCGCGACGCCTTGGTGCGCTTCGCGGAGCTGGTGAAGAGCCCTGAGTATGTCTACACCTATCGGGTGACCCCCCTCTCGCTGTGGAACGCCGCGGCGGCGGGGCTCAGCCCGGAGGAGGCCATTGACATCCTCCTCCGCTGGTCAAAGTACGAGGTGCCGCCGAACGTGCCGGTGTCGATCCGCGACACGATGGGGCGTTACGGGCGGCTCAAGCTGCGCCCGGGCCCGGCGGGCTCGCTCATCTTGGAGGCCTCGGACGAGGCCCTGATGACGGAGATCTGCTCGACGAAGGCGGCGATCCCGCTCCTCGGCGACCGGATCAACAAGACCTCAGTGCGGGTGCCCGTCGGCCACCGCGGCGAGCTCAAGCAGGCGCTCACGGCGGTCGGCCACCCTGTCGAGGACCTCGCGGGCTACACCGACGGCGAGGCGCTCCAGATCACCGTCCGTCACCCCACGGTGAACGGCCTGGACTGGCACTTTCGCGACTACCAGCTCAACGCCATCGACAGCTTCTACGGCGACGGCCTGGTGAACGGCGGCTCGGGCGTGGTCGTGCTGCCCTGCGGCGCGGGCAAGACCTTGGTGGGCCTGGGGGTGATGACCCGGCTCAACATGAAGACCTTGATCCTCTGCACCAACGTCACGGCCTTGCGCCAGTGGCGCGAGGAGATCCTCCAGCGCACCACCCTTGAGCCGGATCAGGTCGCGGAGTACACCGGCGACACCAAAGACATCGCCCCGGTGACCCTCACCACCTACCAGATGTTGACCTGGCGCCGCTCCCGCACTGAAGAGTTCGTACACTTCGGCCTGTTCAACCGGGCGAACTGGGGGCTCATCCTCTACGACGAGGTGCACCTGCTCCCCGCGCCGGTCTTCCGGTCCGTGGCCCAGCTCCAGGCCCGGCGGCGCCTGGGCCTCACGGCGACCTTGGTGCGTGAGGACGGCAAACAAGGCGACGTGTTCGCCTTGATCGGCCCCAAACGGTTCGACATGCCCTGGAAGGACCTGGAGCACCAGGGCTGGATCGCCTCGGCCTCCTGCACGGAGATCCGCGTCGGGCTCAGCGAGGACGACCGCCTACGTTACGCCGTGGCCGATGACCGCGAGAAGTACCGCATCGCCTCCACCAACCCCCGCAAGGGCCCGGTGATCGACGAGCTCCTGGAGCGCCACAAGGGCGACCGCGTGCTCATCTTGGGCATGTACATCGAGCAGCTTGAGTGGATGGCGGCGCGCTGGCGCCTGCCGATCATCACCGGCAAGACCCCGCAGAGCCAGCGCGACAAGCTCTTTGAGGCCTTCCGCCACGGCGACATCCCGGCCTTGGTCATCTCCAAGGTGGGCAACTTCTCCGTGGACCTGCCCGACGCCTCCGTGGCGATTCAGGTCTCCGGCACCTGGGGCAGCCGCCAAGAGGAGGCCCAGCGCCTCGGGCGTATCCTCCGGCCCAAGGGCGGGGAGAACGTCGCCCACTTCTACACGGTCATCACCCGGGACTCCAACGAGCAGCTCTACGCGGAGAAGCGCCAGCTCTTCCTCACCGAGCAAGGCTACGCCTACCGAATCGAGAGCCCCGAAGGATGAGCGAGCGGATCCTCCACAAGAACCTGGCCATGCTCAAGGTGAGCGACCCGCACATCATCGAGGAGGTGCGCGCCGTGTTGCCCCTCGACGACTTTGTGCTCGGCCAGATCTCGCCGACGGAGCTGCTCATCGACCCCCAGCGCCTGCGCGAGCTGCTCCAGCGCCTCGACGCCCGGGGGCTCTCGGCGCTGGTGCGGAAGCTCTAAGCCCGCGCCCGGCTCACTTGCCGCCGAAGGCCGTGCCCGTCGTCTCGACCTTCGTGGTGTCCGTGGTCGTGATGTTGGGGTTGGCCCCGACCACGCCGGCCTCGGTGCCCGTGCGGTAGGTGCCGAGGAGCCAAGACATCACCAGGGGCTCCAGCTCGGGCACCCGGTTGAGCATCTTCGTGCCGTGGCCGCCCGCAGAGAACATCTGCACGACCTGACGCGAGCGCGCGGCGTCCTGGATGTACTGCGCGGTCTTGGCGCTGTAGGCGTCATCCACGGCGGCCACGACGAGCAAGGAGCGGTCGCCGTAGGTGGTGAGGGCCTCAGAGATGGTCACGCCCTTAAAGTTCATGCCCGGGGAGAGCATGACGACGGACTTGATGTTCGGGTCGGCGGCGGCGACCTGCAGGCAGAGGTTCGCGCCGATGGACGCGCCAATGAGCGAGATGTCGGTGACGCCTTGTTTGCGGAGGTGGGCGACGGCGGCGGCCACGTCCTTCTGCATCTTCTGGTAGTCGGCCTCGGTGAGCGTCGTCGGCGAGGCGCCGGGGGCGACGTTCCCGCCGTGACCGCGGAGGTCGACGGCGAGGGTGGCGACGCCGGACTGGTTGAGCTTCGTGGCGATGAAGGCCCAGTCTTCTGCGCTGCGGCCGGCCATGTGCA
Source organism: Myxococcota bacterium (assembly GCA_023150845.1). Taxonomy (GTDB): domain Bacteria; phylum Myxococcota_A; class UBA796; order UBA796; family CAJQPC01; genus JADKFE01. The sequence continues at coordinate 3,009 of JAKLKD010000103.1, read as the reverse complement.
CGAGCACGACGCCCCGGGTGGCGCTCTTCACCGGGTTGTAGACCGCGTGGAGCTTGACGCCGTCGTCGGTCTGAAGGGTGACGTCGGCGGCCCAGGCGGTGCCGAGGGCCAACACAAAGAAGAGTGAGGTGGTCAGGATGCGGCGGAGCATCTTCCCTCCGCGGTTAGGGGGGCAGGGTTTCCAGATCTGGGGTGCCAGGGACAGCGTAGACCCCGGCGGCCAATAGAGCAAGGGCCGATCGTGACCGTCAGGGGCGCGTCCTATGAAGGCCTGAGCACGGCGTTCAATTCCCCAAGAAGATCCTCCAACGACAGGCGATACCCAAAGGCCGCCTCGGCGAGGGTCTCGTCGGCGCCGACGGCGCAGGAGGGGCAGGCGGGGAGGTGATGCCGCGCGAAGACCTCCTTCGCCCGGGGGTGCCGGGCCCAGGCCTCGTGCACCGTCATGTCCCCGGTGAAGGGCCCCGTCCGCCGAGACAGCCAGCGCTGCAGGGCCTCCCGGTCACGCCCCAAGGCGGCGATCTCGCGGCGCAGCGCGTCGAGCTCGGCGCGCATGGCGTCCCGCTCCGCGGTGTACGGCGTGAGGCCCTCGCGCACCGACCCGTCCAGGGCGGCGCGCAGGCGATCCGCGAAGAGAGAGAGGAGCCTCATGCGCCGCTGACCGTTGACACCTGCACGTTGGGATCATAAAGGGGGCGGGCCTGTGTCGCAAAGCAGGCGGTCGCTCTTTGATGGAATCGAGATGAACAGCCCCGAACTTCACCGCTCGTACATGGCGGTGGCGCTCGCGCAGGCAAGGCTCGCCGTGTCACTCGGTGAGGTCCCTGTCGGCGCGGTCGTCGTCCGAGATGGCGCCATCCTCTCCGTCGCCCACAACCGGCGAGAGACCGGCGCCGATCCCACCGCGCACGCCGAGCTGCTCGCGATGCGTGAAGCCGCCCAAGCCCAAGGTCATTGGCGCCTGGAAGGCTGCACGGTCTACGTCACCTTAGAGCCCTGCGCCATGTGCGCGGGCGCGATGGTGAACGCCCGAGTTCAGCAGTGTGTGTACGGCGCCGCCGATCCCAAAGGCGGCTTCCTCGGCACCTTAGGTGACCTCTCTCAGCACCCCGCCCTCAACCACCGCTTCGAGGTGGTCCCCGGCGTCGAAGCTGAAGAGTGCGCCGGAATCTTGCGCTCCTTCTTCCAGGATCTGCGCAAGCGCCGATGAGACTCACGACGCGCACCCTACGCGGTCGGTTGAGGTGAAGGGCTCCCCACAGCGACCCTGTCGTTGTGACTCTGGAGAGGTGGCCGAGTGGACGAAGGCGGTAGACTCGAAATCTACTGTAGTTTGCGCTACCGTGGGTTCGAATCCCACCCTCTCCTCTCTTCTTTCACTTCATCTCGATCCCTGCCTGACCTGCAGGAGAGCCCTCGGGCTCTGCGGAGAGGTGACCGAGTGGACGAAGGTGCACGACTGGAAATCGTGTGTACAGCAATGTACCGTGGGTTCGAATCCCACCCTCTCCGCCACCTGCAGGTGAGCGCCCGGCGTCGCGCCGGGAAGTGATGGTCGGGCCCTGTTGACCAACGCCCTTGAACCCCGCCAGGTCCGGAAGGAAGCAACGGTAGTAGGACACATGGTGTGACGGGTCACCCGGCCATCACTTCCCGGCGCGGCTCCTTCGACCAGAGCCCCGCCTCCCCCGAGCAGTCGGCATGAGCTATCAGGCCATCGCCCGAAAGTGGCGCCCGGTCACTTTTGAGGACATCGCCGGGCAGACCCACGTCACGCAGACCCTGCGGAACGCCCTGCGGCTCAAGCGTATCCACCACGCCTTCCTGTTCACGGGCGCGCGTGGTGTCGGCAAGACGACGGCGGCCCGCACCTTCGCCCGCTGCCTGAACTGCGTGAACGGCCCCACGCCCGAGCCCTGCGGCGTGTGCCCGTCCTGCCTTGAGGTGCCCCAGGGCCTCTCTCCCGACGTGACGGAGATCGACGGCGCCTCGAACAACTCCGTTGATGACGTGCGTGAGCTGCGCGACGCGGTGCGTTACCTGCCGAGCCGCGACCGCTACCGCATCTACATCATCGACGAGGTGCACATGCTCTCGATCGGGGCCTTCAACGCCTTGTTGAAGACCCTGGAGGAGCCGCCCGCCCACGTCGTCTTCATCTTCGCGACCACCGAGTCCCAGAAGATCCCCGACACCATCCTCTCCCGGGTGCAGCGCTTCGACTTCAAGCGGATCCCCGAGAGCGTGGTGGTCACCCGGCTCTCGACGATCTGCGCCGCCGAAGGGGTGAAGATCCCCGAGCAGGGCCTGCGCCTCATCGCCCGGGCGGGCGAAGGCTCGATGCGGGACGCCCAGAGCCTGCTCGACCAGGTCATCGCCTTTGGTGGCGAGGACATCTCCTTAGAGGAGGTGGCGCGCATCTTGGGCATGGTCGATCGGGAGCTGCTCTACGGCTTCTTGGAGGGCCTGCTCCGCGGAGAGCCCGAGCGCTGCCTCGACGTCATCGCCCAGGTCTACGACTACGGCTACGAGCTGAGCCAGTTCACCTCTGAGGTGCTGGAGCTCCTGCGCAACGCCGCCTTGGTCGTGCTGAGCCCCACCTCGCGCCGCCACCTCGACGTGGCCGAGGAGGAGCAGACCCGCCTCGGCAAGATCTGCGCCGGGGTCGATGTTGAGACCTTCTCTCGTTACTTCCAGGCGATGTTGAGCCTGCACGACGAGGTCTCCCGGGCGAGCCGCCCGCGCCTCGTCTTGGAGATGGGCGTCGCGCGGCTGGCCATCGTGCGGCCCCTGCAGCCCGTCGATCACCTCGTCTCTCGACTTGAGGAGCTGGAGCGGCGCCTGCGGGCGACCGGCGGCGGCGCGTCCGCTCGCGGCGGGCCACCCCGCCCTTTTCGTCCGGAGGAGGGTGACGCCAGCCGCCCTCCGACGAGCCCTCCCCCGCCGCTGGCCAGCGCCCCCACGCGGCCCGTCGAGCCGGAGCGCGCCCCGTCTCGCCCCGCGCGCCCG
>JAKLKD010000102.1 GCA_023150845.1 Myxococcota bacterium | reverse complement strand
CAGGGCCGCGGCGGCGGAGACGGGGGCCCCGGCGTCCAGGGCGGCGAGGGCCTCGCGGAGCCCTGGCGGGCGGGCCCCGACCCGGAGCCGGGCGACCAAGGCCGCCTCAACGAGCCCCAGGGCCTCCTCGTCGTCTTGAGCCTCCTCGATACGCGTCTGCAGCCGCGCCGCGTCTGCGCCCCAGAGGGTGTCAAGGCCGGTGTGCTGCCCGGCCAAGGCGCGGGCGGGCTCCCCGAACAGCCGGGTCGTGGCCCCCGGCCGCAGCATCGCGCCGATGGACCGAGACGCGGCGGGGACGTCGTGGATGTGCGCGCTGAGCCGCGCCCCGCCGAGCACCCCCAGGCGCTCGACCTGCTCCCCGGCGGCGCCGAGGCGGATCGGCGGCCCGCCCGCGCGCCAGGAGAGGTGGAGCTGGCCCGTCGGGACCACGAGCTCCCGGGCGGCGTCTCCTCGGCGCGCCCCCGCCCAGAGCAGCTCCACCACGCCGCGGAGCGCGGGGTGCCGAGGGGGGCGGGTGATCATCGGGAGGAGTCGCTCAGGGCTGCACCCCGAGGCTGCCGATCATGTCGTCGATGCCGGGGGTGCCGAAGAAGCTGACCTCCACGAGCGCCCCGGCCTCCAGGCGGACGAGGCGCACGCCGGAGACCTCGGCGACGAGGGCGAGGTCGTCGGGGCCCAAGGCGATGGAGCCGGGCAGCTCGGAGGGCATCACGTCGAGCACCCCGGCGGCGCCTACGGCGATGAGCTCGTCGCCGAAGCCCGAGCTGACGATGGCGCCCCCCTCGACGGCGGCGATGTCGTAGGGGTCGTAGACCTCAAAGACGCTGTCGACGGTGATGGAGTCGCCCACTGTGGCGACGGCGACCTGGTTCGGCTCGTTCGAGAAGGCGCTGTTGTCGCCGACGTAGATCGTGTCGCCGCGCCGATCTGCGCCGCCGACGATGGCCTCGTCATGGCCGAAGAGGGAGGTCGCCTCGCCCAAGGCCCCGCCGGGCAGGGTGATGGGCAGAGCCTTGGCGTCGGCGATGAGCACGTCGCCGAGCAGGTGCTCACCGAGCTTGCTCTCGACGACGAGGCCGACGAGGGTGAGCGCCCCGGTGGCGCAGTCCACGCTGGCCTCGTACACGCCGCCGCCGTTCTCCACCCAGTTGCCGTCGACGATCCACAGCGTCTCGCCCTTGGCGTCAAACATCACGTCCCCGGCGTAGAGGCCCTCGCTCCACGCGGCGTGTACGACCTCTCCTTCGGGGGTGAACACGCCCAAGGAGCCGTCGTCTTGAACGGCCACGCCCAAGGAGCCATCGGGGGACCACACCACGGCGTCGCCGCCGCCCCGGCCCATCTCAAACTCAATGTCCGTCGTGGTGAGGCGGTCGTCGTCGAGCTGCAGGAGGGTCCAGCGGTCCGACGCGGCGCCCTCGGCGGTGTAGGGGAGCGAGGCGGCGACGAGCCGCGGGGCCTTGGGGGGCAGGGGTGTCGCGCGGCAGCCCTCGACGGGGACGACGTCCTCGGCGGTGTCGTCGGTGGAGGTCTTGTCGGGCCCGTCGCAGGCGGCGAGGAGGGCGAGGAGCAGAGGGAGTCGGCGCATGAGCGGGGTCCAGAGGGGCTTGGGGGCCGCGCAGAGTATCGTGCTGGGGGCCGGGTGGGTATGCGTCGGGGAGGCCTCACCCCACGAGCCTCGCCGTGGCCTGAAGCGTGGCCTCGGCGGCGGCTTGGGACACCGGGCCCCGGCAGCCCGCGTCTTGGAGGACCGCCTCGACGTCCCGCGTCGCGGCGGTAACCTCGTCGAGCACGCCCAACGCCGCGCGTCGTGGCAGGCCGACCCGCTCGGCGAGGCGGAGGAGGTCGGCGCGGCGCACCTCACGGCCCGCCCCGGCCACGGTCGTCGCGCGTTCACCTTGGGGCTGGGGCGCGTAGGTGAGGTCGTAGCCGGGCGCGACGCGCCAGCGGCCCTCGGGGCCCAGGATCCAGGCGAAGTTCTTGAGGTGGTCGTCCTCGTTCACCGTCGCGACGTTGAACACCGCGAGGCGGAACATCTTCACGAGCTCGGCGTGGTCGTGGCCGCAGAGGACCGCCGTGGCGCGCAGGAGGTGCTCGTAGTCCGCCGCCGCCGTACGAAAGTCGGCGTTGAGCGCCCCGGCGGCGGAGAGCATGTGCCGCCGCTGCCCGCCGCCCGGCCGGTCGAAGCGCCGCGCGGCGAAGGCGTCGCCGACGCCCTTGAGCGCCAAGACCCGGTGCTCGGGCACCTCCAGCCCGGCGGCCCGGGCCAGCGTCATCCAGGCGGCCTCGCGGCGGCCAACGTCGAGGTCGTCCCGGGTCATGGGGAACTTCACGAGCCAGGCCTCAAAGCCCGGCGGCAGCTCGCCCTCGCCGAACACCACGCCGGGGCCGCCGTCGTTGGGCAGCCCGACGAGGGCCTTGGGCCTTGCGCCGCCCGACGGGCCGCCCGCGGAGATGAGCTGGGGCAGCACCTCGCTGACCTGATCGTCCCAGACGCGCCGGGCGTGGGCGGCCAAGGCCGAGAGCTCGACGGCGTCGTGAAGGTCGCCGACGGGCCCGGTCGTGGGCTCAAAACACAGCGCGCCCATGGTGTGCTGGCCCAGGTACGCCAGCTCATCGAGGGGGGAGACGGCGCTCGCCGACCGGCCGCGGGCCTGGAACATGCGGTGCAGCAGCTTGAGGCCCCAGCCGTCGGGGCGCGCGTCGTTGAACACTCCGGGGATGGGCGCCCCGGCGGTCACGGTGTGCTGCTGGAGCCCGGCCCGGAGGGGCAGCTTGAGCGGCGAGAGCTGCAGGCCCCCGTCGATGAACGAGGGCGCGTACTCAAACCACACCTCGCGGCCCCGCTCGGCGAGCACCCCGACCTCACGCACGTCGTCCGGGGAGAAGCGCAGACGCACGTCGAGGGAGCGCAGGCTCGTGACCCTCACGGCGCGCTCTGGCGGCGCAGGTCGTCCATCGTGCGCGGCGGCGCGGGCCTGAGCAGGGCCTCAAGGTCGTCGAGGCGACCCAAGGCCGCGCAGAGGTGCAAGAAGGAGCTGAGCTGGCCTTGGCCGCTGCGCTCCAGGCGGGCGATGGTGGCCACGGACACGCCGCTCCTGCTGGCGAGCTCGGCCTGGGTCCAGCCCAAGGCCCGGCGCGCCGCCCGCAGGCGCTCGGCCAAGAGGAGCTCGACGTCGTGGGGGGTCAGGATCAGCAGCAGCTCGTCCATGGGGGCTCCTGGAGAGAAGAATCTATCAGTTTTGAGTGATTGTCGCCTAAGTTTTGTTGAAATCACTCAGTTTTGAGTGATTCATCGTGGACGACGTCTCCCCAGATCCCGACCCCCGCCGCCGTGCTTAGGCTCAAGGCATGACGCCGGACGCCTCGCTCTACCGCCGCCCGCTCCCCGCGGACCTCATCGACTTCTCTTCGCCCGAGGGCCGCAGGCTCCTCGCCGAGTCCATCCGCGCGGGCACCGCCGAGGCCTTCTTCCCCCTCGTCGCCCAGCTCCACACCCAGGCCGAGCCCGCGTGGTGTGGCCTCGGCACCCTGGTCACCGTGCTGAACGCCTTGGAGATCGACCCCGGGCGGGCCTGGCGTGGGCCCTGGCGCTGGTTTGGCGAGGAGCTCCTCGACTGCTGCAAGTCCATGGAGCTGGTCCGGGCCGAGGGCCTCACCTTAGACGAGGTCGCCTGCCTAGCCCGCTGCAACGGCGCCGACGTCGACGTCCACCGCGCCAACCCGAACGACCTCGTGAGCTTCCGCGCCGCCTTGGAGGCCTCCTGCCGCGCGCCGAAGGGGCCCTTCCTCGTCGCCGGTTATGGCCGCGGCGCCTTGGGGCAGACCGGCGACGGGCACTACTCCCCTCTGGCGGCCTGGCACCCCGGCGAGGACCGCGTGCTCATCCTCGACGTGGCTCGCTTTAAGTACCCGCCGCACTGGGCCCCGGTGGAGGCGCTCTGGCGGGCGATGGGGACCATCGACAAGGCCACCTCGTCGCCACGGGGCTGGCTGCAGCTCCGCCGCGCCGAAGCTATGCCCCAGGCCCTCGACGCCGAGGCCGAGGCCCTCGCCGCCAAGCTTCGCGTCTGCCGCTGAGGGCGGTATACTCCGGCGCGGACCTACTCTGCGGAGACGCGCCGTGCTCGACCTCATCCTGAGGGACATCACCCTGCCCGACGGCCGAACGGGCCTCGACCTCGGCGTGCTCGACGGCCACATCGCCGTCTTGGGCCCCAAGCTCGCCGCCTCGGCCCACCGCGAGCTGGACGTCGGCGGGGAGCTCGTCTGCCCGCCCTTCGTCGACGCGCACTTCCACATGGACTCGACGCTCTCCTACGGCCTGCCGCGGGTGAACCAGTCGGGCACGCTCTTGGAGGGCATCGCGCTCTGGGGTGAGCTCAAGCCGACCTTGACCCAAGACGCCCTGATCGAGCGCGCCCTGCGCTACTGCGACTGGGCCGTGGCCCAGGGGCTCCTGTTCGTGCGCTCCCACGTCGATGTCTGCGACCCCCGGCTCCTCGCCGTCGAGGCGCTCTTGGAGGTCAAGCGCCGGGTCGCGCCTTACCTCACCCTGCAGCTCGTCGCGTTCCCCCAGGATGGCGTGCTGCGGTATCGGCCGCCCACCCCCGGCGGTGACGACGCCTTCACGCTCCTCAAGCGCGCCTTGGACATGGGCGTCGAGGTCGTCGGCGGCATCCCCCACTTTGAGCGCACCATGGAGGACGGCGCGCGCTCGGTGCGGCTGCTCTGTGAGCTGGCGGCTGAGCGGGGCCTGCGCGTCGACATGCACTGCGACGAGAGCGACGACCCCTTGAGCCGCCACATCGAGACCTTGGCCGCGGAGACCTTACGGCTGGGCCTGCAGGGGCGCGTGGCGGGCTCCCACCTCACCTCGATGCACTCCATGGACAGCTACTACGTCTCAAAGCTCATCCCGCTCATGCGGGAGAGCGGCGTCGCGGCCATCGCCAACCCGCTCATCAACATCACCCTGCAGGGCCGCCACGACGGCTACCCCAAGCGCCGGGGCATGACCCGGGCGCCGGAGCTCCTCGCGGGGGGCGTGCCCGTGGCCTTCGGCCAAGACTGCACCTTGGACCCCTGGTACCCCTTGGGCTCCGGCGACATGCTGGAGGTCGCGGGTATGGGCCTGCACGTCGCCCAGATGACCGGCCAAGACGCCATGCGCGCCTGCTTCACCGCGGTCACCGAGACCCCGGCCCAGATCCTCGGCCTGGAGGGCTATGGCCTGCACGTCGGCGCCCGGGCCGACCTCGTGTGGCTCCAGGCCCGAGACCCCGTCGAGGCCATCCGCCTGCGCGCCGCCCGGCGCCTCGTCCTGCGGGGCGGCGTCGTGCTCGCCGAGGCGCCGCGGCGTGAGACGCGGCTGCACCTGCCCGGTCGGCCGGCGAGCACGGATCTCTTACGCTGAGCCCTAAGGCTCCGGCGGCGGCAGCTCGATGAGCCAGCGCCGGGCCTCGTCAGCGGCGGCGATCAGCTCATCAAGGGGGGAGTTGAGGGCGCTCTCCAGGAGCTCCTCGTCCTCGGGGTCGGTGAGGCCGCCGGTGAGGGTCGAGGCCATGCCCAAGGCGCGCAGGCCCGTGGCCTGGGTGAAGAGGTACTCGCCGTCTCGGGCGCCGACCCGGGCCAGCTCGACGGGCACGCCCCGGGGGCCACCCTTGAGCTGGGCGAAGAGCTCGGCGGCGTCGGGGCCGTCCAGCCGCATCGCGCCGACGCCGGACTGGGCGTGGTGCTGCCAGGTCCAGCGGGCGTCGAGGTGAACGGACTGGCCGCTCACCCGCTCGACGCGGCCCAAGGCGAGGGCGCTCCGGTCGGTGATCTCCAGGTCGCCGGTGAGCTCGTCGAGGGCCTGGTCCAGCTCACCCACCCACAAGGTCGGCAGCACGAGGGACAGGCCCCGGGACGGCGCGAAGGGGAAGAGGGTGCGCTGCCGGGCGCCCTCGCCGATGGCCCGCTCCACGGCGGCGGCCTCTTGGCGCACGCCGTGGTCGGTGGCGGCCTGGGCCTCGGCCAGAGAGATCGACAGGGCCTCGTCCTCGTAGCTCCAGCCGTCCTCGGGGAGGTAGAGGAGGCTCAGGGCGCGCACGGCGTCGAGGCGCAGGCCCCGCTCGCAGCCGCCCCGGGCGGCGAGGTGAACCCAGTCCGCCGGGCGGTACCGCAGCACGCCGCTGAGCTTGAGCGCGAGGTCCGCGGCGTGGGGGCCCGCGAAGAAGGCGACGGCGATCTGGCCGCTCTCCCGGGGGCGCACGAGGTTGAGCTCGCCGTCGAGGTTGGGGTCGAAGGACTGCCAGACCGCGACGTCGAGCAAAGCCGTCGGGCGATCCTCGGCGAAGCCCATGTCGAACTGCTCCAGGCCCTCTTCGAGCTCGGGCTCTTGCCACGACGGCGGCGCGAGCAGCGGGACGCGGATGGACGGCAAGGGGCGCGCGGGGGCGTAGGTCACGGGGGATCGCTCGGCGAGGAGGAAGGCAGCAGAGTGTATTCCCCGCGGGCCCAAAGTGGAGGCGTGATCGGCGCGGGCGCTCAGCGGGGCCGGGCGACGCCGCGGATGGTCGGGCTCACCCAAGGCACGCCGCCGCGCATCGGCGCGCGGGTCATGGACTCGAGGGTGAAGCCCGCGCTCAGCAGCGCCTCGTCGGTGCGGCGCGTCAGGGCGCAGCGCTCGGCGATGTGCCACCAGAGGGGCTCCAGCCGCCGCTGCCAGCGCAAGAGGGCGCTGCCCTCCTCGGCGGCGACGTGCTCCAAGAACAAGAGGCGGCCGCCGGGGCGCAGCACCCGCCGCAGCTCGGCCAGGGCCGGGGCCTGCTCGGCGACGGAGCACAAGACGAGGGTCGAGACGACGACGTCTACGGAGGCGTCGGGCAGGGGGAGGGACTCGGCGGGGGCGTCGAGGAGCTCGGCGTCGGGGCGCTCGGCGGCGGCCCGGCGGGCGAGGCGGGCGCGCATGTCGGGGTCGGGCTCGGTGAGGATGAGGCGGGTGTTGTCCCGGGGCACATGGCTGAGGTTGAGGCCCGTGCCCGCGCCGACGTCCAGCACGACACCCCGGGCGTCTCGAAGCAACGCGGCGCGCCAGGCCGTGAGGCAGCGGGCCTCGGCGTTGCGTAAGGCGAGGTCGTAGCAGCAGGCGCGAAGCCAGGCCATCGGGGCTCCTCCGCGTGGGCGTCGCGGCGGACTATATCGTGTCGACGACCCTCCACGGAAACACGATAGGCTCCCGTCGAGCCCCTCCGAGGTAGCCCTGATGCCGCGCACCCAAGACGCCCTCACCTTCCGCCGCGCGGTCCAGCTCTGGAGCGCGGGCGCTCTGCGCGAGGCGGAGCCCCTGCTCAACGAGCTCGTCGCCGACGACCCGGCCTACGGCGAGGCCTGGCTGGTGCTGGGCCACGTCCGCATGGGGCTTGGCCGCGATCCCGAGCTCGCCTGGCGCCGGGCGTCCTCCGCCGGTCAGCCCGAGGCGAGCTACGCCTTGGGGCTCTGGCTCGCCCAGCGGGGCCGGGCGAAGGACGGCCTCGGCCTGCTCCGCCACGCCTGCCGCCTGAACCCCAACGAGCGCCGCTACGCCGTGGGGCTCACCGATCTGCTCCTCCTCGTCGATGAGCCGCCCTCGGACCTCGGCGACACGCTCCTCGCGCTCTACGAGACGCCGCGGATCGACCACACCCGCCTCGGCCCGGCGACCTGGCGCGCCTTGGCCCAGACCGCGCTGGGCGCCGAGGCCCTCGCCGGGCGGGCGGATGACACCCACCTCCTGCGCCTCTTGGCGCTCCCGCTCACGACGGCCTGGCTGTCTCGGGCCTTGATCATCGACGGCACCTGGGAGCGCCTGCTCACCTTGGCCCGGGCGGCGGCGCTGCGGGCGGCGGAGCGGGGCCACCCCCCGGCGCTCACGGCGCTGACGGCCTTGGCTTTACACGGCTGGCGCTCGGAGTACTGCTGGGCCGAGGGCGCTGAAGAGACCGCGCTCGTGGAGCGCCTCACCGCTCGGCTCTTGGGCCAGCCCGCCGGGGCCCGGGTCGTCGGCGACAACGCCTCGCGCCTCGCCGCGGTGCTGATGTATCGCCCGCTCAGCGGCGCCTTGGGCGAGGGCCTGGGGCGGCCGGGTGAGGACTGGGGCCCCCTGACGCCGCTCTTCTGGCAGCAGCTCGGCGATCTGCGCCGGGAGCGCGCCTTGGCCGAGGGTGTCCCCACCTTAGACACCCCGACCGGCGAGGCCGCCCGCGCCGTCGCCGCCTTGTACGAGGAGAACCCGTACCCCCGGCACGTCACCGCCCACCAGCGCACGCCCCAGCGCCTCCCGGGCCTCGTGCGCAGCCTGCTCCCGCGCCTGCCCGCCGGGGAGGCCCTGCCCGACCCCGCCACGGTGCGGGTGCTCCTCGCGGGCTGCGGCACAGGGCAGCAGCTCCTCACGAGCGCCACGCGGCTGGCCGACCGGGAGATCCTCGCTCTGGACCTCAGCCGCGCGAGCCTCGGCCGGGCCGCCCGCCTCGTCGAGGAGTGGGGCCTGCCCGGGGTGAGCTTCATCCAGGGGGACCTGCGCGACGTGGGCCGCCTGGAGCGCCAGTTTGACCTCATCGAGTGTGTCGGCGTGCTGCACCACCTGGAGGACCCCAACGAGGGCCTCGGGGCCTTGGTGGGCGTCCTGGCGCCGGGCGGGCTCATGCAGCTCGGCCTCTACAGCGAGCGGGGCCGCCAAGACGTGCTCGCCGCCCGGGCGCTCCTGCATGAGGCCGGGCTCACCGCGACCGACGAGGCGGGCCTACGCGCCGCCCGCGCCGCCCTGCGGGCTCTGCCCGACGACCACCCCGCGAAGGGGGTCACCCGGTCCCCGGACTTCGCGTCGCTGACCGGCCTCCGTGATCTCGTGCTCCACCCCGTCGAGCGCCGCTACACGCCGCTCACCCTCGGGGCCTTGTTGGCGGAGCACGGCCTCAGCCTCATCGGGCTCCAGCACAGCCACCCCACGGCGGCGAGCCGCTACGCCGCCGCCCGGCCCGACGACCCGGCCCAGCGGGACCTGGAGGTCTGGGACGCCCTGGAGGCCGAGACCCCGGGGCTGTTCTCGGGGATGTTCGTGTTCTGGGCGCGGCGGGCGGGCTGAGCGGTCGGCTCAGAGCCGCGAGAGCGCCCCCCGATCCACCTTCCCCAAGGCCGTGCGCGGCAGCGCATCGAGCACGATCACCCGATCGGGCACCTTAAACGCCGAGAGCCGCTGGCGGCACCAGGCGCGCAGGGCCTCGCCGGTCACCGTGGCGTCCGGGCGCAGGGTCACGAAGGCGACGGGGCGCTCCCCCCAGCGGGGGTCGGCGCGGCCGATGACCGCGGCCTCGGTCACCTCGGGGTGCTCCAAGAGCGCGGCCTCAAGCTCCGCGGGCTGGATGTTCTCACCCCCGGAGATGAGCACGAGGTCCGCCCGGCCCGAGACGATCACCCGGCCCGCGTCGTCGAGGCGGCCGCGGTCGTTGGTGCGGTGCTCGCCCTCCGGCGCCAAGGGGCCCCGCACGGTGAGCACGCCGTCGGCGTCGGCGACGACCTCGTTGAAGGGCAGGGGCCAGCCGACGTCCGCGCCGGGGCGGAGGTCCCCCGGCGCGCGGGTGGCCACCTGGGAGGCCGTCTCGGTCATGCCCCAGGTCAAAGACACGGGGAGGCCCAGCGCCCGGACCCGCTCACGCAGCGGCGCCGGGCAAGGCGCGCCGCCGAGCAGGATCACCCGCAGCCGGGGCGGGAAGGGGCGCTCGGGCCGCTGGTCGAGGACCTCGCTGAGCATCGCCGGGACCAGCGAGACGAGGCTCACCTCGCCCGCGTCGAGGGTCTGGGCCACCCGGGCGGCGTCAAAGCGGGGGTGAAGCAGGGCGGTGAAGCCCAAGATCGCCGAGCGGGTGAGCACGGAGAGGCCGCCGACGTGGTTCAACGGCAGGCAGCACAGCCAGCGGTCGTCAGGGAGGTGGCCGAGGCGCGCGGCCGAGCCCAAGGCCGAGAAGAGGAGCTGCCCCATCGTGATCGACAGGAGCTTCGGCGCGCCCGTCGATCCCGACGAGGCGAGGCGAAGAGCGGGCTCGTCGAGGCCCCAGAGCCGCTCCGGGGGCGGATCCCCGTCGGGCAGCGCCACGCCCTTGGGGTGCACGATCCAGCGGGGGTCCAGGCGCCGCAAGAGGGCGTCACGCTCGGACTCCGCGGCCCGGGGGGCGACCGGGGCGACGACGGCGCCGAGCCACCAGGCCGCGTGCAGGTGCGCCACGAAGCTCGGCTCGGGATCCCCCAAGAGCGCCACCACGTCCCCAGGGCCCACCCCCGCCGCGGCGAGCCCCCCGGCGAGGCGCCGGGCCTCGGCGTGGAGGGCGGCGGCGGTGAAGGACGCCCCCTCAAACTCCAGGAGCGGGTGTTCAGGCCGGGAGCGGGCGGCGCTGGTGAGGGGCGCGGCGATCCTCATGGGGTCGGGCTGCCGAAGAGGCGCGCCGAGGCTGGGGCCAGGGGCGGCTCGACGAGGCCGAGGCCCGGCCCCCGCGGGGAGAGCGCCCCGCCGATCACCCGCTCCGAGACGAAGAGGTCCCGCTCCAAGAGCCCGCCCGTGTCTAAGCCGCAGGGCCACAGCGCGGCCTCGGGGCAGGCGGCGGCGACGTGCAGGGCCCCGGCCCGGCCGATGGCGGCGTCGAGCGCCGTGGTGACGACGACGGCGAGGCCCGCGGCGGCGGCGCGCTCGGCGAGGCGGAGGGCGCGCTTGAGGCCGCCGATGAACATGGGCTTGAGCACGACCCCATCCACGGCCTCGGCGTCGATGAGGCGGGCGACGTCGTCCTCGTCCCGGGCGGACTCGTCGGCGAGGAGCGGCACACCCAAGGCGCGCAGGGCGCGCAGCCCGGCGAGGTCGGAGCCGACGAGGGGCTCCTCGACAGACTCGACGCCCAGAGACGCGAGGCCGGTCAGCGCCGCTTGGGCCTCTTCGAATGTCCAGCCGCGGTTCGCGTCCAAGCGCAGGCGCAGGCCCGGCGCCGCCGCCCGCAGGGCCGCCACTCGGGCGAGGTCGCGGGCCACGGACTCGACGGCCACCTTGAGCTTCACCATCACGACGCCGTCGGCTTGGGCGGCGACGGCCTCCTCAGCGGTGCGCACGAGCCGCGAGCAGGGCACGAGGGCCGCGGCGTCGGGGCGCAGGAGCCGGGCGACGCTGAGGCCCCGGCGCCGCCCCTCGTTGTCCCAGAGGGCCTGCTCGACGGCGAAGGCCGCCGCCGGGGGCAGGCCGAGGGCCTGGGCGTCCTCGGGATGCAGCGCCGCGCCGCGGAGCTTCGCCAGCAGCGCCTCCAGGGCTTGCCGGTGGCCGGGGAGGTCGAGCGCGGAGAAGCCCGGCAGGGGCGCGCACTCGCCGAGGCCCTCGACGCCGTCTTCAGTGACCAGCCGCAGCACCAGGCCCTCACGCCGGTTGATGAGCCCCGCCGCCGTGGCCAGGGGGCGCCGCAGCGGCAGCGCGTAGGGCGTGAGGGTGGCCTCGCGGATCCTCACAGGTTGACCCCGACGGCCAACAAGGCGCCGACGATGAGCTCCATCCGCGCCGTGGCGCCCAGGTGCGGGTTGAGCGCGGCGCCGTCGGTCTGCCACACCGCGCGCACCTGCCGCATCGCCACGGGCAGGCTCACGAGGGGCAAGAGCCAGCCCAGCCCACCCCAGCCCAGAGACACCGCCAACATCGGCGCGCCATAGGCCACGGCGAAGAGCACGCTGTACTCGATGCGCGCGGCCGTGGCCCCAAAACGCACGGCGAGGGTGCGTTTGTTGGCCTCGGCGTCGGTGAAGCGGTCCCGGAGATTGTTCACCACGAGGATCGCCGTGGCCAGGGCCCCCACCGGGGTCGCCGCCAGCCAGACCTCCGGCGCGACGGTGAGCGCCTGCACGTAGTAGGTGCCCGCCACCGCCGCGTAGCCGAAGAAGATGAGCACGAAGAGGTCCCCGAGGCCGTGGTAGGCCAAGGGGTAGGGGCCCCCGGTGTAACCGACGGCCAAGGCGATGCTCACGAGGCCCAGGACCAAGATCGGCCACCCGGCGACGGCGACGAGGTAGAGCCCGGTCAAGAACGCCAGCCCCAAAGCGACGGCGGTGCCGGTGGCGACCTCGCGGGGGGTGAGCCAGCCCTTCTGCGCCGCCCGGGCCGGGCCCAGGCGGGCGTCGGTGTCGGCGCCCTTCTTGAAGTCGTAGTAGTCGTTCGCGAGGTTTGTGCCGATCTGGATGAAGGTGGCGCCCAAGAGCGCGCCCAAGGCCGGGCCGAGCTGAAACACGCCGTTCGCCATCGCCAGGGCCGCCCCGACGACGACGGGGGTGACCCCGGCGAGCAGCGTCGCCGGTCGGCAGGCCAAGAGCCACACCTTGAGGGTCGAGGGCCGGGGCTCGGCGGCGGGGGCGCTCATCAGCTCTCCAAGACGGCCAAGGCGGCGGCCTCGGCGGCGGCCCAGCAGGCGCGGTGCTGGACGAGGTTGTAGGCGCGGTCCACCCGAGCGACGATGACGCCTAAGCCGCCCTCCTGACGGGTGGACTCCGCGGCCAAGGCGGCGCGGAGACCGTCGAGGTCGGTCACCTCGGCGACGAGGCGGCCCAGCCCCCGTGCCAGCGTCGTCGGCGTGAGGGCCTGGGGCGTGAAGAAGTGCGCCTCAAAGGCCGTAGGGTGCTGGCCGATGGGCAAGAAGCCGAAGATGTTGCCGCCGCCGTTGTCGATGACGACGGCGGTGACCGGGCGGCCGAGGTTGGCGGCCAACACAAACGCCCCGGCGTCGTGAAGCGTGGCGAGGTCGCCCAAGAGCGCCCAGGCGGCGCCCTCATGCCGGGCGGCGAGGCCCAAGGCCGTGCAGAGCGTGCCGTCGATGCCGTTCACCCCGCGGCTGGCCGTGGCGAGGAGCGGCGTCGGCCGGGC
Source organism: Myxococcota bacterium (assembly GCA_023150845.1). GTDB lineage: Bacteria > Myxococcota_A > UBA796 > UBA796 > CAJQPC01 > JADKFE01. The sequence continues at coordinate 9,332 of JAKLKD010000102.1, read as the reverse complement.
GCGGGCGAAGCTGTCGAGGTCGCGGATAGGCATCGACGAGGCGACGTGCAGGAGCGCGCCCTCGGGGGCGGCCCCAGCGACGGCCCGGGCGAGCTGGCCCTCCCACAAGGGCCCCGACTCGACGAGGGGGCCCAAGGCGGCGGCGGCGGCGGCGTTCACGGCCCGCCAGCGCGCGGCCCAGGCGGGCTCCGCGGCGGGGAGGGCTCGGTCCAGGAGCGCCAAGAGCAGCTCGGCGGGGTCGGCGACGATGAGGCGCTCGGCGATGAGCTCGGGGTCATGCCAGGCCCCGGCGGGGTGGACGAGGGTGGCCTTGCCCCCGGCGTGCCGGGCCAGCCAGCGGCTCGTGGCCTTGGAGCTGAGGTTCTGCCCCAGGCGCAGCACAAGGTCCGGCGCCAAGGCGTCGCCGACCCGCTCCGAGCGCAGGATGGCGTCGGCGTGGTCCACGACGAAGGGGGCGGCGGGGCCGAAGCGTAGACCGCTCGTGGGCTCGGCGAGCACCGGCCAGCCCAGGCGCGCGGCCAAGGCGGCGACGGCCTCGGGCAGGCGGTCGGGGCCGCCGCGCTGATCGGCGAGCTCCCGGGGGCCGACGACGATCACCCCTCGGGGGTTCGCGGCGAGCTGGGCCAAGAGCGCGTCGAGGTCCGCGGGATCGAGCTTCGCCCGCCCACGCCACACCCGGGGCGGCGCCCGCACCAAGGCCGGGGCCTCCTCAGCGCCCACCGCCGGATCCCACAGGGGCTCCCGAAAGGGCAGGTTGAGGTGCACCGGGCCGGGGTTCGCCCCGCTGGCGGCGTCCCAAGCGCGCGCCGCGGCGTGCTCAATCCCCGGGCCGTCGCGGTCTTCAGCGGGCTCGCTCAGGTCCAAGAACATCCGCACGAAGGGGCCAAACAGCCGGGTCTGGTCGAGCGTCTGGGGGGCGCCGACGCCGTGCAGCTCCGCGGGGCGGTCGGCGGTGAGCACGATCAAGGGCACGCCGCTGGCGCTCGCCTCGGTCAAGGCCGGGAGGTAATGCGCCCCGGCGCTCCCCGAGGTGCAGGAGAGGATCACCGGGCGACCGCTCCGCCGCGCGAGGCCCAAGGCGAAGAACGCGGCGGCGCGCTCGTCAAGCACGTCGGTGAGCGTGAGCGCCGCGCCGCCCCGGGCCAGGGCCTCCATCGCCAAGACGAGCGGCGTGTTGCGGGAGCCCGGCGAGAGCACGGCGTCCCGGACGCCCAAGGCCGCGAGCGCGCCCAACAGCCTCCCGGCGTGGCGGCGGTTCAGCGCGGCGGTCGACACGGTCACGTCTTCGCGACAGGCGCGGCGCGCAGGCCACCGAGGATGGTGCCGAGCTTCGCCCGGGTCTCGTCCCACTCCGCTCGGGGCTCGCTGCCGCGCACGAGGCCGCAGCCCACGAACGCCGTGGCCTCGGCCCCACGCACAAGCGCCGAGCGTAACGCGACGACAAACACGCCCTCACCGCGGCTGTCCACCCAGCCAATGGGCCCGGCGTACCAGCCCCGATCGAGGCCCTCGTGGTCATCGAGCCAGGCCAGGGCCTCGGCCCGGGGCAGGCCGCCCACGGCGGGGGTGGGGTGCAGGCGGTCGAGGAGCTGCAGAGGCGTCACGCCCTCGTTGAGCCGGGCCTCGACGGGGGTGCGCAGGTGCTGCACGTCCACGAAGCCGGCCACCTCGGGGGACTCGGGCAAGGTCACGTCCCGGGCCAAACCGTCGAGGCTCGACACGATGGCCTCAGCGACCAAGACGTGCTCCTCGTTGTCTTTGGGCGAGCGCAGCAGGTCTTGGGCCAAGACCACGTCGTCGTCCCCGGCGCCCCGGCGGCGCGTGCCCGCCAAGGCCACGGTGCGCAGGCGCCCGGCGGACACCCGGATCAGCTCCTCGGGGGTGGCGCCGACGAAGCCTGAGCCGTCGCTGCGCTTGAGCAGGTACGTCGTGCAGCCGCGCTGGCGCTCCCGCAGGGCGAAGGCCGTGGCGACGGCGTCAAAGACGGCACCTTGGGGGGCGCGGAGGGCCTGGGAGCGGGCCAACACGACCTTCCTGAGCCGCCCGGCGTCCAGGGCCTCACGGGCGGCGAGCACCCGGGCCTCCCAGGCGGGCCACCCGGCCTCCTCATCGACGATCTCCACAGGGGAGGCGCCGGAGGGGTCGGGCAGGGCCTCGGCGGCCAGGGGCAAGGTCTGCCGCAGGGCCTCCAGCCGGGCCATGGCGGCGTCTTCGCCTAAGGTCAGCCCCGCGGCCAAGGCGGCGCTCACCCGGCCGCCGCGGCTGTGGATGATGAGCTCGGGCACCCAGAGGCCCTCGTCGAAGCCCGCCCAGGTCTCCGGCGGCATGCCGTGGGAGAAGGAGAAGGCCGAGACGGCGAGGGGCAAGGAGGGGTCCGGCGCGGCGCCGAGCTCCCGGGTGTTGCGGGCGAGCTCGGACCAGGCGGCGTCGGCCAAAGCGAAGCGGCGCGGGCCCCGGGCGGGGCGGCGCAGGGCCACGCCGATGGCGGCGAAGGAGCGGCCATCGACGGGGTCATACCAGGCCACGGCGGCGCGGCCCCGGGCGAGGGGAGACCGGAGGATCGCCCAGGGGTCGTCTACGGGGCTCGGCAGGTGCAGGCGCAGGAGCTCCGCGCCAGGGGTCAGGGCCGGGCGGACGGGCTCGATGAGGCCGAGGTCAGACATCACCGCCTCCTCGGGGCGCCTCTCCCACGACGATCGAGGCGACCGGCGGGAAGACGTCCCAGCTCGACGCGAGCAGGCCCTCGCGGCGCATGAGCTCCTCAAACTCCTTCCGGGTGCAGAAGGCGTCGATGGAGCCCGCGAGGTAACGATAGGCGTCGCCGAAGCCGGTGATGAGCCCGCCCACGACGGGCACGATGAGGGAGTTGTAGCTCGCCTGCACGATGCGGCTCGGCGCGGACTCGGGCTGGAAGAAGTCGAGCACGACCACCCGCCCGCCGGGCTTGAGCACCCGGGCGCACTCGGCGATGGCCTTGTGCACCTCGGGCACGTTGCGCAGGCCGAAGCCGCACAAGATGCCGTCTACGCTGTGATCCTCCACGGGGAGCTCACGGGCGTCGGCGGTCTCGATGCGCACGTTGGCGCCCGGCGGCAGCTTCTTGGCGCCGTTGGAGAGCATCGACGGCGAGAAGTCCAAGGCGTGAACCTTGGTGGCCCCGGCGTCGAGCATCATGCGGGTGAGGTCCATCGTGCCCGCGCAGAGGTCGATCACCTCGCCGCGCACGTTGGGGCCCAGCGCCTTGATCGCCGAGCGCCGCCAGAGCTGGTCGAGGCCCAGGCTGAGCACCCGGTTGGCGAGGTCGTAGCGCGGGGCGAGGCGCTCAAACATCTGCCGCACCTCAGGGGCGCGGTCGGCGTCCCCGGCCTTGGGTGCGGAGACGGGCAGCTCCGGGCTCACGAGACACGCTCGACGAGGTGATGGGCGAGGCCCACCAGGGCGGCGCGGGCCGGGGTCTCCGGCAGGCGGGCGAGGTCGGCGAGGCCGTCGCGGACGTGCGCCCGGGCGATGTCCAAGGCGTCCTGCGCGGCGCCGCTGGCGACCACCTCGGCCACCAAGGCGGGCACCTCGGCCTCGGCGGGCGGGCGCTCCATGAGGCGGTCCTTGAGGCTCGGGCGGCGGTCCATGGCCAACAAGAGCGGCAGGGTGGGCTTCCGCTGGGCGAGGTCCTGACCGGCGGGTTTGCCGGTGAGGCGCTCCTCGCCGCTGTAGTCGAGCACGTCGTCGGCGATCTGGAAGGCCACGCCCATGCGGCGCCCGAAGGAGTGAAGCGCGTCGGCGTGGGCCTCTTGGCCGACGGCCCAGGCCCCGGCGGCGGCGCACCAGGCCATGAGCGATGCGCTCTTGCGGTCGATGACCTCGTAGTAGGCGTCGACGCCCAGCTCCAGGTGCCCGGCGTTGAGGAGCTGGCTGATCTCCCCCTCGCTCATCTCGGCCACGGTGCGGGTGAGCTCGGTGACGGCCTTCAGCCCGCCCTCCTCGGCGGCGATGAGCATCCCGCGCGCCACGCAGAAGTCTCCGGCGAGGATGACCGAGGGGTTGGTGAAGACCTTGTGCGCCGCGGGGCGGCCCCGGCGGGCGTCGGCCTCGTCCACCACGTCGTCGTGGAGGAGCGAGCCCAGGTGGATGAGCTCCCCAGCGCACATCAGGCGGTGCACCGGACCCCGGTTCCCCGCGGCGCGGGCGCCCAAGGCGGTGAACAGCGGGCGCAGGCGTTTGCCGCCTGAGGCGGCGAGGTAACGCCCGATCTCCTCCACCGCCTGAACCTTGCTGCTCAGGAGGTCAAAGAGCGCCTGCTCGCAGTCGACCAGCTCAGGGGCGACGAGGGAGAAGGCCGTGAGGGGAGGCTGCACGCGCGTCCGAGGCGCGCCTGCGTGCAGTCCGGCGGGTTCATGTCGAGAGGCCTGGGTCTGCATGTCGGGCCCCGGGGAGCGGGTGGCTTTCACAGGTTTCAGTATGAATTGAAATCTGTTGCCCGCCAACCTAAAGCGCTCCGGGGGGTGCGGCAAGGCCAGCGGGGCCAGATCTCGCCCCGGTCGTGTCGATTTCGTGTCAGACTCTCCCGTCCCTTCGATCCCCCGGAGCCTTCATGGCCGCGCCTCCGCCGACCGCCCCCGCTGACGACAGCAGCCCGCCCGCGAGCCTGAGCGCCCAGCTCAAGGACCTCGACAGCCGGTTCTGGATCGTGAACACCATGGAGATGTTTGAGCGCCTCGCCTACTACGGCGTGCGCACCGTCGTCCCCCTGTACATGGTGCTCTCCCGGGAGGAGGGCGGCCCCGAGCTCTCCCACGAGCAGAAGGGCGTGATCTTCGCCTGGTGGGCGGGCATGCAGTCCGTCCTGCCGATGTTCACCGGGGGCTACGCCGACCGCTACGGCCACAAGCAGACCATCGCCGCGGCCATCGTGCTCAAGATCATCGGCTACCTGATGATGGCCGAGCTCAAGTCCTACGGCGGCTTCTTCGCGGGCTGTATGCTCCTGGCGGCGGGCACGGCGATCTTTAAGCCCGGCGTGCAGGGCACCCTGGCGGCGACCCTCAAGAAGTCCAGCGCGTCGGTGGGCTGGGGCGTGTTCTACCAGCTCGTGAACGTGGGCGGCTTCATCGGCCCGGTGCTCGCGGGCGTGCTGCGCCTGATGGACTGGCGCTACGTGTTCTGGTCCTGCGCGGCGATCGTGGCGATCAACTTCTTGTGGCTGCCGTTCTACCGCGACTCCACCCAAGACGCGGCCCACGACCCCAACCCGCCGAGCCCCCTGCAGGTGCTCATCACGTCCATCACCGGCCTGTTCCGGCCGCGGGTGTTCTTCTTCTGCGTCGTGTTCTCGGGCTTCTGGCTGATGTTCAACCAGGTCTTTGACCTCTTGCCGAACATGATCGACGACTGGGTCGACAGCTCCGACCTCATCAAGACCCTCGGCGCCGCGTTCTCGACCTCCGCCGTGCCCATCGCCTTGGCGGCGGCCTTGGGCGCCATCTGGGGCGGGGTGTGCTGGGCGGTGAGCTGGCTCGGCACCCGGCCTGACCAGAAGCCCGCCGCCGAGGTGAGCCGCCCGGCCTGGGTGGTCGCGGGCATGGCCGTGGGCCTGGCCTTGACCCTGCCCCTGCCGATGTTCACCTCCATCTCGGGCCTGTACAGCCTCGCCTTGTTCCCGGTGATCTCGCTGGTGGCCGCCGTGGCCTTGGCCGTCCTCCGCCCGGCGACGAGCCCCTGGGCCCTCGGCGTGGGCGCGGTCGGCGGCGTGCTGGGGGCCGTGGGGATGCAGCGCAGCTTCGCGGCGAGCGCGCCGGAGCTCGTGGCCATGGCCCAACGCGGGGAGCAGGTGCCGCCGGAGTGGCTGCTCAACGCGAACGCGGGCCTGATCGTGTTCACGATGGTGTTCTTCGGCTACCTCACGAGCTTCGTGCGCCCCTTGACCTCCATCCTCGCGGGCATGGCCGTGGCGACCGTGGGCGCCTACATGGCGGGCACTTCAGGCGTAGGCTGGGGCTGCCTCGTGGGCATCCTCGTGTTCTCGGCGGGGGAGATGCTCTCATCCCCGAAGAAGATGGAGTACCTCGCGACCCTCTCGCCCAAGGGCCAAGAGGGCCTGTTCATGGGCTACGCGAACATCCCCGTGGCCATCGGCTGGATCGTCGGCAGCCTCTACGCCGGGAGCCGCTACGAGACCGACGGCGACAAGGCGAACCTCGCCCGGCGGATGCTGACCGAGCGTTTTGAGGTGAGCGCGGAGGCGGCCGAGGCCATCCCCCGCTCGGAGGTGGTGGCGCAGCTCGCCCAGCGCCTGAACGAGACCCCGGACGGCGTGCGGCGCCTGTTGTATGAGACCTACCATCCTGAGGCGATCTGGACGGACATCGCGCTGATCGGCGTGGTGTCGATGGTGGGGATGTTTGTGTATGACCGGGTGCTGCGGGTGATTGATGGGAGGGCGGGGAAGGTGGGGTGAAGGGTGCGCGCTCAGGGCAAGGTGCAGTCGGGGTTGTCCGCTGAGGTGGGGCAGCGGGCGTGGCAGTTGTCTTGGGCGATGTACTCGATGGAGGTGATGGACGAGGGCTCGGTGATGGTGGGGCCGGTGGACATGTCCATGCAGCAGATCTCGCCGTCGGGGCACATGAAGTTGAAGACATCCAAATCATGAAGATCACAACCTTTCCCGGCCAGCCTGTAGTCCAGCAGGACATCATCGAGGGTGACGATGGCGTTCTGTCCGTCCGGGGCGAGGTATCCGGAGATCGTGAAGGGCTCCACGAGCAAGTTCTGCAACTCGCTGCCGTGGACTGGATCGGTGCGGCCAGTGCCCAGGCCCCGCCAAGGGACGCCGGGGATCTGGAAGGCGCCGTATTCATCAACCGCGACGATGGTGTCTAAGGTCGCATGGCACCAGCTCTGTTCAATATAATTCATCGCAGCTACGCGGACAGTGGCGAAGCCATCGATGACCTCCCCAAACTGAATGGCATAGTCAGGCCCGCCCTCGTCGGGCCAGGTGCTGGTGTAGGTGGTATACGGCTCGAACAGATTGTTAAGGTCGTCCGTCGCCACCAGGATTAGAGGAAGTGGGGTGGTCGGCAAAGACAAGGAGGAGCCATGGGGTGAGGTCACCAACGTAAAGTCGAAACACATGCTCGGCTCGTCCGCTCGCGCGTCCTGGTACTCTCGCCAGACCTCGTACTGTATCGACGGCATAAGGGCCTCGATAGGACTCCAAATTTGCATGGTACGGCCCGCCTCTCCATCAGACCGGTAGTAGGTGCGTTGATCCTTTATGACTACGGATTGTGTAGTCGTACCGTCAGGGGCAATGTATAGCAATGCGTCGGAATCTGTTCGAAGCGGGTAGGTGCCACCGAATTGTTGCCTCGCCCTTGGTAAAATGTAGGAGTCATAGCAAACTGAGCCGGGCTGACAAGGGTCGTTTCCGGTTGACCTGCTTAGATCTAAATCTGGGGTATATCCAGAAGACGGAAATGAATAGAGGTCTTCCCTATGAATTGAATCGTAACAGGCATCCACCTCATTGGCCGAGTCCCCCTCGTCATTACTGGCGAAGGCGAGGGCGAGGAGGAGGAGGGGGGTGTGGTGACCCGAGAAGAAATCAGGTCTCGTACCTATATTAACGACATGCGGGTTCAGAGAACCATGAGTGAGACGCATGGCAAGAGCTAAGTCAGAACGGCTCATGGTTTGCTCCATTCTGGGGTCGCCGAGAATGCCATCGCGATTAGCTGTTCTAATGTGATTGGAGTTTGGGGGCCAGACATAGTGCGGTCAGGATCAATATACTCAGCCTCCTCAGGTTCAACATCCAGAGGTTCAAAGTCTTTCACCCTCCATGCAGACGGGCGGAAGGGATTGGCTCTAAGCTCCTTCCATTGTTTGGCCAAGGCGACGAGCTCTTGGTCAGATTTGGCCATCTCCTGCATGAATAAGTGGAATGCGTCGCGATCTATCCTTGGTAGATCCTGCCATCGCGTAAAGGCCGTGCCAGACTCGGTGCTCTCTTTGCCCCCTAACCGATATAAAATACTTCCATCTGGTAACCTGTCCGAAACGTCAATCCTTCTGTAGCCATAGATGACGATGTCCCTCTCAAGTTTGGTGTCGCGGATCACCGTGGGAGCGGTATCAAAATCAAGTACACCCATTACCTGCTGAATCGTCCGTCGCCGGGTGGCGGTGCTCATCCAAGGAATGACTGTCCACAGCCACTCCAATTTTGCATCTACATCCGAGAATGTCTCAGCGTTGCGATAGTTCTGTGCGAAAAACGCAACGAACTCATCCGTAATCATTTGTCGCCAAAGAAATCGAATAACTGTAGAAATCGAGAAGCCATTTAGCATGGCATTGGCGTCTGAGTATGCGATCTGTTTTCCGATGAACTCACGCACATAATACCCAACGGTACCGCTGGATGCCATGAAACGGCTTAGGATTCCCGTGAAGCCCTCCGCCTCAAAACCACACTCAAGCAGCAAACTCGCGAGGTTAATGGTCTGAATGAGCTGAAGGGTGGGATCTGTTATTGCGGTTTCTATCTGTGATGACGTGGCCACAGCATCTTTACTATCAAAGATCTGATGGGGCGCACTCACGCTGTCCGTTGGACCATTCTCTCCACCCGGGACTACCCAGCGTGATACGTATACTAGTGGCTCAAACGACTTCTTGAAGGGTAGCGAGAGAAGGTCGTAATCAATACAGTAGACCGGATAAATCAGCTCCGAACGGTCGAAGTTTGACGTTGGTAGAACGGTCTGGGTGAATACCCGATCCATACGTATGGGGTAGCCCCAGTCATCGTCAGTCAAACGACCTGTTGTGGCGTTGAGGGGTTGATGGGACGTGCTTCCAAGCGAGCGTATCATTTGTTCAAGTTGGCGTTCAGTCAATCCAAACATTGTACGGCAGAGTTCGTTCACGGAAGGGGGTAAGTCGCCGGAGGACTGACTAAGTAGTTTAGTTGCACGCCTGAAGAAAGTAAGACACGCACATAGAAGATACCCAACGGTATCGTTGATTGCGGCTTGAGGGTCGGCAGCTAAAAAGAGCATGTCTGCGACTGCATTGAGAATTTTAGCAATCTTTTCTTCAAACTTGTTGGCTTTCCTCAGTGACAGTAACAGAGTCAATAAGCCGGGGCCGAATAATGTCAAATACGCCCATCGTGTGTCTGCAAGACCATCCTTAATCATTTCAGACAGGTCGGGAGTGCCCGCGCGCAGCTGATTTGCGAACAGGCTGAGCTTATACTTGAATTCGAAGGGGAGGGCAATGAGGGGGGGGTATATGCCCATTGTGCGTATCAGGTTAAGTACGTCCTCATC
>JAKLKD010000101.1 GCA_023150845.1 Myxococcota bacterium | reverse complement strand
GTTGACGCTGAGGCCGCCGCCGCCGCGGGCGGGGCCGCCGCCAACGCCGCCGCCGCCCCGGTGGCGCCGGTCGCCCCCAAGAGCCGCACCTACGTCGTGCAGAAGGGCGACACCTTGGGCAAGGTCGCCCAAGAGGTCTACGGTCAGGCGTCTCGCTGGACCGACATCCGCGACGCGAACAAGGCCGCCCTCAAGGGTGGCATCGCGCTCAAGGTCGGACAAGAGCTCGTCATCCCCGAGTAGGGGGTGACGCCAAAGTGGAGGCGTGGAGCGACGGCCGCTCCCCTCCCCGCGTCGGAATCGCCCAGGTGCCAGGGCCCGACGTGATCCGCGGGGCCGATCTCGTCGAGAGGGCGGGGTCGGTCCCGCGATGTGCTTCAGCGCACAGCGCCGCGGGCGAAGAGGCTATGATGGGCAGCCCCCTCGTCGGAGCCGACTGAATGCCCCGCCTGGTCCTCGCCGCGAGCGCGCTCCTCGCCGTCGCCTGCGCGCCTGAGCCCCACGCCTACCCCGCGCCTGACGCCCACCGCGCCCTCTTCGGCCCCGGCGGCCCAAAGGTGAGCTTCCCCGCGGAGGCGCTGTGGCAGGACTGCGCCGCGCTCCTGGGCGGCGAGAACGACGAGCAGCACCACAACCTCGTGGTCATGCGCGACGGCCTGCTCGTCTTGCCCTGGGCCCCTGAGGACGGCGGCGGCGGGCTCAGCTTCTACACCTTTGATGATGCCTGCGCCCCCACCCTCGTCGGTGAGGTCTGGGCGGACTTCATGCGGGAGACGCACACCTTGGCCTTCGGCGAGGTGAACGGCCGCACCTACCTCGCCGTGGACTACCACGAGTCCGAGGACGTCGGCGGCGTCGGCTTCTTCGACGTGACCGACCCCAGCGACCCCCAGTGGGTGAGCCAGCTCGCCCTGCCCGACTACCACTACCCCGACGCCTACTTCCGGGTGGTGCTCTCGACCTTCTGGCTCGGCGACACGCTCTACGCCGCGGGCGGGCTCAACGGCGTCTACGTCTTGGACGTCTCCGATCCCTTAAACCCCGCGCTGGTCGGCCAGCACACCGTCGTCGGGCACATGGTCGGCGCGGTGCACGTCGTCGGGGACGTGGCGATGGTCTCCTCCGCCGGGCTCTCCCGCACGATCCTCTACGACGTGTCCGACCCCTGGACCTTGAGCCCCATCCCCGGCGGCGACTTTTATGTCTCCAGCGCGGACGGCGAGCTGAAGGACTACTACTTCGCGAGCCTCGCCGGGAAGTATGGCCTTTACGCCCGCAAGAGCGACGGCGGCGGCCCGATCATCTACGACCTCAGCGACCCCACCGCGCCCACCTTCGTCGCCGACGCCCCCACCGAGGGCGGCGACGGCGGCTACGTCATGCGCCACGAGGCCTTCCTCTTCCAAGGCGACAGCGACCGGGGCCTCGTGTACGACGCCAGCGACATGAGCGCGCCGACGCTCATCGGTGAGGTGGACATCGCCGGGGACCTCGACACGGTCACGCCCGTGGGCAACGTGCTCGTGGCGTCGGTGGACTCCAAGGCCGACGACGGCCTCTCCAGCGTCGTCTTCCCCTGGGCCGAGGCGCCCGACGCCCGGGGCCCCGTCCTGGAGTGGTTCCGCCCCCAAGACGGCGCCACCTTGGTGCCCACCACCGCGGCCTTGGGCCTGAGCTTCGACGAGATGATCGAGGGGATCACCGTGTTTGAGGGCTCGGTGCGGGTGTGGACCCTCGACGGGGAGGCCGTGCCAGGCCGCTTTTACACCCAAGAGAACCTCGTGAACTTTGTGCCCGACGCGCCCTGGGCTGAAGACACCACCTACGTCGTCGAGCTGCCCGCCGGGGGCGTGGCGGACGTGAGCGGCAACCGCCTGGCCGAGACGCGCCGCTGGACCTTCACCACGGGGGTTGAGCTGGAGATCCCACGATGGTGAGCCCGGCGCTGGTCTTGCTGCTCACGGCCTGCGGGGATCCCGCCGAGGTCGGCGCTCTCGTCGCAGAGGCGGGTGGGGACCAGCTCGCCTTCGTCGGGGAGCCCCTCACCCTGAGCGCCCAAGAGAGCCCCGGCGCCGTCACCTACCTCTGGAGCGTGGACGGGGAGACCGCCGAGGGCGCCACCGTAGACCTGACCTTTGAGACCCCCGGCCGCCGCCAGGTCTACCTGGAGGTGCTCGACGCCGAGGGCCGCGCCGAGGTGGACGTGCTCACGGTGAGCGTCGTGCGCCGCCCCCTGGCCACGCCGCCCCGGGTGAGCGCCAGCCTCACGCCCTCCGAGGACGGGGCCGCGCTCTACGTCGTGATGCCCGACCTCGACCACCTCGCCATCCTAGACCTCACGACACAGACGCTCCTCACCCAGCTCCCCACCTGCGACGACCCCCGCTCGGTCTCCGCCGCCGAGGGCCTCATCGCCGTGGCCTGCGCCGGGGACGACGCCGTGCTCGTGCTCGACGCCGCGAGCCTGCGCCCTCTGTTCACCGCCAAGCTCCCCTGGGGCGCCCGGCCCTTCGGCGTGGTCATCAGCCCCGAGGCCATCTGGGTGAGCCTGCAGGGTGAGGGCGCCTTGGCGCGGATCACGATTGACGGCGCCGAGGTCGAGCTCCTCCCCGTCGGCCCCGACCTGCGCGGCCTGGGCTGGTCCGAGGGCAGCTTGTGGGTGAGCCGCCACCGCAGCGCCCCTGATGTGAGCGAGCTCTGGCGTGTAGACGAGGCCACCGGGGAGATCACCCCCTTCACCCTGGCCTTTGACCCCGGCCCCGACAGCGACACCGACAGCGGAGGTGTGGTGAGCTGGCTCCAGCGGGTGGCCATCGCCCCCGACGGGCAGACCGCGGCCTGGGGCGGGCTCAAGGCGAACGTGGCGCGCGGCCTCTACCTGCGTGACGAGGCCCTGACCTTTGAGACGACGGCCCGGGCGGCTCTGCGGGTGACCCAGCTCAACGACGGGGCTGAGCTCGGCGGCCCCCGCTTCGACAACCGCGACCTCATCGTGGCCGCGGCCTACAGCCCCCTCGGCGACGTGCTCTGGGCGGCGAGCCTCGGCGCGGGCATCATCGACGCCCTGGACCCCTTCACCTTTGAGCGCCTCGGCGGCGTGCAGGGCGTAGACCCCGGCGTTGACGGCCTCTGGCTCGACGGCGCGGGCGGGCTGTGGGTCAGCTCACCGCTCACCCGGTCCGTGCAGCGCTTTGAGGTCTCGACGCTGAGCGACTCGACGGCGGATCCCACACGGATTGACCTTCGCGGCGGCGTGCCCGAGCCGCTCACGGAGGAGGCGCTGCGCGGGGCGCTGCTGTTCCACGCCGCCGGAGACCGCCGGGTGAGCCTCGACGCCTACCTCTCCTGCGCGTCCTGCCACCTCGACGGCGACACCGACGCCCAGACCTGGGACTTCACCGACCGCGGCGAGGGCCTACGCGACACGATCCCGCTCTACGGCCTGGACCCCACGGCGCCGATTCATTGGTCCGGCAACTTCGACGAGGTCCACGACTTCGAGAACGACATTCGTGGCCCGATGGGCGGAGAGGGCCTGCTCGACGACGAAGACTTCGCCGAGTGCGCGGACACCTTGGGCGCGCCCAAAGCGGGCCGCTCCGAGGACCTCGACGCCTTGGCGGCCTATGTGCTGAGCCTCACCGAGCGCCCCCGCAGCCCGGCTCGTGCGGAGGATGGCACCCTCACCGAGGCCGCCCTTCGTGGCGAGGCCTTGTTCCTCTCCGACTCCTTGGGCTGCGTGGCCTGCCACCCGCCGCCGACCTACACCATCTCCGCGTGGCTGAGCCCCGGGGAGCCCTTGTTGGTGGATGTCGGCACCTTGACCGAGGCCAGCGGCCAGCGGCGCGGGGCGCCCTTGACCGGCCTCGACGTGCCGAGCCTACGCGGCCTGCACCACAGCGCGCCCTACCTGCACGACGGCCGCGCGGCGAGCCTGCACGACGTGCTCGGCGTCGAGAACCCGGAGGACCAGCACGGGGTGACCTCGACGCTCACGTCTGGGGAGCGTGCCGACCTCGTGGAGTTCTTGTTGAGCTTGGAGTGAGGAGAGTCTTGATGCGGATACGTCCCCTGACCATCAAGTTGTATTACGACCACCCCACCGCAGGCGCCTGGTCCGTCGAAGACCTCAGCCGCTTCAAGGGCGTGATCGCCGTGGAGGACATGAACCAGGCGGCCTTCTGCCAAGCCTATGGAGTGCTGGCGATGTTTCACAACCGCGTGTTTAAGTTCCTCTACACCGACGGGGCGATTGACCAGTTCTCTTACGCCCATTTTTTGCTGAGCAGCCTCGTGGGCCTCACGGATGTGACGCTGCCGGAGGAGCTGGAGCGACTGCGATACGGACCTCAGCTCAATGGGCGAGACGAGGTCGTGGGGTTCTTGGGGCAGAATGACCGCACTCAGCTCTTCCTCCAACGGCGCGGAGATGAGCTGCTGCTCAGCTACCTCGACGAGCACGGTCAGGCGCCCGATGATCGGGAGAGCCCATTCTTTGAGGGGTTCGTCCTCCAGCGTGACGAGTTTCGCGATGAGGCCACGCTCAACCTAGATGCGTGGGTCAAGGTGGTCAATGACCTGGCCCAGTGGGGGCCCCTAGACAGCGAGGCTCAGCGCATCGTCACCCTCTGGCGCCAACATCGCGCGCTCCTCACACCCCACCCAACACCGACGCCACCCGGCTGATCACCTCGACCACCTTGGGGCTCGCCGCCACACGGTCGGCCTGGGCGTTCTCACGGAGCTGCTGGGGTGTGCGCGCCCCGGCGATGACGGCGGTGACGCCGGGCTGCGCGATGGCCCAGCCGATCGCCACGGCGCTGGTCGGCACGCCGACCTTGGCGGCGATCCGGGCCAGCTCGGCGGTGAGGCTCTGGGCGTGGCGCAGGCGGTGGCCCTGGAACCGCTCATCCCACGAGCGCTGGTCATCGTCCCCAAAACGAGGGTTCCCGGTGTACTTCCCGCTGAGCAGGCCCCGGCAGAGGGGCTCATACGCCAGCACGCCCAGGCCCGAGGCGGCGCTGAGGAGCGGCCCCTCCAGCTCACGGCGCAGCAAGGAGTACGGCGTCTGCAGGCTCACGATGGGCGCGAGCGCCCGGGCCTCGGCCAGCGCCTCGGGGCCGTAGTTGCACAGGCCGAAGTGCTGGATCTTGCCTTGCTCTTGGAGCCTCACCAGGGCGCCGAGGGTGTCCGCCAAGGGGGTGCCCCGCTCACAGGGCCAGTGCACCTGGAGGAGCGGGATCGTCTCCAGGCCCAGGCGGGTGAGGCTGGCCTCGGCGTCCTCGACGATGTGGGCCGGGCTGAGGTCGCTCTCGGCGTGGCCCCGTGAGCCTCGCCAGCGCACGCCGACCTTCGTGGCGACGATCAGCTCCTTGAGGCGCGGCCCGAAGGCCCGGCGCAGGAGCGTGTCGGCGTGGCCCTCACCGTAGAGCGGCGCGGTGTCGAACCAGTTGACGCCGAGGTCCAAGGCGGCGTGTAGGGTGGCGAGGGCGTCCTCGTCGGGGCGGGGCGGCCCCCAGTACTTGCCGCCCATCGCCCACAGGCCGAGGCCGAGCACGCTGATGGAGAGGTCGGTGCCGGGGAGGGCGCGTCGTCGCATCCCCGGGACCTATCCCAGCGAGGCTTAAGGATCGAGGGGGTCCTCCACGCTGAAGAAGCCCGCGTCGTCGCGCCAAGGCGTGACGAGCCAGGCCGAGACGCCCACCCGGCGCAGGGCCTCGGCGGCGGCGCGGCGGTTGTGGTGGCTCACCCGCAGGAGCTTGAGCGGCCGGGGCGAGGCCCGCAGGCGCTCCGCGGCGAGGAGCAGGCGGCAGAAGGTGGCGGAGAACTCCTCCTCGATGGCCCAGTCTTCAGGGTGCAGGCCGGGATCCGGACCCAGGCCATGACGCGGCGGGGCGACCTCTTCGGTCAGCGGATCGTGGGCCAGCTCGTCCTGCTCGTGGGTCTCAAAGAGCGCGTCTTCGAGCGTCATGTTCGCACCTCATTGGAGCCAAGAATCTATCCTTTGTATCGGGCAGACTCCGGCCATAAACTGTCCACATTGCCCTACAGACTCAGGGTTTTTGCCCTGACAACGGCCACGCTGCCGATGTTCTGAGAAGGAGACGACAGGAGGTGCTTCGGATCGCCCCCAGAGTTCATTCTACGAATAGGCGCGATCCTGAGGCGAATCTATGAATGGTAGATTTCACGCTGAGCAGGCCGCTTAGGGGGCCGCGGGGAGGGTCGCCGAGGCCGATCCAGGGCTGGCACGGCGGTTGCAATGACCGGGGCAAGCCTGGAGCGTGTATGTCCCGCCTCATCTCCTCTCTCTCCTTCGCCCTCACGATCGCCCTCAGCGGCGGGGGCGTCGCCTTCGCCGAGACCCACCTCGCCGAGCAGGCCCTCGCGGGCCCCACGGTGCAGCTCTGGGTGGACGAGGACTCGGCCACGGTGCTCATCGACGGCGTGGTGAGCTTTGAGGTGCCGCTTCGCCACGGCGAGGCCCTGGACCCCATGGCCATGGAGCGCCGCTACGACGACGCCTTGCTGCTCGGCGGCACCCTGATGGTGCGCCGCGGCGTGGCCGAGGGCCCGGGTGTGGTGAGCCCCGCCGAGTCGGTCGAGCTCTACGACCTCAGCGGCCGCGCCTTGCCCGCCCCGGAGCCCGCGCTGCTCGCGCTGTTGAGCGGCGTCGATGAGCAGCTCATCGCCCCCGACGGCGCCTGGTCCGTCGCCATCGTCAGCGGCGGCCGCGCCGGGGGCTGGGTGCAGGGCCTCGTCGTCGTCACCGCCGAGGGCGCCCTCGTCCCGGTGCGCCTCGACGCCCCGGCGCCGTACTGGCCCGAAGAGGCGCACTTTGTCGGCGACCAGCTCGTCTTGCCGTTGTCGGACGGCCAGGTATTGGCGGTGAACAGCGCGGGCCAGCGGGTGACGCAGGTGGCCGCGCTCCGGTAGAATCTTTGGCGGCACAAAGGGATGACGATCATGGCGCTCCGACGGGATCACTTCGGCAACACCCTGGGGCGCCTCACCCTGGGGCTCACCCTCACCCTCGCCGCCTTGGGCGCCCTCGCGGGCGAAGGCGGCGAGCTCTTTGAGCCGAACACCGACGCCGTGACGCTCTCGGCCCCGGCCCTGCCCGCGAAGGGCGCCGGGGAGACCTTACTCACCGTGCGCCGCGCCGGTCGGTACGCCATCGAGGCGCGCTCGGTCTCCGGCGTGCTCATTCAGCTCGTGGACAAGGCCCGGGGCCCTGGCTCTTGGGCGGGGCGGCTGGGCGAGCGCGACGGCCGCCTCGACGTGTTCTTGGAGCCCGGCACCTACAAGCTGCGCACCCGGGGGCCGGACTCGGGCAAAGGAGAGGTGAGCGTCGTCGTGACGCCCTTCGCCGAGCTGAACCAGCCTGTCCCGGCGCTCAACAGCTTCGGCTCGGCGGAGACGACCCTCGCCGACAAGCAGCAACGCTCGTTCTGGATCGACCTCACGGCCATGGCGGGCACGGTGACCTTGGAGGCCATGGGCCCGGCCCTCGCCGAGCTGAGCCTCTGGCGGGACGGGCGCTGGCGGGTGAACGCGCAGACACGCTGCGTCGAGGTGAGCCCCGTCGAGGGCCAGCCGATGACCCGCTGCGAGCTCCAGGGCAAGCTGCCCGACGGGCTCTACCTGCTCACGGCCTCCGGCGGGCCCCGGAAGGTCGGCGGCGCCGGGGACCCCCTCTATGTGCGCGCCGGGCTGGAGGTCTTCTCCGGGGCCATCGTGAAGGACGGCGTCATCGGCCCCTTCGGGGTGGAGCGCCTGCGCGCCCGGACCGCGCCGAACACGACCCTGCGCCTGGAGCTCCCCCAGGTCGCCCCGGCGACGCTCAGCGCCCGAGCGGCCACCCCCGACGTCTACGCCAGCGCCGGGGGCAGCTCAGCGAGCATCACGGCGAAGAGCCGCGCCCCGGTGGTGACCTTGGGCCCGGTCTCCGGGGACCAGCTCATCACGATCACCGGCGCGCCGGGCCAGGCCTACTCCTTGGTGGGCTTCGCCCGGATCGGCGAGACCCAGGCGATCACCGGCGTCGGGCCGAACCTGCTCACGACGGTTCACTCCGGCGATCCCCAAGACTCCATCGACGCGACGGGGGTGATCACCGCCGTCGGCCGCGACAACAAGGCGAAGCTCATCGCCGCGAGCGTCGTGCCCCTCGGCGACGACCAGGGCTGGCGGCGCCGGTTCAACCTCACCGAGACGGCGACGCTCCAGGTCGAGGTGAAACACGCGGGCGACTACAAGCTTGTGCAGCGCGGCGGGGTGCCGCTCCGCGCCCGGATCGAGCCCTACCTCGTGAGCCCGCCGGAGGGCTTCAAGCAGCCGCCGATGCGGGAGGTGAGCGCGCTGGCCTTCGATGACCTCGTGCCGGGCTACTACACCCTCACGCTGGAGCCCATCGAGCCCGGCGTCGTCGATCTGGAGCTGCGAAAGGACGGCCTCACCGACGCCGCGATGCGGGTGATCGGCCTGCAGGAGGCCCTGCCGTACTCCGCGCCGCGGGGGTCGTTGTGGTTCGGGGAGGTCACCCTCACCCGGGACACAAAATCGACGCTCACCCGCAACCGCCAGCCCGGCGTAGACGTCGGCCTCGTGCAGCGCATGACGCCCATCGACCTCCGCACGCCGCTGGGCCTGCCGCTGGCCCCGGGGCAGCAGGTCACCCTCGCCGTCACCGCGCCGGAGCCCGGCGAAGCGAAGCTCCTCGACGCGGCCGGGCGCCCGCTGCTGATCGGCCTGGAGGGCCAGCCCATGGGCCCCTCCGTCCGGCTGCCGCAGGGCTCCGCGCGGCTCACCCTGGAGAACCCCGGCGCCGAGCCCGCCCGCGCCACCCTCCTCCTGGAGGCCGCCACCCCCCGCCGCGACGGGCTCACCCGGCCCCTCGACCCCGAGGCCCTGGCGCTCCGGGAGAGCCTGCCGTCCTTGCCCCTCGACGCCCCCCAGCACCTCGTCGTGGCCGCCCGAGAGGCCAAGAGCTTCGTGTTTGAGATCAAAGACGGCGGGCTCTACGCCGTCGAGAGCGCCGGGCTCCTGCAGATGAGCGGCACGATCTCCAACCGCGCCGGGGAGGTCGTCGGCCAGGCCACCGCGAACCACATCGGCCGCAACTTCTTGATCCAGCGCGCCCTGAGCCCCGGGCAGTACCGCGTCACCGTGACGCCTCAGGGGGCCAGCGCCGGGGACGTGACGATCCTCGCCCGAAAGGTCGCCGTCGAGGACGGCGGGCGGCTCATCGACGGGCGCCCGGCCCGGGCCGAGCTCGACGCCGGAGAGGCCCTCACCACGACCTTCACGCTCGCCGAGGAGTCGCGGGTGAAGCTCGTCGCCCGCTCCCAAGGCCAGGTCTTGACCTGTCGCCTGGAGGACGCCCAGGGCTGGCCGCTCTCAAGCCCCGAGACGCGCTGCGACCTCACGGAGACCCTCCCTTCGGGGGGCTACCGCCTCGTCGTGCTGCCCCGGGACGTGCCCCTGCGCGCCCAGGTGAGCCTCACCACCCTCACCGACGCCGCGAGCCCCGAGGGCCACGGCCCGCACCCCTTGACCCTGCCCGGCGCGGTGACCGCGACCTGGATGGAGCCCCGGGGCGACGCCGAGCGGCTCCCCGACGTGTTCACCTTCACCTTGCCCGCCGCGGCCACCCTCAACCTCAGCGTGACCGGCGAGATGGGCGGGGTGCTGATCCGCGCCGGGGAGACCGTCGCCCGGCTCGCGCCGGGGGCGCCGCTTCAAGGGGCCTTCCCCGCCGGGGACTACCGCCTGGAGCTGCGCAACGCCCGGCGGAGCCACGGCGTCGCGTACCGGGTGAACGCCACCACCGAAGAGCTCTTGGTCGGCCAGAGCCGCGTGGTCTCGACGACGGGGTCGATCTGGCTCTCTCTGGGCCAAGACGGCCCCGTCGAGCTCATCTCCGCCGGGCCGAGCGACGTCGAGGGGCGGCTGTACGACGAGGCCGGGCGCCTCATCGCCGCTGAAGATGATCGCCCCTTGGACTGGAACTTCCGCATCGCCCGCACCTTGCCCGCCGGGCGCTACAAGCTCGTGCTGCGGGAGATCAGCGCCAGCCAGGGCCCGGTGACCCTGAGCCTGCGCGCCCCGAAGGAGCGGGAGGTCGCCGCCATGACCGCGCCGCTCACCCGGGCCGAGACCCCTGGTGAGGAGATCCTCGTCGTGCCGCTCACGCTGCCCGAGGGCGCGGAGCTCGTGAACGTCCAGGCCAAGGGGGAGGAGGTCCTGGGCCTCGCCCTGGAGGCCCAGGTGGGCGGGGCCTGGCGCCTCGTAGACCAAGACATGGGCCTGGAGGTGCGGCTCAGCGCCCGGGTCGGCGCCCCGGCGGAGGCCTGGCGCCTGCGGCTGTGGTCCCTCGACGGCGAAGGGGGAGTCGTGTCTCTGCGCGCGGAGGCGCCCCGCCTCGACCGCCAGCCCGAGCGCGCCTTGGCCCGGGGCGTCGCGCTCACCCGGCCGAGCCGCTCGGAGCTGCCCATCGGCGCCGTCGTCGTGCGCCTCGACCGCCCCGGCGTCTTCACCGCCACCCGGCTGCCCGAGGGCCTGAAGGTCTGCCCGGCCCCGGCGACGGCCTGCCGCCCCGCCGAGGACGGCCTCACCGCCGCCGACCGTGAGCTCTGGCTCCTGAGCCCCTTGGCCGAGGCCCGGGCCACGGCGCCGCTCATCGCCCGCCGCGCCTCGCTCTCCTCTGAGCCCGCCCGCCTGCGCCTCGCCCCGGCGGATCGCCTCGCCGTCGATCTCGACGCCGGGGACGGCCCGGTGCTCGTGCGGGCCCTGGGCGGGGTGGGCGCCCGGGTGATCCCCGCCGGGGAGGCCCCGACGCCGGGCCAGTCCTTCGGCGCCGGGGACGAGACCTGGGCCTTCGCGTCGAGCCAAGACCGCCGCGCCGCCGCCTTGTGGCTGCCCGCGACGGCGCCGGGCCCCGCCGTCGTCGAGCTGCGCCAGTACAGCTTCCCCGCCCCGGCCAAGGCTGAAGGCCGCGTCGGCCTGTGGGAAGACGCCGCCCCGGCCGGTCAGGCCCGGCGCTACAGCCTGCCCCAGCGCGGCGAGCTGCGGGTGACGCTGAGCCCCGGCCTCGTCGCCGTGGTGGAGGACAACCAGGGCCAGCGGCTCGTCCAGGCCGCCGGGGACGACGGCGCGGAGCTCATCGTCCCGGGCGCCGAGGGCACCTTGTGGGTGCTCAACCCCCGCGGCGACGACGGGCACATGAAGGCTGAGCTGCTCGCCGAGGTCGGCGCGGGCGGCGGGGCCTTGGCCTCGAAGGGGCGCTTTGAGCAGCGCGCGAGCCGGGCGGCGACGACCTGGCTGCGGGTCGGCGCGGACACCGGCGGCGTGCGTGTCGGCGGCGACGTCACCGCGGCGACCCTCACCACCTCGACGGGGGAGCGCCACAGCGGCGAGCGCCTCCCCGGCGCGGCGGGGGTCCTGCGCCTCGACCACGGCCCCGGCGTGCAGCTCGCCTGGGCGGGGGGCCGCGACGCCCCCATCGACGCCCCGGTCCCGAACAAGACCCGGGTGACCCTCCCCTCCCGGGGCCAGCTCAGCGGCGACGCCGCGCTCACCGTCGAGCTGCCCCGGGCGTCCCTCGTGCAGCTCACCCTGCCCGGCCCCGTCGCAGTGGCCTGGGGGGAGACCGGCGCGGCGCTCTGCGTCACGCCGAGCTGCGCGCTCTCTTTGGCCCTGCCCGCCGGGGCGACGGGCCTCTCCGTACGCGGCCTCGCCGGGGAGCCCCTCGGCGGCGTCCTGGAGATGACCGCCACCGACGCCGTGCCCATCGGCGAAGGGATCGGCCCGGAGGTGCTCCTGAGCGCCGGGGGCGCCCGCCTCTTCTCGTTCACCGTGCCCGTGGCCGCCGCCATCGGCGTCGGCGCCCGGGCGGAGGCCGACCACGTCGAGCTGGCCCTCTACACCGCCGCCGGGGCCCCGGTGCTCACCCTCGGCGGGGTCGTCGGCATGGTGGACCTGCCCGCCGGGGACTACCTCCTGCTGCTCCGCGCCCGTCCCGACGCCGAGCCGACGCGGGTGAGGCCGACCTTATTCGGCGTCGAGCCCCGCGGGGACGGCCCCCCAGACGACATCGTCCAGGGCTACGCTCGGCCTGAAGGCGCCCCGGCGCCCCGGGTGGTCTCCGTCGGCGCCATGCCGAGCTGGAGCCTCGGCGGGCGCGGCGCCGATGACTCGGGCGGCGGCGGAGGCGGCACCTACGACACGGGCGGCGGCGGCGGCACCTACGACACGGGCGGCGGCGGCGGATCGAACGACTCTGGCCAAGAAGACACGGCCTCCTCGAACGGGGACTACTGATGACGGCCCTCACGCTCACCTCTCGGCTCCGCGCCCTCTTGGTGGTCCTGTTCACGCTCCTCGGCGGCGTCGCGCTCGGCGGCGAGGAGGAGCTGCGCGCGATGCTGCTCCAGCGACCGGCGGCCCGCTCGGGGACGGTCCTGGCGCCGGATCGCCTGCTGAGGCGCTGGGATCCCCTCACCGTCTTCTTCGCCGCCGACCGCGGCCCGGCCACCCCCGGCGTCGAGCGCAGCCCGGAGCGCCTCGTGCGCCTCGACGGCGCGCCCGCCGGGGCCTGGCGCTGGATCGATCCCCGCACCCTGCAGTTTGTGCCCGCCGACCCCTGGCCGCCTCTGGCCAAGATCACCGCCCGGGTCGAGGGCGAGGAGCGCACGCTCTACACCGTGCTCAGCCCGCCGCGCCAGACCGAGCCGCAGAGCGGCGCCCGGGTCGAGACCGCCGTGGACCGCATCACGCTCACCTTCAACGAGCCCGTGGACCCCGCGGTGCTGCAGGAGAGCCTCCGGGTCGAGCTGCGCGACGAGACCCGCCCCGGCGCCGCGCCTCGGGTGCTCTCCGGCCGCGACCTCACCGTGAAGGCCGTCGAGCGCGCCAACCGCCGCGACCCCGCCCGCCTCGTCGTGCGCCTCGCCGAGCCCCTGCCCGCCGGGATGAAGGTCGCCGTGCGCCTGCGCCTCACCCAGGAGGACAGCCACGAGCACGCCCCGACGGTGCTGCGCTTCTCGACGGCGCCGCCCTTCCGCGCCGCGAGCCTCGGCTGCGGCAGCGCCTCGGCCACCTTGACCCCCGAAGGCGCCCGCTACACCCCCCAGCAGTCTCTGCGCTGTGAGGGCAGCCCCAAGGTCGTCCTCGACTTCACGGCGAGCCTCGGCGACCTCGGCCCCGTCGAGGCCCGGAACCTCCTCCGCTTTGAGCCCGCCGTCCGCGGCCTCACCCTCACGCCGAGCGCCAGTCGCCTCACGGTCACCGGCGACTTCGAGCGCGACACGCTCTACACCGTGAGCGTCGTGCCGAGCGCCCTCACCGACCGCCAAGGCCGCGCCTTGGACATGACCGGGCCGAGCACGGTCTACATGATGTTCCCCTCCGTGGCGCCCAACGCCAAGCTCCTCGTCGGGGACGGCATCGTCGAGCGGTACGGGCCCCAGCGCCTCCCCATCGAGGGCCAAGGCAAAGCGCGCCTCGACCTGCGGGTCTACGCCGCCGACCCCCTCGACCGCACCCTCTGGCCCTTCCCTACGGAGCCCCTCTCCGTCGATGAGGACAGCCGCCCGCCGGGGCCCGGTGAGGAGCCGAACCTCAAGCTCGACGCCCGCTACGACCTCGCCCCGCACGTCGTCGGCGCGCGCATCCGCGGCCTCGGCTCGCCGCTCTACTCCGGCCTCGTGGACGTGGACCTCGGCGACGGCGACCGCGCCCGGGGCCACCTCGACCTCGGCCCCATCCTCGCCGCCGCCCAAGGCGCGGCCCGCCCCGGCACCTACCTCGTCGGCGTGCGCCACCCCGACCAGCCGGGCCCCCGCCGCTACGCCCGGGTGCAGGTCACCGACCTCAGCCTCACCGCCGTCGAGGAGCCCCTCGCCGTCGAGCTCATCGTGAGCTCCTTACGCACGGGCGGCGTCGTCTCCGGCGCGACCATCCGCGTCGAGGCCGCCCGGGTAGACGCCGACCGCAACGCCGCGTGGGTGACGCTGTGGAGCGGCACCACCGACGGCCGGGGGCGGGCGCGCTGGGCCGCCCCGGGCAAGCCTGAGGAGGGGGAGCAGCTCGTCCTCCGCCGGGTCGTGGTGCAGAAGGGGGAGGACCTGCTCGTGCTCAGCATGTCGCGCCCCCCGGAGCAGTACACCGAGCGCGGCTGGAGCCGGACCGGGTCGTGGCTCGGCTACACCGTCGCCGACCTCGCCAACCGCGCCCCCAAGCCGACGCTCAACGCCCACGTCTTCTCCGAGCGCCCGATCTACCGCCCCAACGAGGTCATCCACCTCCGCGGCTTCGTGCGCGCCCGGGACGCCGGGCTGCTCACCACCGCGGCCGCGGGCGGGGCCTTGGCCATCAGCGGCCCCAACAACAAGCGCTGGCGGGTGCCCGTCGTGATGACCGCCACCGGCGGCTTCTACCACCGCTTTGAGGAGTCCGACCTGCCGAGCGGGGACTACGTCGTGCGTTACGAGACCGACGAGCAAGGCGTCGTCGGCGAGGCCCGGTTTAAGGTCGAGTCCTACCGGCTCCCCGAGTTTGAGGTGAGCCTGCACACCCCGCCCCAGGCCGCCCTCGACGCCCCCTTCGACGTGACCCTCACCGCGTCGTGGTACGCCGGGGGCCGCGTCGCCGAGCGCCCCGTGCGCTGGCGCGTCACCGAGGCCCCGGCGGCCTGGACGCCTCCGGGCGCCGAGGGTTTCCGCTTCTCCTCCGACGGCCGGTATGGCCGCGCGGGTCGCTTTGAGGCCCGCGCCGCCACGGAGACCCTGAGCCTCACCGACGCCGAGGGCGGCGCCCGCATCACCCTCGACCCGTCGATGGAGCTGTCGTCAATGCCTCGGCGCTACCTCGTCGAGGCCACGGTGACCGGCGCCGACGACCAGACCGTCACCACCTCGGTGAGCGTCGACGCGCTGCCCGCCTTCACCTTGGGCGTGAAGGCCCCGCGCTACCTGGAGCGCACCACGACCTTGCCCATCGAGCTCCTCGCGCTCGACCCGAAGGGCGCGCCCATCGCCGACCTGGAGGTCACCGCGCGGCTCATCCACCGCCAGTGGCACAGCCACCTCCAGGCCGGGGACTTCACCGAGGCCGAGGCCCGCTACGTCTCTGAGGTCGTGGAGGTGCCCGTCGAGGAGCGGATCGTGCGCAGCGGCGCCAAGGCCGCGCCCCTGACCTTCACCTTGCCCCGGGCGGGCGTGTACCTCGTCGAGCTGGAGGCCCGGGACAAGCTGGGCCGCGCCCAGGTCGTGCGGGTGGACCTCTACGCCGGGGGCGCGGAGCCCGTCACCTGGGAGAAGCCCAGCGGCGCCACCTTCGAGCTGAGCCCCGACGCCGAGTCCTACGACCCCGGCGCCACGGCGAACCTCGTCCTGCGGAGCCCCTTCCGCGACGCCGAGGCCCTGATCATCACCGAGTCCCCCGACGGCAACCGCTACGACCGGGTGTCGGTGCGTGACGGCAAAGGCGTGGCCAAGATCAAGATCGAGGGCCGCCACGCCCCGCGCCTGCCCGTTCACGTCGTGCTCATGCGCGGCCGTGGCAGCGACGCCGTCGTCGCCGGGGGTGATCCCGGCAAACCCGCCACCTTGGCGGCCTCGGTGACCCTCGACGTGAACCCCGTCGACAACCAGCTCAAGGTCAGCCTGGAGGCCCCGGCCCGGGCGCTGCCCGGCGAGGAGGTGCCGATCACCGTGCGCCTCAAGGACCCCAAAGGCCGCCCCGTCTCCGGCGAGGTGACGCTCTGGCTCGTGGACGCCGCCGTGCTCGCCTTGGCCCCGGAGGCCCGCCTCGACCCCCTCCCCGACCTCCTCAAGGCCGCCGTGAGCCGCCTGCGCCTCCGCGACACCCGCAACCTCACCCTGGGCGCCTTGCCGCTGGCGGTGATGCCTGGCGGTGACACCGGCGAGGGCGGCGGCGTGCTCGACCGCGTGACCGTCCGGAAGGACATGGTGCCGGTGCCCTACTACGAGCCCTTCTTGGCCGTGCCCGCCTCGGGCGTGCTCACGGTGAAGGTGAAGCTCCCCGACAACCTCACGACCTTCCGGCTCCGGGCGAAGGCCACCTCCGGCGACGCCCGCCTCGGCGTCGGCACCGGCGACCTCCAGGTGCGTCTGCCCGTCGTGGCCCAGGCCGCCCTGCCCCGCTTCTTGCGCCCTGGCGACAGCGTCGAGGTCGCCTTGATCTCGCGGGTGGTCGAGGGCGCCGGGGGCGCGGCCCTGGTGGAGCTGGCGGCGAAGGGCGCCACCGTCGCGGGCGGCGCGCCCAAGTCGGTGAAGCTCGACGCCAAGGTCGCGCTGCGTGAGGACTACACCCTCACCGTGGCCGACGACGCCCGCGGGGTCGTGACCGTGACCGGCGGGGTGCGCCGACAGGCCGACGGCGCCGCCGACGCCGTGCGGGTGGAGCTCCCCCTGCGCGACGCTCGGCGCGAGGAGCTGAGCCGGGTCTTGGCCACCCTGGACGAGGGCCCGCTGAGCCTGCCCGCGGTCACCGACGCCGCCCCAGGCACGGCGCGCCGCCGGGTGCTCGTCACCGACCAGGCCGCCTTGGTGCGCCTCGCCATCGGCGTCACGAACCTGCTCAACCAGCCCTACGGCAACGTCGAGCAGCGCGTGAGCGCCGCCCGGGCCCTGCTCGCCCTGCGGGAGCTGCGGGAGCTCATGGCCTGGACCGGCGCCCAGGACCGCCTCGACCGCCTGGTGCTTGACACCCTGCGGGAGCTGCCCCGGGCCGTCGATAGCCGTGGCCTCGTGGCCTTCTGGCCGGGGGGCCGCGGGACCGTCGGAATGACCGCCTGGTCGTGGCGGCTTATCGACGAGGCCAAACGCGCCGGGCTGACCATCGACGAGGGCCTCAAGACCAGCCTGGAGCGGGCCCTGGAGCGCTCCTTACGCTCCGACGCCGGGGTCTTCTTGGACGGCGAGAGCTGGACCGAGCGGGCCATCGCGCTCTCGACCTTGGCCGCCGCGGGCCGCTACGACGCCGCCTACTTCTCCGAGCTGAGCCGCGAGGCGCGCTGGCAAGACGCTGAAGGCGCCGCCGAGGCGCTCATCGCCGGGGTGCGCGGGGGTCAAGCGACGCCGGAGGCCCTCGACGCCTTGATCAAGACCGTGCTCGACGCCTACGTCTTCCGCCTCCAGGGCGGCCGCGAGGTCTACGGCGGCCTCAAGGTGGGCCGCACCGACCGCAGCCCGATGATCTTGCCCTCCGAGGTGCGCACCCTGGCCCGGACGATCCAGGCGATCTCCCTCGCCTCGCCGCAGCATGAGCGCCTGACGATCCTGACCGAGGCCCTCGTGAGCCTCGGGCAGAGCGGCGGCTTCGGCCAGACCAACGCCGACGCCGAGGCCATCTTGGCCTTGGTGGAGCGCCTGAGCGCCGGGCGGCCGGGCGCCCGGGCCGTGACCGTGCAGGAGGGCGGGACCACCCAGCGCCTCACCCTGAGCGAGGGCGTGGGCTCCTTGGCCTCGGCGAGCCTCGGCGGCGGCGCCGCGACCCTCACCCGCGCCGAGGGGACCGGCCTCTTCGCGTGGGTCGAGACCCGCTACGCGCCCAAGGCGCCCCCGGCCGAGCTCAACGAGGAGGCCAAGGGCTTCGTCGTGAGCCGGGCCTTGTGGCGGGTGGGCCCCACGGGCCCCGACGAGCGCCTGCCCTGGACCGCCGGAGGGGCGAGCCTGACCCTGCAGGTCGGCGACGTCGTCGAGGATCGGGTGACCGTCGTGACGCCCCAGGCGCGCTCCCAGGTGCGCCTCATCGTGCCCCTCGCCGCGGGCCTGGAGCCCCTGAACCCCCGCCTGGCGACCTCGGGCCCCGAGGCCACGCCCTCCCGCGCCCCGTCGATCCCGCCCGACAGCGTCGACGCCCGGGACGACGTGGTGATCTACGGCTGGGACAACCTGCCCCAAGGCAGCGTCGAGCTCGCCCTGCGCGCCCGGGCCACCTCGCCGGGCAAGACCACGCTCCCCAGCGCCCGCGTCGAGCTTGTCTACGACGACGCGGTCTGGGGCCGCAGCGCCGGGGCCTGGGTCGTGGTGGAGTGAGTCGGTGGCGCCCTCGCGCCGTGTGGCGGGGGGGGCGAAGGCGCCGAGGCTGGCCCCGGATCGACTGTGCGCGGCGTGCGCGGCGTGGACGAGGGTGGGCTCTCGGTGGGGTGACCGGCGGTGAGCGGCGTGGACGAGGGTGGGCTCTCGGTGGCAGCGCGCGGCGGTGAGCGTCGTGGCGGCGCGAACGCGCCGAGGCCGGCCCCTGATCGCGCGGTGCTCGGGGCGCCTCTCGCGGGAACGCTCACTCCAGCCCGTCCAGGGCTGGAGCTCGCTGCGTCTACGGCACGCTCCCGCCCATCCTGGGCTCCGCGCGCCTCCGAAGCTCCCGCGAGAGGCGCCCGCTCACCCCGCACGCGGGGCCGACCCCGGCGCTGGTCGTGGGGACTCGGGCTCAGGGCGGGGCAGGCACAGCGGCGGCGGCGGCGACGACGAGGCCCCAGACCGGCGAGACGCGCCGCCGAGCCGACCCTCAACGCTCATCCGCCGACAACGCCACAGGGTGTACGATCACAGACCGGCGCGCTGGCGCCATCCTGCTTGAGCCCTCCAGGTTGGAGCCCCGGTGACCTACACGCCCCAAGAGCTTCACCTCATCCACACGCTCAGCGAGCGGTTTGATGTGTGGGAGCTTCACCGCGCCCTCGTCGGGCTCTCTGACACCTCGCCGCTCAAGGCGCGGCTGATGGTGCCCACGTCGGTCACGCCCTTGGCCTTCGCCAGCCACGCCGTCGCGGTGCTCACGTCGGCGGGCCTGGTGGACCGCGCGCTCTTCGCCGCCTTGGTCAACCAGCGGCAGACCCTCGCCGGGGAGCTCTGGGGCGTGGCGGCGCTGTTTGGGGTGTCTCACCCCGACGCGGCGCCCGTCGAGGGGCTGCCCGAGCACTTCGTGGCGCTCGTCGAGGCCCACGCGGCCCTGCGCAGCTTCGTCGGCCGCGCCGAGGAGCTGGAGCGGCTGCGTGAGGTCTTGTTGCCCCAGCGCGGCCCGGCCCAAGCCGCCTATGTCTGCAACCTGCAGGGCATGGCGGGCGTAGGCAAGAGCTTCCTCGTCGATCGGTTCTACGCCGACCACCTCCCCAGCTTCCCCGGCGGCCACCTCAAGATCACCCTCGGCCACGACGCCGCGCCCAGCGCCGACACGCTCTTGAGCGACCTCGCCGAGCGCCTCGGCGTCTTGCAGGGCCCGGGCCGCGTCGAGGACCGCGTGCGCGGCGCCGTGACGGCCACGCGCCCCCTCGTTCACCTCGACAACCTCGACGCCGAGGCCCAGGCCGAGGCCGCCGTCGCCTTGGCGCGCCGCCTGCCGAGTGTGCCGATCGTGCTGAGCGGGCGTTACCACTTTGGCCGGGCGACGCCGGGCTGGCGGCTCATTCCCGTCGCGCCGTTCTCCGTGTCAGACGCCTTGGCCCAGCTCCAGGCCGAGCTTGTGGCCGAGGTCGCCGACCGGGTCCACGACGCCGACCGCCTCACCCTCGTCGGCGCCTTGGGCGGCCTGCCCTTGGCGATTCACCTCGCCGCGTCCTACCTGAACGCCGGGTACGCGGTGGGCGACTTCTTGGCCGAGCTTGAGGCGTCGGGCCTGTCGCTCAAGCCCTTCACAGCGTCGGACACCGCCTACCTCGACCGCGCCGAGCGCGCCCTCCGCGCCACCTTTGACCTGTCATGGCGCGCGCTCGCCCTGGAGCTGGGCGCCGAGGCCGACGCCGCGCTGCCCGCCGTCGCGGCGCTCGGTGTGGCGCCGCTCACGGGCGTGGGGCGATCGTGGGTTGAGGCCATCGTCGGCGCGCCGTCGGGCGCCGTCATCCGCTGGGTGAGCCTCGCGGTGAAGCTTGGGATCGTGCAGCACGACCTCGCGGCGGGCCGCTGGCGTGTTCACAAGCTCCTGGCCGAGCACCTGCGGGGGCACACCGACGCCAAGGCCGCCACCGCGCGGATGGACGCCTGGGTGCTGGAGCGGCTGCCCGCAGCGCCGGACGAGACGCGCGGCGCGCGGTGGGGGGTGCTGCACGACGAGCACGAGGCCCTGGCGGAGTGGGTGGCGGGGCTCGACGGGGAGCGGGCGGCGAGGGGGGGCGTGGAGGGCTTCGACTACGCCTATGCGAGCGGCCCCTACGCCGCCTGGCTCGGCGCCGTGGCGCGGGGGCTCGTGGGGTCAGACGACCCCGACACACGCTCACGCCTGCTCTGGAGCCAAGGAAACCTCGCTTGGCGGGCGGGGGACCTGGACCTCGCCTACCGGGCGGCGGACGCCTTGGGCGCGCATGACGCGGCGCGGGGCCAGGATCGTGGGGTGGCCCTCGCCGCGGGCCTCCGCGCCGACATCCATGAGGCGCGCGGGCAGCTCGACGAGGCCCTCCGCATCCGCATGGAGGAGGAGCTGCCCGTCTACGAGCGACTCGGGGACGTACGCAGCAAGGCCGTCACGATGGGCCAGATCGCCGACATCCTCCAGG
>JAKLKD010000100.1 GCA_023150845.1 Myxococcota bacterium | reverse complement strand
CGTGAGCGTGAGCTGCCCGAGCTCGTCGGGCTCCTCAAGGAGCGCGGCCCCCTGGTCGTCGTCGGCGCGAGCGGCGTCGGCCGCCGCTGGCTCATCGAGCAGGCGCTGGAGACCCTCAAGACCGAAGGCGCGCCCCTCACCGTGCTGCCCGAGGTTCACCTCCAGCGCGGCGTCGGCTTCGACACCGTCGTCGCTCGGCTCACCGAGGCCTCTGGGGACGCCGAGCTCAAGGCCCTCGTCAACAGCCGTGAGCCCGTCGCCCCGGCGCTCATCATCGAGCGGCTCATCGCCGCGCTGCAGAGCGAGTCTCTGAACGACAAGGTGATCGTCCTGCGCGGCCTGGAGTCGGCGCTCGGCCCCGACGACGCGATCTGGTCCCAGGATCGCGCCGGGCTCCTCCTGCACGCCCTGCTCACCCAGGTCATCGCCCTGCGGGTGGTCTTTGTGTCCACCAAGGCGCCGGTCTTCTACAAAGAGGGCCAGCGCGCCGCCCTGCGCGTCTTCCGCGTCGAGGGCCTGCGCGGCCGCGAGCTCTACTCGATCTTTGAGGGCTGGCACGCCGGGGAGGTCCCCCGGGACAAGATGGGTGAGGTCTTCAACCAGACCGCCGGTCACCCCCTGGCCACCCGGCTCTACGCCGTGGCGTGGCGTGACACCGACAAGCGCGACAAGCTCATCGACGACAAGAAGTTCCTCAAGATGAACCAGGCCGACAACACGGCCCCGGTCATCGAGCACATCCAGGGCGCGATCCGGGCGATGCCCGAGGACCTCCGGAAGGCGCTCTTGCTCGTCGGCCACAGCCCCCTGCCCCTCACCGGCAAGGAGCTCGGCGACCTCGGCATCTCCCGCGACGCCCGCATCCGCCTGCTCAACCTCGGCCTCATCGACAGCCTGCCGGGCAACCCCGACGAGCGCCGGTTCTACATGCACGACCTCGTCGCTGAGGCCATCGGCCGCCGCGACCTGAGCGAGTACGAGCTGCTGGAGCTGGTCGGCCCGGTGCTCTCGAAGCGCCTGGAGTCCACCTCGGGCGTAGAGAAGCTGGCGCTCACCCAAGAGCTCAACCGGATGCTCGTCGCCGCCCGTAAGGTCCGCGCCCGCCTGGACGTCGGTTACCCCGACAACGACCCCGTCGTGAACTCCTTGACCGGCCTCTTGCGCAGCCGCCAGCCCCGCCCGGACATGGCGCTGCAGCGCGCGAACGAGATCCTCAAGCAGGCCGCGGGCAACACCGAGCTCCGCGCGCTCAAGCTGGAGGCGCTCTCCGCCAACAACGCCCCCGTCGAGGAGCTCAAGACCTGGCTCGCCGAGGCCGAGCGCCTCTGCCCCACGCCCGAGCTCTACCACGCCGCCGCCAACGCCTTCTCTCAGCGCAAAGACGCCCGGGGTGAGGTCATCGAGACCCTCAGCCGCGGCGCCGCCGCCTTCCCCCAAGAGGCCCGCCTGCGGCGCCGCCTGGGCGGGGTCCTGTTCGAGGCCGAGCGCTTCGAGGAGGCCGAGGCCGTCCTGCGTGAGGCGATGGACCTGGAGCCGATGGCGCCGGAGGCCTACTCCCGCCTGGGTGAGGTGCTCGTCAACCGCGGCCGTGAGCGCTGGGCTGACGCTGAAGAGGCCCTGCGCTTCGCGATGTCTCTGGAGCCCGAGCGTGGTGTTCACCGCGCCCGCCTCGGCCGCCTCCTCCGGGTGCGGGCGATGGTGTCCGAGGACAGCGCCGCCGCCGCCACCCTGCGTGAGGAGGCCAAGGAGCTCCTGGAGGCCGCCATCAAGGAGTCGAGCCGCTACGGCTGGCCCTTCTTGGAGCTGACCTACCTGCTCCTCGACATGGACGGCGACATGGACCGCGCCGAGTGGTGCCTGCGTAAGGCCCACAAGATCTTCGAGGGCAAACACCCCGGCCTCTCCTTGGCGCTGGCCCGGGTCATGGCCCGGACGCGCCGCGAAGAGGAGGCCGAGCAGCGCATCCAGCGCGCGCTCAAGGGCAAGTCCAACCCCCACGAGGCCCACTTCGCCTTGGGCGAGCTGTACTACAGCATGGGCAAGGTCTTCGCCGCCGCGAGCGAGTTTGAGACGGCCATCAACTTCGCCCCCGAGGGCATCCCCGAGCGTGAGCTGTACAAGCTGCGCGCGGCCCAGACCACCCTGCTCATCACGAGCGGCCAGGCCATCGAGATCGAGAAGGCCGCCGAGGCCGAGCGGGCGGAGCGCGCCCTGAAGCAGGCCGCGAGCGGTGAGGTCAAGCACCAGTCCGACCGCGGCAACACCGTGGTGCGTCGTAAGGGCTCCGGCCGGGGCGAGCGCGGCGAGGGCCGCGGCGGTCGCGGCGGTCGGGGTCAGCAGCCCCAGGCCGAGGGCGGCGAGGCTGCGGGCGCTGAGGCGCCTTCGGACGCCACCCCCGATGAGGGCGGCGACGCCAGCGGCGAGGACCTCGCCCCGTCGGACGAGATCCCCATGGACGGCGATCCCGTCGCGGAGTGATCCTCCGTCGGTGACGATGGCGCGCTCGGGGCTCTCCCCGGGCGCGTCGTGCTCTGGGCGCGCGGCGTGAGTTGCCGAGCGCCCTCGCCGAGGCTACGCTGCCTGCGCACTGAGGGCTCCGCCATTGCGTCTGCGCCGCGCCTGAGACCACGCTCCCCTCACCACGTCTTGTGGGGGAGCCTCTCGTCTCGGTGACGCCGCTGGCGCTCGCCGCCGCGTCCCGGGACCTCTGAAGACCTCCCCACGTCTCGTGGGGCGTCCGTGAGGTGCGCTTGACGCCATCCCTCTCTCTCAACGCCGTCCACTTCGCCTGGCCTCAGTCCCCTCCCCTCTTTGAGGGCCTCCAGCTCACCTTGACCCCGGGATGGGCGGGCCTCGTCGGCGAGAACGGCGCGGGCAAGTCCACGATCCTCGGGCTCCTCGCCGGGACGCTCAAGCCCCAGCGCGGGTCGGTGACCCTGCGGCCCGCCGGGGTCGTCACGCTCTGCGCCCAAGACGTCGAGCGGCCGGACACGCTCGTGGCGCGGCTCGCCGGGGCCCAAGACGCCTCGGCCCAGGCCTGGCGCGCCCGCCTGCGTCTGCCCGACGGGGGGCTCGGGCGCTGGCCGACCCTCTCCGTCGGGGAGCGGCGGCGGTGGCAGCTCGCCGCGGCCTTGTGGTCCGAGCCCGACGTGCTGCTCCTCGACGAGCCCAGCGACCCCCTGGACGACGCGGGCCGGGCGCTCTTGCTCAGCGCGCTCCGCCGCCACCGCGGGATCGGCGTGCTCGTCTCCCACGACCGGGCGCTGCTCGACGCGCTCTGTGAGGTCACCCTGCGCGTGACCCCGGGTGAGCTGCGGCGTCTCGACGAGCCCTACTCCGCCGCCGCGGCGCGTTGGCGGGCTGAAGAGGAGGCCGAGCGGGCGCGCTGGGACGAGGACGCCCGGCGGCTCAAACGTGCGGAGCAGCGCCAAGACCAGGCGCGCCGAGACCGGGAGGCCGCGGATCGCCAGGTCAGCGCCAGCGCCCGGATGAAGGGCCCCCGGGACTCCGACGCCCGGGGCATCCTCGCCCGGGGGCGGGCCGAGCAGGGGGCCGCGGCCCAGGCCAAGCGGGCGGCGGCGGCGCGGCGACGGGTGGAGGCACTCGCGGACAGCCTGGCGAGGCCGCCGACTCCCGCGCCCCTCGGCGCGGCGCTGCGTCTGGGCGGCGTGAGCGCGCCTCGGGAGCGCCTCCTCGGCCTGCCGCTGAGCGGGGTGAAGGTCGCCGGGCGCCCGCTCCGCGGCCCCTTGGAGCTCAGCGTTGATCGGGACGATCGGGTGTGGCTGCGCGGGCCGAACGGGGCGGGCAAGACCACCCTGCTGCGGGCCCTGGCCGAGGCGAGCCGCCTGCCGCCGGAGCGGCTCTTTGTGCTGCCCCAGACCTTCACCGAGGCCGAGTCCCGCGCCCTGGTGGAGGAGGCCCGGGCCCTCTCCCCTGAGGCCCGCGGCGCCCTCGGGAGCCGCCTCGCCGCCTTAGGCGTCGCCCCGGCGCGGGTCTGGGCGAGCGCCCGGCCCTCGCCGGGGGAGGCGAGAAAGCTCGCTTTGGCCCTGGCGCTGCACCGAGAGGTGTGGTTGATGCTCCTCGACGAGCCGTCCAACCACCTCGACCTGCCCTCGGTGGAGCGCCTGGAAGCGGCCCTGCGCGGCGCGGACTGCGCCTTTGTGCTCGTCACCCACGACGTCGGCCTCGGCGAGGCGACGTGCCGCCGGGTCTGGCGCCTCGCGGACGGCGAGCTCGCCGAGGCGGCCTTGGCTTGATTTGACGGAGCGGAGGATCGATCGGTCAGTTTGGGGCCGATCTTGACGCTAATGGGTGTCTGGTCCTCCGCTCCGGCCCTCCCTGTGCCTCATCTCCACGACACCTTGTTTCGCGCCATCTTCCAGGACCCCGCCGAGGCCGCTGACCTCGCCCGGGGTCTCGTGCCGCCCTCGGTCAGCGACGAGCTCGCCTGGGAGGCGCTCACGCCCCTGTCCGGCGCTCTCCTCGACGCCCAGCTCCGCGCCCGGGTGACCGACCTGCGCTTTGAGGCGCCCTGGCGTCGGGGAGGCCACGCCCAGCTCACCCTGCTCTTTGAGCACCAGTCCCGGCCCGACCCCGACATGCCCTGGCGGGTTCACCAGTACGTCCAGCGGGTCTGGGAGGACCACCGCGCCCGGGCCCCTCGGGCCCCGCTGCCCCTCGTGCTGCCCATCGTCGTGTTCCACGGCCCGCGCCGGTGGCGGGCGCCGCGGTCGCTCTCCGCGCTCATCGACGCCCCTGAAGCCGCGAAGCGCCGCCTCGGCCGCTACGTCCCCGAGCTCCAGCTCTTCTTGGAGGACCTCAACGCCCGGTCTGAGGCCGACCTCCCCGGCCGCGACGGCGGGCGCCTCGCCCTGATGCTCTTGCGTCGCTCCCACGATCCCGATCTCTGGCCGATCATCAGCGGTCAGCTCGACCTGCTCGCCGCGCTGAAGCGTCGGCGGGGGGATACCCCAGCCCTCGCGGTGCTAAAGTATGTCTATGAGCGCAGCGATCGTTCGCCCGAGCCGACCCTGTTGGCAGAGGTGCGAGAGATCCTCAACCCGCCCGCCCAGGAGGACCTGATGCGCTACGGTGAACGTCTACGGATGGAGGGCCGCCTTGAGGGCCGCCTTGAGGGCCGCCAGGAGGCCACCCTCGAGTCTCTTCAGCGCGCCTTGCTCAGCGTCGTGCGGGTCCGCTTCGGTACGCCGCCGGACTGGGTCGAGGCCAAGATCAAGGCCGCCGACGCCGAGACCCTCCACGCCTGGATCACCCTCGCCGCCGCGGCCCAGAACCTCGACGCGGTCTTCAGCCCGGCCTGAGCCGCAGGCGTCGGTCAGCCCGCCTGGGTCTCCCGCGTGATGAGCGCCCGCAGCGCGTCGTGCAGCCGCTCTCCCACGGGCCCGAAGGCCTCCCGGGGGCAGCTCGGCATCCCCACGACGGGCGCCAGCTCCTTGAGGGTTGAGCAGAGGTAGAGCTCGTCCACCGGGCGCGCCACGGGCAGGGCCTCGATCCGCGTCGGTATCCCCGCGGCCTCGGCGGCGTCGAGGATCGCCCGGCGGGTCACGCCGTCCAATGCGTCTCCGTCGATGGGCGGGGTCACGACGACGCCTTCCAGAACAGCGATGACGTTTGAGCGGCTGGACTCCAGGATGCGCCCGTCTCGGTCATGGAGGATCACCTCCTCCACCCCGGCGCGGCGGGCGGCGACGGCCCAGAACGCCCTCGCGCCGTGTTTGGCCTGGCCCCGGACGGGGAGATCCGTCGGCCAGAGGCAAGGCGCGCAGCGCACGGGGCGGCCGATGCGGGCGGGATCCACGGGGCCAAGCTCCAGCACCCGGCGGCCACCGGCGGTGAGGGTGATCCGCGCGACCTCGTCGGCGCCGAGCTCGGCCAGGAGCTCCGCCCGCAGCAGCTCCAGCGGCGGCGCTGGGAGCAGCAAGGACGCGGCGGATCCCACGAGGCGCTGGAGGTGGGCGTCGAGGCGAAACGGCCGCGGGCCATAGCTCCGCAGGGTCTCAAAGGCCGTCCAGCCCAAGGTGAAGCCGGGGTCATCCACGGGCAGGCCGACGCCCGGCACGCCGTCTACGAAGCTCCTCGCCGCCATCATCCCTCCGATCCCGACACACACGCTCGATGTCTACCGCGGTGGCCGTGCACCTTGAGTGTAGATCGTGCCGAAGACCGCCGTAGGGTTGGGCTCGTCGAGCCGACCCGTGGGCGCCACGCAAACGAGATGGCCGCAACTTGCGCGGCGGCCGCTGCCACCTAACGGTGACCGCCAACGGGAGATCACAAGCCTCCCCGCCTCCCCTCGGATAAGCAGCACTCGCACAGCTCTATCCACCCCATCACGCCAAACTCGGAGTCCGTCATGGAGAAGTTCACCGGCGTGGACCTCTACAACGTCGACGCGCAGCTCACCGACGAGGAGCGCGCCGTGCGCGATCTCGTCCGGAGCTGGGTTGATGACCGCATCATCCCCATCATCGAGCAACACTGCCGCGCGGGCACCTTCCCGATGCACCTCGTCCCCGAGATCGGCGAGATGGGGCTCTTGGGCGCCAACATCGAGGGCTACGGCTGCGCGGGCATGTCCAACGTCGCCTACGGCCTCATCTGCCAAGAGCTTGAGCGCGGCGACTCCGGCCTGCGCAGCTTCGTCTCCGTGCAGGGCAGCCTCGCGATGCACCCGATCCGCAGCTTCGGCACCGAGGCCCAGCGGCAGAAGTACCTCCCCGAGATGGCCGCGGGCCGCATGATCGGCTGCTTCGGCCTCACCGAGCCCGACTTCGGCTCGAACCCCGGCGGCATGTTGACCAAGGCCGTCGATGACGGCGACAGCTACGTGCTCAACGGCGCGAAGATGTGGATCACGAACGGCACGCTGGCCCACGTCGCCGTGGTCTGGGCGAAGCTCGACGGCGACATCCGCGGCTTCATCGTCGAGAAGGGCGATCCCGGCTTCTCCGCCCCGGAGATGCACGGCAAACACTCCCTGAAGGCCTCGGTCACCTCCGAGCTCGTCTTCCAGGACTGCCGGATCCCCAAGGATCGCCTGCTCCCCGGGGTTCGCGGCCTGCGTGGGCCCTTCTCTTGCCTCAACAACGCCCGCTACGGCATCTCTTGGGGCGCGCTCGGCGCGGCGATGGCCTGTTACCACTCCGCCGTCGAGTACTCCAAGACCCGCATCCAGTTCGACAAGCCCATCGCCTCGTTCCAGCTCATCCAGATGAAGCTCGCCTGGATGCTCCGCGAGATCACCAAGGGCCAGCTCCTGGCGCTGCACGCTGGGCGCCTGAAGGACAAGGGCGAGCTCATCCCCGAGCAGGTCTCCTTGGCGAAGATGAACAACGTCGACATCGCCCTGCAGATCGCGCGCACGGCCCGTGATATCCATGGCGCCAACGGCATTCTTGACGAGTACCCGGTGATGCGCCACATGGCGAACCTCGAGTCCGTCTACACCTATGAGGGCACCCACGACATCCACAACCTCATCTTGGGGCGGTGGATCACCGGGATTCAGGCCTTCACCTGAGCTGACCGAGCAGAGCCCGCGCGGTGTCCAACCAACGCCCTGACCACACGCTCCGCCTGGTGCGCCGCCTCATCGGCTGGGTCGCCCCTGGGCGTGAGGTTCAGGCGATGTCGGACCTCACGCACCTCCGGGGCCCGCTGCGCCTCGTGGCGGTCTTCGCCGTCACCGTGGTGCTGCCGGGCCTCGTGCTCGCCTGGCTCAGCTTCCGCTCGGTGCGCGGCGAAGAGCTCGCCGTCGTCGAGGAGGCGAAGGGCCGCGCCGAGCGCGCCGCCGACGCCATGCAAGAGCAGACCGAGGCCATCTTCGACGAGTTTGAGGGCATGGTGCAGCGGCGCCTGGCGTCAGGCCGGAGCCCTCTGGACGCCTTGCCCGAGCTCTCCCCCTTCTTGCGGGTGGCCTTCCGCCTCGACGACAGCGGGGAGCTGGCCGCGCCCTTTGAGCCCCCCCGGGCGCGGGTAGACGTCGGCTCCGACGTGACGCTCTCCGCGGCCTGGCTGGAGGCCCAGCGTGTGGAGCTCATCGCCGGGGAGCCGGCCCGCGCCGCGGACCTCTACGCCCGCATCGGCGCCGAGGCCCGCGGGGTCCAGGTCGAGGCCTTGGCGAGCTTCGCCCGGGCCCGCGCCCTGCAGCGCGCCGGTCGCGGCGCCGAGGCCATGGCGGTCTATCGCGGGGTGCTCGCCCGGGGCGCCGAGGTCCGCGACCCCAACGGCTTCCGCCTCGGCGACCTCGCCCGGCTCAAGCTCGCCGAGGCCGAGCTCCTCCGCGACGAGACCGTCGCCGTCTCTAGCCTGCGGGCCCTGGTCGAGGAGCTGCTCACCCGCCGCTGGACCTTAGGGGTCGCCAGCGAGGCCGCGCTCGTCACCCGGGCGCTGGACCTCCTCGACCCCCACGCGCCCCGGGACTGGCTCGCGAGCTCCCGTGGCCGCCTGGAGGACCGCTCCCGGATGATGTTCTACGGCGAGCAGCTCTACCCCGAGCTCGCTGTCGTCACCGCCGGGTCCACGGGCTTACGCGTCGCCGGGGCGAGCGTTCATTACGAGGTCACCCACCGCACGCTCTGGGCGACCCTCTGGTATGGCGACGACCACTACGCCTTCGCCTTGGACCGCATGGAGATCAGCAAGAAGCTCACCGAGGTGGCCGATCTCACCTCCCGGGCCGACCCGTCGATCACCGTGCTCCTGACCGGCCCTGAGGATCGCCGCGACGAGGGCGTCTTGGCCCGCCGCTCCTTAGCGCCTTGGCTGCCGGGCTGGTCCATCATCATCGCGCCGTCCGACAGCGGCGACATCAGCCGCAGCCAGGCCCGCCAGCGCACCGAGCGCCTGATGCTCATCATCGCCGCCCTCAGCCTCATCTCCGCCGGGGCCTTCTTGTCGGGTCGGATGGTGGCCCGAGAACTAGAGATCGCCCGGGAGAAGGCGGACTTCGCCGCGAACGTCTCCCACGAGCTGCGCTCGCCGATCACCCAGATCCGCGTGAAGGGGGAGGCGCTGCAGCTCGGCCTCATCGACGACGAGGAGGAGGCCCGGGAGCACTACGACGCCATCGTGCGTGAGGCCGAGCGCCTCACCCGGCTCGTGAACAACGTGCTCGACTTCGCGGCCATCGAGCGTGGGGCGAAGTCCTACTCCTTACGCCCTGGGGATCTCGGCGAGGCCGTGCGCGCAGCCGTCGAGACCGCCCGTTACTCCGCGGAGACCCGCAAGCTGGAGATGCAGCTCGATCTCCCCGACAGCCTGCCCGTCGTACGATTTGACCCCGAGGCCATCGCCCAGGTCATGCAGAACCTCATCTCCAACGCCGCGAAGTACGGCGACAAGGGCGGCTGGATCGGCGTCTCGGCCTGGGCCGTGCCCGACGGCGTCGAGGTTCGGGTGAGCGACCGCGGCATCGGCATCCCCGCGAAGGACCTCCCCCGGGTCTTTGACCGCTTCTACCGCTCCGGCGACAGCGAGACGCGCCGCCGCAAAGGCACCGGGATCGGGCTCACCATCGTAAAGTACATCATGGAGGCCCACGGCGGCGCCGTGCGTGTCGCTTCAGTACCGGGCGAAGGGACCACTTTCACAATACATTTCCCCACAGGACCCTCGGCGACGAGCCCTAAGGAGCGCCAGCATGGCCAGACTTCTGTACGTTGAGGACGAGGAGGAGATCCTCCGCACCGTCAAAAAGCTCTTCATTCGTGAGGGCTTCGACGTGTACGCCGCACGCAGCGCCCCCGAGGCCCTTGAGCTGGCCGAGCGCCATCCGCCGGACGTGGCGGTGCTCGACGTGATGCTCCAGGAGGGCCCCGACGGCTCGACCCAGACGGGGTACGACATCTGCAAGGCGCTGCGCGATCGCCGCTTCCGTGGCCCGGTGATCTTCCTCACCGCCCGGACGAGCGAACAAGACAAGCTCATCGGCTTTGAGCTCGGCGCGGACGACTACGTCACCAAGCCCTTCTCGATGCCCGAGCTCGTCGCCCGCGTGCGCGCGGCCCTGCGCCGGGCGGGCGGGGCCCGGGCCCGGTACAAGTTCGGCGACGTCGAGGTCGATCTCGACAACTATGTCATCCGCGCGCCCGGGGTCGAGGAGGAGCGCCTCTCGAACCGTGAGCAGGAGCTCCTGCGGTACCTCATCGAGCACCGCGGCCAGGTCCTCCCCCGCGATCAGCTGCTCACGGCGATCTGGCAGTACAACCCGAACGTCACCACCCGCACCGTCGACACGCACATCCTCAACGTGCGCAAGAAGCTCGGGGACGACGCCCAGCGCCCGCGGTTCATCGAGACCATGCACGGCGTCGGGTACCGCTTCATCGCCGACGAGGGCTGAGGGTGGGGCCGACGCTCCTCCTCTGGGTCTCGCTCAGCGCCCTCGCTGAAGACTTCCGCGCCTGGCAAGGGGTGCACGAGGGCCTGCTCATCGAGTCCGCCGACGGTGACCTCGTCGCCGCCGCGCGCTGGTACGAGAGCCTCATCGCGTCGGTGCCCGACAACGACCCCGCCCGAGCCGAGCTCTATTACCAGCTCGGCCGCGCCCGCTACGCCTTGGGTGACGTGCCTGGCGCACAAGCCGCCCTCGCCGTCGCCCAGGCCGACCCGCTCCTGGAGGAGCGCGCCTCGGTGCTCCTCGACCAGATCGAGGCCCAGAAGAACCCGATCCGCTCCTTGCCTTACCTCATGGACCTCAGCCAGCCGTCCTTCCCTTGGCGCCGCGCCTGGTCCCGGGACGACCGCGCCGGCCTCGACGTGGTCATCCTCGCCGACACGAACGAGCGGGCCTTGGCCTGGCACACGGTCATCGAGTCCCAAGACAACGACCAGATCGAGCTTCGTTTCGCGGACGGCGCCGACCAGCCCCGAGAGATCGCGCTGACCATGCGCACGAGCGACTTCCCGGCCTGGCTGCTCGTCGTGGCCATCGACGACAAGGGCCGGGCCTACACCTCGCCGAACCTCGTCGAGGTGCCTGTGGGGACCTGGTCCCGGGTGGCCATCGCCCCCCAAGAGATGACGCCCTTCGTGAGCGGTGAGGGGGCGAGCTCGCCGCCGCGGCCGACCTCGGTGCGGGCGCTCATCCTGCGCGACGTGACCTCGTCCTGGTCAAGCGACCGTGGACCCAACCACCTCTACGTCGGCGGCACGGAGGTGCGCTAGTGGGCGTCGTCGTCCAGAAGTACGGCGGAAGCTCCGTCGCGGACCTCGACCGCCTGCGCCGGGTGGCCGAGCGGGTCGTGAACACCCGCCGCGCCGGGAACGACGTCGTCGTCGTCGTCTCCGCCATGGGCAACACCACGAACGAGCTCCTCGACCTCGCCCGCCGCGTCTCCCCGAGCGCCGGCCGCCGGGAGATCGACATGCTCATCTCCGTCGGCGAGCGCATCTCGATGGCGCTCCTGTCGATGGCGATCACGTCGATGGGCGAGCCCGCGATCTCCTTCACCGGCAGCCAGTCGGGCATCATCACCGACGAGAGCCACTCCGCGGCGCGGATCCTCGCCGTGCGCCCGGATCGGGTGCGGGCGGCGCTCGCCGAGGGCAAGATCACCATCGTCGCCGGGTTCCAGGGCGTGAGCCGCGACCGAGAGGTCACCACCCTAGGCCGTGGCGGCAGCGACCTCACCGCCGTCGCCTTGGCCGCAGCCTTGGGCGCGGACTGGTGTGAGATCTGCTCGGACGTCGACGGCGTCTACACCGCCGACCCGCGGGTGGTGCCCGACGCGATCCGGCTCGACACCCTCTCCTTAGACGAGGCCCTGGCCCAGGCGCGGAACGGCGCCCGGGTGCTCTACGGCGAGGCCGTCGCCTACGCCCACCGCGTCGGCATCGCGCTCATGGCCTCGGCGACGGTGAACGACCAGCCGGGCAGCCGCATCCAGGTCCCGCCCCTGCCGCCGCGCGTCGCCGCGATCACCGCCGATGATCAGCTCGAGGCCTTCGTGAGCGCGGATCTCCCGAGCCTCCTTCACGCCCTGCAGCGCGCAGGCGCGGAGCTGCGCGCGGTCAGCGGCGGGGTGGTCTACGTCGATCTGCGCAACTGGCATGACCGGGCGCGCTTCGTGCTGCCCGACGGCGCGTCCAGCGAGGGGCGCGTCGCCATCGTCGCCGCCGTCGGCGCCGGGGTCACCGTAGACGCCGGGGCGCTCCTGGCGGGCGGCGCGGCGCTCTCCGAGGCCGGTGTCCCTGTCGTGGCGCTGTGGGCTGATGGCGCCGCCTTGTGCTGGCGCGTGGCGCCTGCGCAGATGAACCCAGCCCAGCGCGCCCTCCATCGCGCGTTATTGAGCACTCCTGTGAACACGGCGTGACTTGTCAGCCGTAAGTTGACACAGTATCCTCCAGAGATGAGCGACTTGCGCTCTTGACACGTCCGGAGCAGACCGTGCTGAAGCACTTTCTCAACCCGCCGAACTGGTTCACCTCCGCGAGCATCTTCTGCAGCTTCTACGCGATCCTGCTCGCGACGGGCGCCAACGGCGACCCGATGGCCTACTACAAGGCCGGGCTGCTCATCGGCTTCGCGGGCGTGTTCGACATGCTCGACGGGCGCGTCGCGCGCTGGACCGGCGGCGGCAGCGAGTTCGGCGTGCAGCTCGACAGCCTCGCCGACATGATGTCGTTCGGCGTCGCCCCGGCGATCCTCGTCTACTCCTGGGCCCTGCACGACCTCGGCGCCATCGGCATCGGGGCCTCGTTCTTCTTCATCGTCTGCGCGGCCTTCCGCCTCGCCCGCTTCAACGTCGGCAGCAGCGACGGCGCCGAGACCCAACACTCCATCGGCCTCACGACCACCATGGCCGGCGGCACCGTCGCGGCCTTGGTGATGTTCCACGCGGCGATCGGGCGCACCTCGGTGCAGAACCCCGTCGGCCCCCTGCTGATGACCCTGCTCCTCGCCTTCTTGATGGTGTCCCCGGTGCGGTTCCGGGTGTTCAAGATGCGGCTGAGCCCCGCGGCCAAGGGCGGCCTGGCGCTGTTCTTCGGCTGCCTCATCGCCGTCGGCGTCTTCTTCGACATCTCCTTCATCGTCGCGCCGATGATGGTGACCTACACCGCCGCCGGGCTCATCGAGGGCGTCGTGCGGCTCTCCACCCGCCGGGTGAGCGCCCAGAGCTCCGGCGCCGCGACGCTCAACGCGCCGGTGGCCGACGACGACAGCGAGGAGCCTGAAGACCTCGACGACGACGACTCGGCGAACGCTTAGTCCTGGTCCGCGGGCGGCAGGTCGAGCTGCTCCCGCAGCATCTGCTCGTAGTAGCCCCGCAGCACCTCCACCTCCGGGTCTTCGCCCGGGATGCGCTGCAGGGTGAGCAGAGCGCGCAGCCACTCCTCGCGTAAGGCGTAGGCCTGGGCCAAGGCGACGTTGTGCTCTTGGCCGACCAAAGGCGGCGGCTTCGCCTTGGGCAAGATGAGCTGCATGTTCTCGGCGCTCGTGTCCCGGTGCAGGTAGCGGGGCGCGGAGAACTCGACGAGCAGGTTGTCGTCGGTGTTGAAGGGCGCGTCGCCCGCGAGCTCCAAGAGGCCGTCGCGGTCGAGCTGGTAGAGGGTCAACACGCCGAAGGGGTCGAGGATGTTGATCTGGCGAAGCTCCTCGGCCACGGCGGGGTTCGCGCTGAGCAGGCGCTCGGCGGCGTCGACGCTCAGAGGCAGCGGGGAGTCCGAGCCGACGAGCACGAGGTCGGCGTCCTCAATCGTCGCGAAGAGCACGACGTGGGGGTAGACCGTCGCGAAGGTGCGCAGCAGCGAGCGCAGGTCGTCCTGGCCCATGCCGTAGAGCTGCACCCACTGGCTCCACACCCCGCCCGGCTTGAGCCGGGTCTTGCCCATCTCGAAGAACTCCTGGGTGAAGAGGTTCGAGACCCCGGTGAGCCAGGGGTTCGACGGCTCGGAGATGATGAGGTCGTAGGCGCCTTCAGGGGCGAGGAGCAGGTGGTTTCGCCCGTCGTTGGCGATGAGCCGCACCCGGGGGTCTGAGAGCGGGTCGTGGTTGTAGTCGTCGAAGTAGTGGGAGGCCTTGAGGATGCTCGGCTCTAGCTCGACGACCTCGATGGACTTGGGCTCTTGGTGGAGCGTCGCCGCGCCCAAGGTGATGCCCGAGGCGAGGCCGATGACGAGCACGTCCTCAGGCGCCTCAACGAACAAGAACGGCAGGTGCGCGACCATCACCTGGGTGGGCATATCGACGGTGGTCGAGGCGTCTACCTTGCCGTTGTTGGCGAGCCAGATGTTCCCCGAGGTCTTCGACTGGGCCACGGTGACGACGCTGGAGAGGCCCTCCTCGTAGAAGAGGAGGTCGTACTCCCGCACAGCGAAGTTGAGCACGCCCTCGCGGCTGTGGTCGCTGAACTCCGAGACGTACTTGTAGAGCCCCGCGGTCATCAAGAGCGGCTCCCACGGCGGCGGGAAGCGCAGGCCGAGGCCGATGAAGCCGAGCCCCAACAGCGTCGGCCCGACCAGCGCCCTGCCCCGGAGCTTTCCCTCGACGTGAAGCGCGCCGATGAGGGCGACCAAGGCCGCGAGCACGTTCGCCGCGTTGGCGACGCCCACCGCCCCGGTCACCCGCAGGAGCGGCAGGAGCACGAAGCCCCCGGCGAAGGAGCCCAAGATCGAGCCCAAGGTGTTCGCCCCGTAGACCTGGCCCACGGGCTGCCCCAAGGCGCCCTCGCTCGTGCCCACCGCCGCCCGCACCAAGAAGGGGAAGCTCGCCCCCATCAGGAGCGCCGGAGGGGTCATCACCAGGGCGGCGAGCAGCACCTTCATCGGCCAGAGCAGGCCCTCGGCGCCGCCCGCGAGGTCAAAGAGCAGAACAAAGGCGAAGGGCAGCTCTTGGTAGAGGTACATCATCAGCCAGGTCAAGACCGCCACGCCGAC
The DNA here is from genome assembly GCA_023150845.1 of Myxococcota bacterium. Taxonomy (GTDB): domain Bacteria; phylum Myxococcota_A; class UBA796; order UBA796; family CAJQPC01; genus JADKFE01. The sequence continues at coordinate 8,224 of JAKLKD010000100.1, read as the reverse complement.
CTGCAGGGCCATGAAGCCGCGCAGAGGGCCGCCGGGGCCGCGGTCGCGCAGGCTGGCGTCGGCGGCGGGGCCGCCCGCCCAGCCGCCCAAGGCGATGCCGGTCAAGAACGCCAGCAGCATCGTCGAGAAGGCGTAGGTGCTGCCCCCCAACATGAGCCCGACGAGGCGGAACCAGGACACCTCGTAGACGAGGGACGCGAAGCCCGTCAGCGCCGCGCCGAGCAGCACGGGGACGAGGTTCGGGCGCAGCTCCACCTCCAGGTCGCGGTCGGGCTCAAGAGAGAGCGTGGCCTCCTCAGACGACCGGCTCAACAGCACCGCCCCGAGGCCCAAGAGCCCGTTCGCCGCCGCCGCGCCTAAGGTCGTGAGCCGCACGCCCAGCTCCGGCAGCACCCAGAAGCCCGCCACGGCGATGCCGAGCACGGCGCCGAGGGTGTTCACGCCGTAGAGCAGGCCCACGCGGTCCCCGGCCGCGCCGAGCCGCGTGGTCGTGAAGCGCGCGAGCAGGGGCAAGGTCGCGCCCATGAAGCTCGTCGGCAAGAGCAGGAGCGCGCCGAGGAGCACAAACTGGAAGAGGCCGTACGCCAGGGGCCCCGGCGAGAAGGCCCGATAAAACCCGAGGTACACAGGCTCGACGGCGTCGAGCATCCAGGGGAACAAGAGCGCGTAGAGCCCGATGCCCAGCTCCAAGAGGCCGTAGGTCAGCAGCGGGCGCTGCACCCGGTCGGCGTAGCGCGACATCACGAGGCCGCCGACGGCGAGGCCGCCCATGAACGCCGAGAGCACCGTGGCGATGGCGAACTGGGAGGTGCCGACGATGAGCTGCAGCTCCCGCGCCCAGAGCGTCTGGTAGACCAAGGCCGTCGCGCCAGAGACGAAGAACAGGGGGACCAGCGCGGCGATGGCCTGCTCGCGGCGTGTTTCGGGGTCCGGCACCATGCGCTTGCTCCCAGGCGGGGGTTTTCGGGCCCAGCTTCCTATCCGACCGCTTCGCGCGCGGCCCGCGACGGGATATCCTACTGGTCCGCCGCTTCGCCCTCCCTCCTTCGCCTCCCCGAGCCAAAGCTCCATGTATCCGCACAAGAAGCTGGACTGGCACATCAGCCGCCTGGAGAAGCAGCTCCAGGAGCACCCCGAGGATCCTGAGGCCCGCTTCGAGCTGGCCCGCGCGACGCTCTCCCGCGGGCTCTACCACGGCGGCGGCGAGGCGACGTGTAACCAGGCCCTCGCCCAGGCCCGAAAGGTGCTCGGCGAGGACCCCCTCCACGTCGGCGCCATGGTCGTCGCGGGCTCGGCCCTGGTGGGCATGGGCCGCCCCGACGCCGCGCGGAAGTACCTGGACGAGGCCACCCGCCTCGACGCCGAGCGGGCAGACCTCCACCTCGCCCTGGGCGCGCTCTACCGCAGCGAGAGCGACCGCCACCTCGCGCTCAAGCACCTGGAGACGGCCTGCCGCCTCGCCCCGGAGAGCTGGGAGCCCCACCTCTACCTGGGCCGGGTGCTCGCCGAGCGGGCCCAAGAGGTCGGCGACAGCCGCCGCCTCATCGAGCGCGCCCAGTTCCACCTCGTGCGCGCCCTGCAGCTTGAGCCCTCCCAAGACCTCCTGCCGACGCTCCTGCGCGACGTGGGCCAGACCTGCCTCGCCACGGGCCGTTACCAAGAGGCCGAGAAGCTGTTCATCCGCCTGCGCGAGCACGAGCGCCACCGCGCGTCCGCCCGGCTCAACCTGGGCATGGTGGCTTACCACCTCGGCAAGTACAAGAACGCCATCCAGCACTTCCGCCAATACCTAGAGGAGCGCCCTGAGGACCCCCGCGTTCACGCCCGGGTGGCCATGGCCTTCTTGCAGCTCGGCGAGCCCAAACGCGCCCGGGAGGCCTGCAACCAGGCGCTCCTGATCGACCCCGGCAACCGCAGCGCCCGGTACACCTTGGGCTGCGCGCTCCTGGAGGAGGGCAACCCCAGCGAGGCGATGCGCGTCTTTAAGGAGGCCCTGGAGGAGAACCCCGACCACATGGAGGCCTACCTGGAGCTCTGCCGGGTGCGTCGGGTCTCCAAAGACAACGTCTGGCTCACCAAGGCGCTCAAGGCCGAGCTGACGGCGTACGACAAGGCGCCCCTGGAGTCCGGCCTCAAGACCCCCCGCAGCGTCACCCGGCAGCGGGTGGAGATCCTCCTCGACCAGCTCCGCGCCGCCGGGCCGTCGATGCTGCCCACCTTGGTCGAGGGCCTCGCCGTGAGCCAAGACGAGGGCCTGCGCTTCCGCATCTGGGAGTCGGCCTGTGAGCTCGCCGCCGCGGCCTTGGCTGAAGAGGTCGGCCTCGCCCTGCGCGAGCCGGGCAAGACCTACGGCGCCGAGCTGGGCCGCCGCGCCTTGGCCGCCGCCGCCGCCTTGCCCGAGCCCGTGCTCACCCGGGGCCTCACCTTAGAGGAGGAGGACCTCAAGCGCGCCGCCGTCGACCGCCACGGCCCCACGTCCGACGTGAACGCCCACCGCAAGAACGTCGAGACCCAGCGCCGCGAGGCCCGGGCCCACCAGGCCCTCGTGCTCTTGGCCGTCGCCTCCCGCCGCAGCCGCTCCGGGCGCCGCCTCCTGGAGCGCTGGGCCGCCACGGCCGACGCGGAGCTCGGCGTCGCCGCCTTGGTCGGCCTCGGCATGACCGGCGACCCCGCCTCGGTGAAGGCCCTCCACGAGCTCGCCCACCGCCGGGGCTCCAGCCTCAAGGTGCAGGAGCTCGTCCGGGCCCTGGTCCCGCCCCCGGCGAGCCGCCCGCCCCGCCCGGTCACCGACCGCGAGGACGCCCGCTGCACGGCCTGCGGGCGCACCACGAAGGAGTGTACGCACCTCATGGCGGGCAGCGAGGCCAACATCTGCGACGTCTGCGTCGTTGAGATTGGCAGAAACCGCCAAAAGTTACTCGCCCCCGACGAGGCCACCTGCAAGTTCTGCGGCAAGTCCCACCTGGAGAGCCGCGGCGTCTACCGCCACCAAGGCGTAGACATCTGCAACCACTGCCTGGAGCTGTCGTTGGGCCTCGTTGAGCGGGAGGAGGTCGACAAGTTCTTGGCGACCTGGTGAGCCCCGCTCAGGGCGCGCCGCCGCCGCCGTTGTCGTCGGGCTTCGGGTCCGCCGGGCAGATCACCTGGCGCAGGTAGCTCGTGTAGTCGAAGTTCGGTGAGTTCGCCGCGTCGTGGCAGCCCAGGCAGGTGGCCTCGGTGACCGGCTTGGGCGCGGCCTCGGCGACCCTCGGGTGGCCCTGGAGCGGCCCGTGGCAGGCCTCACACTGCACGCCGCCCCAGGTGCGCAGGTTGCTCGGCGTCGTCTCGGCGAAGCCGCCGGGCTCGGCGTAGCCCGTCGTGTGGCAGCCCACACACTCGGGGTTCTGCTGCTCGCCGCGGCGGCTGAGGCTCGCCACGGCCTTGGCGTGGGGGGTGTAGGTCCAGCGCGCGAACTGCAGGCTGTGGCAGCGCACACACTCCCCGGAGGTGGCGTAGCCCGCGCTGTGCGGCGGCGCCTCGTCCACGAGGGCCTTGGCCTGGCTGACCCGCACGCCCTTGTAGCGGTCGATGGCCGCGCTCACCGAGGCCGGGCCGTCGAGGTCGGAGCCCAGGGGCCGGCTCTCCACCGCGGCGACGTTCCGCCCGGCGGACTCTTCAGCGAGCGCCGCCTCAAGGGCGCTGATCCGCGCGTCGAGCTGGTCCCGGGCCTCGCCGGGGTCGAGGCGGGCGCGCCGGGCGTTCAGGCCCACGACCTCCGCCCAGGCCGTCGAGGCGCCGACCTCAACACCATGGCCCGCCGTCGAGCCCAGGCGCAGGCGCGCGACGCTCACATACCGGCCCCGGGGCGCGACCTCGACCCAGCCGACGCCGCCCTGCTGCCGGGGCTCATCAAAGCTGTCGCCTTGGGTGAAGAGGCCCATGGACAGGCCGGGCACCTCGCTGAGCACCCGCTTGGCCTCAACCTCGGGCAGGTTTCCCAAGGCGACGACGAGGTCGAGGCCCTCGGGGAGCGTGGCCAGGGCGGCCTTGGCGGCGACGACGGTGTCCGGCGCGGCGACCACCCCGGCGCCCTCTCGCGGCGGCGCGGAGAGCCCGACGACGCCGAGCTTGAGCCCGTCCCGCTCAACGACCACCGCCGCGGGGAAGACCGGGGCGCCTGTGGCCTCGTCAAGCCAGGTCGCCGAGCTGAGACGCAGCCCCCGGGCCTCGGCCGCTTTGAGCCCGGCGAGGCCCACGGCCTGGAGATCTGAGGCCCCCGGCGCCATCACGTCCACGCCGACGGCGCCCATAAGCTCCAGGATCAGCGCCCCGCGCTCCTCACGCTCCCCGGCCTTGGACGTGGCGAGGCCCCGCAAGAGCGCGTCCCCGGCGTCGAGCTGCACGAGCGGCGCGCCCTCGTCACGCAGGCTGTTGAGCAGCCGCTCCCGCCGGGGGAAGCCGCCGAAGGGCAAGGTCGGGCAGCCGCAGGGCTCCAGCTCCCCCCGCACCTCGCCGGTCAAAGCCAAGGTGACGCGCCGTGTGGGGGCGATCGGGCCCGGCGGAAGCGACGGGGCGGCGGCGCTCACCACAGGCGGCAGCGCGGGCAGGGGCGTCGTGTTGGGATCTTCGCCAACACAAGCGCCAATAAGCCACACCGCGAGCGCCCAGCCGAGTCTTTGTAGGCGTGACATCCTGTCTTTTGACCGCTCCATTCGTCATGGAGTTGTGGAACGTGATCCAGCCGACTGCAACCCCGGCTCTCGTCGTGTATCAGATTATCTGCCTGAACCTAAACCAAGACAAGTGGAGAGCGTGATGCGCGCCCCGATCACCATCCTGCTCCTCGCCGCCGCGGCGCTCACCCCCGCCGCCCTCGCCTTCGCCCCGGACGAGACGGTGCACATCGGCGTCGAGCCCGCGCGGATCGTGCGGTACCACAAAGAGGTTCAGCACCGCCTGGGCCAGTCCGCCGCCTGGGCCGCCTTCCAGGCCGACTTTGGCGAGACCTGGCAGGCCCGCTTCGACGAGCGCACCGGCCTCCCCCACCGCGCCTGGGGCCCGGGCATCGATCTCGGCGAGCTTCAGGACGCCCAAGACCTCGAGTCGAGCCTGCGCGACCTCATCGCCCGGCACCCCCAGCTCTTCGGCGTGAGCGGCGCTGAGCTCGGCCCCGCGCGCATCGGCTACATCGCCCGCACCGACACCTGGTACGCCACCTTCGACCAGCAGGTCCAGGGCGTGCCCGTCTGGCGCGGCGGCCTCACCTTCCGGGTGCGCTTCGGCAAGCTCGTGCTCTTCGGCGTCGAGACCCACCCCGCCGCCCGCGGCCTCAGCGTCAGCTCCCAGCTCAACGCCGAGCTGGCCATCCAGGAGGCCGTGCGCCAGGGCCCCGCCGCCTCGGCCTTCCACGACGCCCCCGAGGCCCGCCTCATCGTCTTCCCCGAGGAGCGCGACGGCCAGCTCCACTACCGCCTCGCCTGGGAGACCCGCACCCGCACCTCCTCGCCTCCGGGCCTCTGGGTGAGCCTCATCGACGCGCGCAGCGGCGAGCTCCTGCATGTCTGGAACGAGGTGCGCTTCTTGACCGGCCCTCACTGGCTCGTACATCACCGTGCGGAACCGGCAGACCTCCAACGGCGCGGGCAGCTTCACTGGCTCCAGCTTCCAGTGGACGACCTCCTCGGCCACCCAGGCCGAGATCGACAGCTACGTCTTCTTGCACCAGGTCCGCGACTTCTGGGAGCCCCTCACCCCCGAGGTGAGCATGGTGGACGACGCGCTGACCTCCAACGTGAACGTGAGCGGCTCCTGCAACGCCTATTATGACGGTAACGTCAACTTTTACCGGGCGGGCAGCGGCTGCAACAACACCGGCAGCATCGCGGACGTGAACTACCACGAGTGGGGCCACGGCTTCCACTACACGAGCCTCCAGGCCGGCACCTTCGACGGCTCCATCTCCGAAGGCATCGGCGACGTCACCTCGGCGCTCTTGACCGGCGACCCCGTGATCGCGCCCTACTTCTCCACGACCGGCGCGGGCATCCGCGAGATCGCCACGGACCTGCGTTACCCCGAGGACATCACCGGGGAGGTCCACGCCGACGGCCTCATCTTCGCCGGGGCCATCTGGGACCTCTGGGCGGAGCTGGAGACGGTCTACGACGCCGAGACGGCCTGGCTGCTCACCGCCCAGCTCTTCGCCGACGCCATCAAGGCCGGGCCGACGATCCCCGACAGCTACGACGAGGTCGTGGCCGCCGATGACGACAACGGCGATCTGAGCGACGGCACGCCCAACCAGTGCCACATCCTCAACGCCTTCGCCCTGCACGGCCTCGGGCCCGGCGGCAGCGGCGGCAGCACCCTCACCGTGGCGCACGAGACCCTCGTGAACCAGGAGCCCACGGCGACGGAGTACCCGCTCAGCGCCGAGCTCACGAGCTTCGCCCCGGACTGCGTGGCCGCCGAGGCTGAAGAGGCCGTCGTGCATTTCTCCATCGACGGCGGCGCCACCTGGGCGGACGCGGCCCTCTCCTTGAGCGGCAAGGGTGACGTGGCCGGCGCCATCCCCGCCCAGCCCCAAGGCTCCATCGTCGATTACTACGTCTCGGTGACCAACACCGACGGCGACACCGTGCAGAACCCCACGGGCGGCTCGATCAACCCCCACAGCTTCATCGTCGGTGAGCTCATCGAGGTCTACTGCGAAGACTTTGAGGACGATGACGGCGGCTACACCAGCGAGCTCGTCGCGGGCGACGACGAGGAGGGCGCGAACGACTGGCAGCGTGGTGTGCCCCAAGGCAAGGCCGGGGACCCCGACTTCGCCTGGTCGGGCCGCCGGGTGTGGGGCAACGACCTCGGCTCCAACAACTACAACGGCGAGTACCAGGCCGAGAAGCACAACCGCCTCAGCTCCGTCGCCATCACGCTCCCCACGGACTCCGACACCTTCTACCTGCAGTTCCGCCGCTGGCTGACCGTCGAGGACGGCTACTACGACAAGGCCCGGGTGCTCGTGGACGGTGAGGTCGCCTGGGAGAACCACAAGACCAAGCGGGACATCGGCGACGAGCACCACCTCGACGACCAGTGGGCCCTGCACTCCTTGCCCGTGGCCGACCTCGACGGCGACGGCGCGGTGGTCATCTCTTGGGAGATCGAGTCCGACCAGGGCCTGCACATGGGCGGCTGGAACATCGACGACGTCTGCGTCTACGCGCTCAAGACCGTAGACATCCCCGTGGACACTGGCGGTGACGACACCGGCGGCGGCGACGACACCGCGGGCGGCGACGACGACACCGGCGACGTGGGCCAGGCCGACGACACCGGCGAAGGCGGCGGCGTGAGCATCAAGCCGGCCTGTGGCTGCGCCGCGGAGCCCGCGCCGTCCTCGGGCCTCGCGCTCTTGGGCGCCTTGGCGGGCCTCGCCTTGTCCCGGCGCCGTCGGTGATCAGCCTCGCCCTCGTGGGGGTCGCCTGGGCGGAGCTGCCGCCCCGGGACTACCGCGAGGCGCTCTTGGGCGCGGTGGAGTCCGAGGCCGACCGCCTCATCGCGGCGGGGGCCTTGGACGAGGCGCTCTCGTTGGTGCGTGACTTCCGCGACGAGGTCGCTGAAGACGCGCGGCTCGTCTACGAGGAGTCCCTCATCCTCAACCTCCAGGGTGACGCCCGCGCCGCCGAGGCCCGGGCCCGGGACGCCCTCGCCTTAGACGACACCCTCGCCGTGGCCTGGTACGACCTCGGCGGCCTGCTCTTGGCCCGGGGCGAAGACGAGGAGGCCGAGGCCGCCTACACCCGCGCCGCGGCGGCGACCGTCGAGCACCCCCAGGGCTGGGCGGCCCCGGTGCAGCTCGCGCTCATCGCCGCCCAGCGCCGAGACCCGGTCGCGCTGGAGACCTGGCTGCGAGAGGGCGTGCGCCGGGGCCTGCGCCTGCGGGCCCTCCTTGAGCAGCCGACCTGGGTCGAGCTTCTGGCCGACCCCACGAGCCGTGAGGTCTACGACCGCCTGCTCTTGCTCTACGGCGAGGCCGGGCCGTGATCCTTAGGCGCTGACGGCGGGGCCGCGGCTGCTTAGGTTGGGTGGACCGGAGCCCCCATGTCGCCGCTGATCTTCGCCTGCGCCCTCGCCTTCGCCCAAGACCCCGCCGCCGAGCCCACGCCGCCGGTTGAGCCCGCGCCCCCGGTTGAGCCCGCGCCGCCTGCGGAGCCCGCGCCGCCCGCCGAGCCCGCGCCGCCCG
>JAKLKD010000431.1 GCA_023150845.1 Myxococcota bacterium | reverse complement strand
GAGGTTCGTGTGCAGCACCGTCGAGTCCGGGGTGAGGCGCACGGCCTCCCGCAGGAGCGCGATGGCCTCCTCGGCGTTGCCGCGGCGCTCCAAGGTCATCGCCAAGGAGAGGCGCGCCTCGCCGAGCTGGGGCTCCGCCTTGAGGATCTCGCGGTAGAGCGCCTCGGCCTCGGCGAAGGTCTCCGGGCGCTGGGCGAGCACACGGGCCTTCTCTAAGGCGTCGATGGTGGACTGCTTGTCCTTGGCGTCGACGGTGGAGTCAAACTTGGGATCGATGGCCGCGCCCGCGCCGATGTAGCCCAGCGCGGCGAGCTGCTCGACGACGTCCGCGGGCACGCCGCCGCTGACGTCCCGGGTGACCGTGGCGCTCAAGACGGCCTGAGAGACGGTCTGGAGGCGCTTCACGTCGTCCGGGCGCTCGGCGGCGAGGTTCGTGAGCTCCCGGGGATCCGCGTTGAGGTCAAAGAGCCGCGGGTTCGGCGTGTCCATGAGCTTGAGGGGGCCCTCAGCCACGGCGATCTCGGGGTGGTACCCGAAACGCTGGGAGGCCGTGAGCGACTCCATGTAGACCGCGCTGCGGGTCATCGCCTCGCCGCGCACCGCCGGGGTGAGATCCGCCCCGTCGATGTCTTTGGGGACCTCAAGGCCGAGGAGCCCGAGCGCCGTGGGCATGACGTCCACGTTGCTCACGGTGACGTCCTTCACGACGACCGGCGCGGGCAGGGCCTCGGCGGGGCGCACGATGAAGGGGATACGCATCGTGGAGTCGTACAAGAACAGGCCGTGGGACTTCTCTTTGTCGTGGTCCCCCAAGGCCTCACCGTGGTCGGCGACGGCGATCCAGGCGACCTGCCCCGGCGCCTTGGCCTCGACGGCGGCGCGCAGGCGGCCGATCTGGTCGTCGACGAAGGCGATCTCGCCGTCGTAGGGCCGGCCCTTGAGCTTCTCCGCCCACTCCGCGGGCGGGGTGTAGGGCTCATGCACGTCGTAGAGGTGCACCCACAAGAAGAAGGGCTCATCGCCGCCGTCGCGCACCCACTGGATGGCGTCGGTCATGACGGCGTCCGCGGAGCGCTCTTGGCCCCAGCGGGCGCGGGCGTCCTCCTTCACCGGGATGGTGTCGAAGTAGGCGTCAAAGCCCTGGTCGAGCCCCCACATACGCGTGGTGACGAAGGCGGAGACGCTCGCCGCGGTGCGGTAGCCCTCCCCTTTGAGCCGCTCCGCGAGGGTCGTGAGGCCCTGGGGCAAGGTCGCGTCGCCGTTGGTGCGCACGCCGTGGCGGGTCGGGTAGAGCCCGGTCAGCATCGACGAGTGGGAGGGGGTCGTCAGCGGCACGACGGCGTAGGCGCGGTCGAACCGTGCGCCCTCGGCGGCGAGCTTGTCGAGGTTGGGGGTGTGCGCCTGGCCGTACCCGTACGCGCCGAGGCGGTCGGCGCGGGTGGTGTCCAGCGTCACCAGCACCAGCGAGGGCCGGGCCTTGACCGGCGCGGCCACCTGGGTCGTGTCATCGCCGAGCAGGCCACAGCCCAGCAGGGTCGTCAACGTGAGGATCAGCATATCCGTCCTGAGATTCAGTACTTGACCGAGCAGCCGTAAGGTTTGGTGCGGCCCTGGGCGACGGGCTGACCCGCGGCCAAGGCGGTGAGCGCGGCGACGACGTGGTCTTGCCGGGGCTCGGCCTCGACCTTGCCCAAGGGGGCGTTGTCCAAGGCGCCGTCATAGACGAGCACGCCCTGGGCGTCGACGATGAACATGTGCGGGGTGGTCTTCGCGGCGTAGCGGCGGCCCACGTTGCCATCCTCGTCGAGCAGCACGGGGTTCACCATGCCGTACTCGCCGACCGCGGCGACGTTGCGGTCTTTGCCCGCGCCCTGCTTGCCCGCGGCGCTGGAGTTGATGGAGAGCCAGACCACGCCCTGGTCGATCCAGGTCTTCGGCAGGCCGACGAGGGGCCCGCCCGCGCCGTGGGCGTACTTCACGAAGGGGCAGTCGGGGTTGAAC
>JAKLKD010000430.1 GCA_023150845.1 Myxococcota bacterium | reverse complement strand
TCTCGGACTTCGACCGGGGCGTGACGTACAGCGTCGGCGTCGTGCAGGGGGGCACGTTCGTCAACGTGGTGCCCATCGCCTGCCACGCCGAGGTGCTGTGCGTGGCCCCGACGCCGGCGGCCTTCGACGAGGTCGTCCGCCGGATGACCAGCCTCGCCGGCGAGCACGACGGCGTCCGCGTGGAGGTCGAGCCCGGCCCGGTGCGCCCGCTCTGGACCGCGCACGCGGGGACGATGGCGCTCTACGCCCGGGCCCGGGCCATCGCCGGCCGCCTCGGCTTCGACCTCGACCACGGGCAGTTCGGCGGCGGCAGCGACGGCAACTTCACGGGGGCGCTGGGGGTGCCCACGCTGGACGGGCTCGGCGTGCAGGGCGACGGCGCGCACACGCACGGCGAGCACCTGCTCGTGTCCTCGCTCGAGCCGCGCGCGCGCCTGCTGGCCGGGCTGCTGGAGACGCTGGACTGAGATACCGTGATGTCCGTCAAGCGTTTTTTCATGGGCGGGTCTGCACGGGGAGCGGTGCCGCGATGAAGGGCTGGCGATGCTTGGCGACCGTGTAGACGGCGATCAGGAGTTTGCGCATGGCGGCGATGAGGGCGACCTTGGGCAGCTTGCCGCGGGTCCGGAGGCGGTCGTAGTAGGCGCGGAGCCAGGGGTTCTTGCGGACGGCGGTCAGGGTCGGCATCCAGAGCTTGGCCCGCAAGCCGGCGTGCCCGATCGGGGTGAGGCCGGCGCGCGTCGGGGTCCGCTTGCCGGAGTGGCGGAGGGCAGGCACCACGCCGACGAAGGCGGCGAGGGCCGCGGCGCTGTGGAACTCGGCGGGATCGCCCAGCTCGGCCACGAGCCGGGCGGCGGTCTGGGGGCCGATCCCCTCGATGGTGGTCAGCAGGGTGCCGACCTCATGATCATCCAGGGTCTCCTCGATATCGGCGTCCAGGGTGCGCAGCCGGCGCCGCCACAGGGCCAGGTCCTCACAGGCATAGCGGACCTGCAGCCGATACGCCTCGGCGTGGTGCTGGCCAACGGAGCGGGCGGCCGCCCGGATGAGGGTCTGGGCCAGTTCGAGGCCGACGTGGTGGCGCCCGTCGTAGCAGAGCCGCGCCAGCCGCCTGACCGAGGCCCCGTGGAAGGCCTGGGCGGTGGGGTATTGGTGCAGGAGGGTCGTGGCCAGTTCGGTGTCGAGGCCCTTGACGTAGCGCGTGAACTCGGGGAAGCCCAGGTCGACCAGGCGGTGGAGCTGGCGCACGCGATCGCCGATGTCCTGGACCAGGCGGTCGCGCAGGCGGACGAGTTCGCGCAGCTCCTCGGTCGCCGCGGCGGGCAGGCGGCGGACGGCGGGCCGCTTCTGGGCGCCGAAGCGGGCCAGGCCCAGGGCGTCGAGAGCGTCTGTCTTGGTGCGGGCCAGGTCCTCCCCGGCGAAGCGATGGGTGCGCAGGGGATTGACCACGGCCACGGCGAAGCCATGGGCGGCCAGGGTGGCGTACACGTTCTTCCAATAGTGGCCGGTGGCCTCCATGACGACCAGCACGTCCTGCGGGGGCCCGAGCTGGTCCAGGAGCCGGGCGTAGCCCTCGGCGTCCTCGGTGATGGGGGTCGGCTTGACCAGGACGGCTCCGGCCTCATCCACGACGGCCACCACATGGGTCTCAGCGGCGATATCAATGCCGGCGAAGCGCATCGGCATCCTTTCCGACAGGCGGGCCGGGGAGCCTCGGCGCCGGTGCTCGATCTCGGCCTTGTGCATGCGAGGACGCGCGGAGCGCCTCTGGATACCGTTCGAGCCTGGAGCACTGGGCGAGGGCGCCTCTCTCAGTCCCGAGGACGCTGCCTCATGGCGCGCACGGCGACCCTCTCCCGGATCCTGTCTCCTCGTTCCCTCTCTCCTCTTGGGAGAGGGTGAGGAGAGGATACAAGGCGCGGGGCTACTCGTAGCGGAGCGCCTCGATGGGGTCGAGGCGCGCCGCCTTGCGGGCGGGATAGAATCCGAAGAAGACCCCGAC
>JAKLKD010000099.1 GCA_023150845.1 Myxococcota bacterium | reverse complement strand
GTGGGGGCTCGGCCCGGGGCGCGGGCTTCGGCTCGGCGGCGGCCTTCACCTCGGGGGCCGGCTCCGGGGCCTTGCTCTTCGTGGGGGGCGTCCAGGCGGCGCCTTTGGCCGGGGTGGGCCTCGCGGGGCGCGGCGGCTCTGGCTCGTTGTCTTGCTCGGCGAGGATGCGGGCGAGGTCGGCCTTGGACAAGGACTGGGTCTTCCCGGCGTCCAGGGACTCCCCGGTGCGGCGCTGGGTCTTTGAGACCCGGGACATCGTGTCCATGAGCGACGGGCCGCTCGCCTCGGCGCTGGAGAGCACCTTCTGCACGGCGCGCAGGTAGCTCGGGCCGTCGGGGAAGCGGTCCCGGGGCGAGGGCTTGAGGCAGATGTTGAGCAGGTCGCGCACGCCGTTGGGGAGCTGATCCTTAAACCGGAACAGGCGCCGGGTGCCCTCACCGCGGCTGGCCTGGGTGCGAATGTCGTTCACCAGGCCGTCGTAGACAGGTTTGCCGGTCATGAGCTCGAAGGCGACCAAGCTCAGGGCGAAGAGGTCGGCGGAGACGTCCTCTTTGGTGGAGACCATGCGCTCCGGCGGGCAGTAGCGGAAGCTGTCTTCGCCGGGGATCTCGTTGTTGTTCGCCTGGAACTGGAGGATCTCGACCTGGGGCAAGGCGTAGCCCATGATCTCGACCTGGCCATCGGCCTTGAGCATCACACGCCAAGGCGTGAGGCCGCCGTGGGAGTACACGCCCGCGGGCTCCCCGGCTTCAGCCGCGTTCAGGAGGATCTCCCCGGCGGTGTACATGAGCTCAAGGCCCGCGCGGATCCCGGCGGTCTGCCCCAGATCCGAGAGCGTGCGCACGACCTCATACGCCGACCAGGCCTGGCCCGTGGGGTAGACGAAGGCGCCCTGCTTGGGATCGTGGGCGACGAGCTCCAGGAGCCCGGTGACGTAGGGCGCCTCCAAGAAGCCCTTGACGACCTCCAGGCCCGGCCCGATCGCCGGGTGGGCGCGGTACGGCGGGTGGAACGCCACGGCGGTGTGGCGGAAGCCGTTCTCAGAGCTCAGCTCAACGAGGTCAGCGCCGGGTCCGATCGTCACCCGACCCGTCTTCTGGTAGCCAGCGATGGTGTCCATTCGGCCCTCAAGGAGTCTCGGGGATCCTATCATCCCAAGGCGGGCTCGTGGCCAGTCCATGCTACGCTGAGCCGCCCGGAGGAAGCTTGTCCAACACGTCCCGTCAGGCCCGCCGCGAGCTCGTCGCCGAGCTGCAGAAGAAGGCGCCCGAGGTCGTCCCCGACAAGAAGACCGCCCAAGAGCTCCAGCAGGAGATTCAGGGCCCAGACTCCCAGGTCTCCCCAGAGAACGCCCGCGCCTTGGCCTCTCAGGTCGGGAACGCGGCGCTCGCGAAGATGCTCCGGGACGTGGGCCGCCAAGAGGGCCCGGCGATCGAGGTTGAGCAGGTCGAGGAGCAAGAGCAGGAGGAGGAGCAGGAGCAAGAGGAGGATGAGGGCTGGGACGAGGGGCTCGAGGCCGCGTTCTCCTCCAGCATGGGCGCGCCGCAGTCCGCGGGCCAAGGCACCGAGGCCGGTGGTGGCGGTGGCGCGGACTTCGACCAGCAGTTCGGCGGCGACGATGACGCCGACCCGCCCCCGGTCAACCCCAAGCGCCGCGCCTTCCGCCGCGCCCACGCCCAGACGGGCTTCGGCATGGCCCAGGACAAGCTCAAGAACGACGAGGAGGACGACGAGCACATCACCCTCGATGAGCTGCCGCCGCTGAACCGCCCCGAGGCGCCCCAAGGCGACGAGCGCCTCGACGCGATCTGGGGCTGGCTGCAGGATCCCGTGGAGCACGCCGACTGCGACCCGGAGCCCGAGGACCTCACCCTCGCTCCGGAGGGCCTCGTCGTGGCCATGGAGCTCGGCCAGTTCTTGAGCGGCGCCGCCCAGGACCCACTCGCCCGGGCCTTGGGACGCCTGCTCGGCCCCAGCGCCGGGGGGCCGGGCCTCGCCGCCCAGGTCGCCCGGGCCGGGGCCTTGGGCACCCTCGCCTTGGCCTTTGAGGCCGAAGGTGTGGAGCTGCCCGCGGTGAACCAGGCCGCGACCATCGCCTTGGAGCGCGACGCCCGCCGCCAAGGCCGCGCCGCCGCCCACATCTGCGCCCAGCGCAGCCGCCTCGCGGCGCACTTCATCTTCGACGAGGCCGTGCGCGGCGAGCTGCCCCCGACGCCGGGTCGCGCCGCCCGAGGGCCCGCCCCAGGCCGACGTGCTCAGGGCCTCCTCGACGCCGCCATCGACCACGTCGTGAAGCCTTGGCCCGTGCGCCCGCCGCTCTCCGTCGCCCGCGCCCACAGCGGCGACCTCACCGCCGACGCCGACACCGCCTCCGTCGACGCCTTCCTGAACGAGCTGCTCGGCCAAGGGGAGGAGGCCCTGAGCCACCTGGAGCCCGATCAGCTCCAGCCCCTCATCGACAGCATCGAGACCCTCGTGGGCAGCGCCGGCCGCGCCCAGGCCGAGTCCGCCTGCGCCGCCATCGCCGCCCTGCGCGCCGCCGGGGCCCCGGTGCAGGCCCGCCTCCGGGCCATCCTGCGCGCCGTAGACGAGGAGCTCCGCGAGATCGCCCGGGAGTCCATCCGTGTGGGCCGCCGCCTGGAGAACCTCGTCGGTGAGCCCATGGACGAGGTTGAGCCGAGCCTCTACGACGCCGAGGCCGCGCTGCGCCGCTGGAGCGAGCGCCTGCTCTTGGTGCGGGAGAGCTGCTTCGGCGCCGTGGGCCGGGTCGCCTTGACCGCGACGGGTGGCGCGTGAGCGAGCCCCAGACCGCCGCCGCCGCCTTGGCCGCCGCCCTCGACGCCCAGGCGCCCTTCGGCCCGGCCTTGGCCCAGCTCGCCGAGCTCGACGCCGCCTTGGTCCAAGCCCTCGGCCGCGCCCCCGATGCGCCCCTGGCCCTGCGCGCGCTCCTGCGCCGGGGAGAGCGCCAGCTCGTGCTCGGTCAGGAGGAGGCCGCGGCGACCTTCGCCGAGGCCGCGCGCCGGGCGATGGCCTTGGGGGACGCCGAGGCCGACGCCCACGCCCGGCTCTGGTGTGTGCGGGCCTTGGCCGAGCTCGGCAGCGTCGCGGACGCCCGGGCCCTGATGGAGCGCGCCGACCGCGACGCCGAGCACTTCCCAACGATTGAGCTCACCCGCGGCCTCGCCCGGGCGGCGCTGCGGGCTGAAGGCGCCGCGTCGAGCCTGGAGCGCGCGCTCCGAGAGACCGGACCCGAGCGCCGCCGCCGCGAGGAGCATGACGGCTGGTTGGCCTTGGGCGAGGCGCTGGAGCGTGACGCCCGCTGGCGGGAGGCCGACGCCGCCTACGCCCGGGCCCAGGCCCTCGCCCGCGGCGCCCCCGACCCCGCCTTGGCCGCCCGGGACGCGCTCATCCGGGCGCTGAGCCTCCTGCGCCACGGGATGCCCCGCCAGGCCGCGCCCCTGCTCAGCGTCGTCTGGTCGGAGGGCGCCGACACGACGCGCCTCACCGCCGGGCTCTTGTTGAGCGGCCTCGCCTTGGCCGAGGGGGACAGCCGCCGCGCCGGGCCCCTCGCCGCGAGCTGCCAGGCCCTCGCCCGTGAGCGCCGGAGCTGGCTCGCCTACGCCGCGGCCACCATCGACCTCGCCACCGCCCGGGGCCTCGACGACCCCGACGCCGAGGCCGCCACCCTCCGTGAGGCCCTGGCCGAGTGCCGCGCCATGGGGGAGCCCGGGGCCCTGCTCCAGTCGCGCCTCCTGGAGCTGCGCGGCCAGCGCCGCCAGCGCCCCGAGGAGCCCCAGGACGCGCCGGTCACCGACGAGGGCGGCGCCGCGGTCGAGGACGACGACGACGGGGTGGGCTGAGATGGCGCGCCACCCCCGTCACCTCCGCGAGCCGTGATCCTTGCCGATCGGCGACCCCGCGCGCAAGGAACAACGCGAGAGATCCAAGGCTCCCCTTCTCGCCCCCGCTCCCATTGAGGCATACTTGGCGGCTGTGCAGCACCTCACCAAAATCGCCGACATCGACATCATCCGCCTTCACGACGAGCAGGAGGCCGCGGTCTACCGCCCGTCCTTCGTCGGGGCGTACCAGACCATCTTCTCCGAGCCGCCGTACAACGAGCTCTTTTACCCCTACGAGGCCGAGGGGGTCTTGGCGCGTACGCTCCAGACGCCCGACCACATCGCGCTCCTCGCGGTGCGGGGCATCACGGTGGTGGGCTTCGGCTTCGCGGTCCCCCTCGCGAGCCGCAAAGACGTGGCCCGCGAGGTCCAGGGGCTCTTGCCGATTCAGCCGACCTACTACCTCTCCGAGCTGGGGATGTTGAACAAGGTCCGGGGGCTGGGGCTTGGCGGCGAGCTCATCCGCCTGCGCCTGGAGATGATCGACCGCGCCAAGTACAGCCACGTCCTGCTGCGCACCTCCGCCACGCGCCACGCGGGCTACGACATGTACCTCAAGCGCGGCTTCCAAGACATTGGCGTGTACATGGAGGTCCACTCCCGGCGCATCGACGGCCAGGTGACGACAGACCGCCGCCTCTTCTTGAGCCAGGTGCTCTGATCTCCCGAGCCGCGCTCGCGCTGGGCGCTTGCGCCTGCGCCGCCTTGGTGGGCCTGGGCCTGCGCCCGGGCCTCTTCTTGGGGCGTGAGGGCGGCGAGCTCTACGGCCACCTCTGGGTGATTCATTGGCACGCCGAGGCCTTGCCCGGCTGGCCCTCGGGCACCGACCTCGCCCTAGGCGCCGACCCCTGGCCGGTGATCGACCCCTTGACCACGCTCACCGTCGCCGCCCTGAGCCGCCTCGTCGGCGCGGTGTCGGCCTGGAACGCCCTGGTCTTGGGCGCCGTAGCCCTGGCCTATGTCGGCGGCGCGGCCTTGGGTCGTCGGGCAGGCGGCGCCCCCGCCGTGGCCGGGGTGCTCGTCGCGCTCTCGCCGCCGCTCTTGGGCTCCTTGTCCTCTGGGCTCAGCGAGGACGCCGGCCTCGGCCTGCTCGCCTTGGCCTACGCCGCGCTCTTGGGGGAGGGCTGGGCGATGAGCCTCCTCGGCGGCGCGCTCTTGGGCCTCACCGCGGCGAGCGGCCTCGTCTTGGGGGCCTTAGGCGCTTTGGGCGCGGTGGTCTTGGGCCTCGTGGACCTCTTGCGCAGGCCCGCCCGCTTGGGGCGCTGGGTGTCCGCCGCGCTCGTCGCCTTGGCCTTGGCCGCCCCCGCCGCCTGGAGCCACGCCGACCGCCTCGGCGGCGAGGGCCACCGCAGCGGCGCCCCCGCCGAGCAGCCCGAGCCCGCCTGGCGCCTCAACCCCTGGCGCGGCGCCGACCTCGCCTCCTTCGTGGCCGTGGGCGAGGCCGAGCCCCCCGAGGGCGCCCTGATGCGGATTCACCCGACCGCGCTGGGCTTGGTGCCGCTGATCTTGGCCTTGATCGGCGGACGCCACCCCCTCTGGCTCGCGCTCTTGGCGGCCATGGCGCTCGCCGCGGGGCCTCGCCTGAGCCTCATGGGCGAGCCCCTGGGCCTCGACAACCCGGCGGTGCGGCTCTTTCGCCTCTTGCCCGGGGCCGAGCTGCTGAACCACCACGGCCGGGTGATGCTCATCGGTCAGCTCGCCCTGGCCGCCTTGGCCGCCCGAGGCGCCGCCACCTTGACCAAACGTTGGCCGGGTCGGGAAGGCCGGGTGCAGGCCGCTGTGGCGCTCCTGATCGCCTTGGAGCTGAGCCTGGCCTCCCCGGCGCCGCTGCCGATGCCGACGACCGCGGCGCGTATCGACCCCCTCTGGAGCGCCCTCCAGGACGTGCCCGGCGCCATCTTGCCCCTGCCGCTGGCGGGCCCCGGCGTCCACACCCAGCGCCCCCTCTACGAGCAGCGCGCCCATGGCCGCCCCTTACGCCTCTCGCCGAACCGCCCCGGCGACCTCGGTGAGCTGCGCGACGACCCCCTCGCGCGCTGGCTCAACACCTTGGCCTTGCCCCGAGGCGCCCGCCCCCCCGAGTCGCCGTCCTGGGCCGGGCTCGCTGAAGCCGGGGTCGGCGCCGTGGTGGTGCGGGAGGCCTATGTGGACGAGGTGACGGCGCGGCTGGGCCCGCCGGACCTCACCGCCGAGGGTGGCGCGGCGTGGTGGGTAGCGGGGAGGTGAGGGCGGGGGCAGCGTTAGAGCAGGCCGAGGGCGTAGGCGTCGTTGAGCGCTTGGCGGCAGGCCTCGACCTTGGCGGCCTTTTTTGAGTTGCTGGTGGTGTAGTAGACGCTCAGCCCGAGCTCCTGTAGGTCCAAGGTGAGCTCCCAGGTCAAGTCGTGGGCCGGGCCGTGGGAGTAGGCCGTCGGTTCGGGGGCTGGGCGGCGGAGGAGCCGCAGGAAGAGCTCGTTGATCGCGCCGATGGGGTTCGGGTGCGCGCTGGCGCTTGGCGGCTCGGTGAGCGACGGCGGGTGCGCGGCGATCCAGCTGAGGATGAGGCGCCGCGCGGCCTCGGCATGCCCGTCGATGACGAGGGCGCCGATCACGGCCTCCATCGTGTCCTCAAGGGCGTTGTCGTTGCCCGTGAGCTGCGACACCGCGCCGCGCCCGGCGCACAGGAGCGCGTCGAGGCCCAGGGCGCGCCCCTGGGTGGCGAGGGCGCTCCCGCGCTTGAACCGCTCGGCGAGGCGCGTGAGCGACCCTTCGTCGGCGGTGGGGTGAAGGTCAAACAGGGCGCGTGCGACGACCGCCCCCAAGAAGGCGTCGCCCAAGAACTCCAGTCGCTGCTGGGAGAGGTGGGCGGGCGCGGCGCCGCCCGGGTGAGCCTCTTCGACCCAGGTGCGGTGGGTCAGCGCCGTCGAGAGGGCCGTGGGGCTGTACGGGGGGATGCCGAGCCTGATCTGTAGGCTGTTGAGGTCGGCGGGGCTGGGGCTGTCTGGGTACACAAACATGGGGGCGCTCCTGCGTGGGCAAGCTCGGGGTGAGCCAGGGTTGTAGCCTCTGGACGCGCGCTGATTGTAGGCCCGGACAGGTGCTCGTGTTCACCCTCCCTCACAACACCCGCACCCCCATCCGGCCCAAGGCGCAGGCGATGCGCGCGCCGACGCTCGGGTAGAACGTCACCACGCCGCGCTGGTCGCTCTGGAACACCGCCTCGAACAGCTCCTTCGTCGGCACGACGTCGTGGAGGAAGGGGTTGCTGGTGCCCATCGAGGCGTGGTCCCAGAAGCGCGTCTTGCAGCCGCCGATGTTGGTGACGATGAGGTTGAGGTCGCGGTACTCGGGGTTCTGGGGGAGCTGGTTCACCGCCCACATGCACAGGGCGTAGTCCCCGAGGTAGGGGAAGTTCGCGAAGAGCGAGCCGAAGAGGTGAAACCGTGTCGTCGAGGCGAAGGCGCGGAAGGCGTCGATCACCTGGAGCCGGGAGACGAGGTTCACCTGATGGCCCTCATCCGTGAAGCGGAAGACCGGGCTCTTGGGCGCGTAGTCCCAAGAGAACTTGCCGTAGGTGGAGATCACGAGCTTGGGGTGCGCGGGATCAACGTGCTCCTGCACGAGCTTGGTGAGCCCCGCGCGGAAGGCCCGCGGGTCGGCGCAGTCCAGGGGCACGACGGTGGCGTTGAGGCCCTCGTACTCGGCCGGGGTGGCGCCGCGCTGGGAGAGGATCACCCGGCGGGTGTTCGCCTGGAGCCACTCGCGGCGCTCACGCACGAGCTGGCGCATGATCTCGCTGGTGGAGCCAAAGATGTAGAGGTCGGGCTTGGTCTCGGGCATGGGGCGTCCTCGTTGGAGCGGGTGGAGCAGGCTGAGGAGCCCCACTCTGCGCATGGGCGCCACCCCCGGTCTTGTACGTCCTGAACCCGATCCTCACGCTCAGCAGGCCCGGGCGTACTGGGTCGGCGTCACCCCGACGATGCGCTTGAAGTGCCGGATGAAGTGGCTCTGGTCGAAGAACCCCAGCTCCGCGGCGAGCTGCGCCCCGGTGGCGCCTCGGGCCAGGGCCAACCGCGCCGCCTCCACCCGCAGCTCAAGCTGCAGCGCGTGGGGCGGGATGCCATACGCCCTGCGAAACGCCCGCACCAGGTAGACCTCATGCACCCCGGCGAGCGCCGCCAACTCGGCCAAAGAGAGCGTCTCAAAGCGTCGCTCGACGATCGTCTCGTACACCCGGCGCATGGCACGGGGCGGGGCGCGCTGGGGGCGAGGCGCCTCCTCCAGGTGCGGCGTGAGCAGGCCGTCGAGGAGCGCGCAGAGCGCCGTGTCGCGGGAGAGGCCCTCCTCCTCCCCGGCGAGGCGCGCGGTGGCCTGGCGAAGCTGCCGCTGCCGATCCGGGCTCAGGCTCACCTGCAAGGCGCCAAAATGGCGGCGAGCGCTGGGCAAGGCCTCCAACCACGACGCCACCCGCGCCGGGGAGAGCTGCACGATCTGGAGCGTACACGGCGCGTCGACCCGCTCGGTGACGAAGCGTTCGCCGGGCTCCTTGAGGCGGAGCTGGCCCGCGTCGGTCTGCATCGCCCGGCCGCGGTATCGCCAGCGGGCGCTGCCTTCAGCGACAAAACACAGGTCCCAAGTCTTGACGTAGCCGCTCCAGCGCTGGGTCGAGCGGTGAATCTGCACCAGCTCTACGCCGTCGAGGCCCTGCGGGCGCATGACGCGGACGGACTCGGGGATCAGGTTCATGGGGCGCCTCACGCGGAGCACAGCGCGCCCTGGGTGTGAGGAGCGCGTCAGGCACAGCATAGAGGACGCGGCGGCGCTTGGGGAGAAGCCCCGACGCCTGCTCGTCTGTGGGCAACCGCTGGGTCGGCCCCGTCACCCCTCCGCAGGAGCGCCGAAGGCGCTTCTTGGCGAGCCCCGTCAGGACGGCACCCTTCGACGTGATCTAAACCCAGAGGGGCCGACCTCCGCCCTAGGTCCCGACCCTACTGAAACGCGCAGCCGTCCTCGGTGAGCGTGCAGGTGCCTAGGTCTTCGCCGCCGGTCTCCCGCGCACAGTCGATGTCGCAGATCGTGGCCGCCTCCGCCTCGTCTTGGCTCACGCAGGCCGCCACCGAGTCACAGTCGCAGGTGTCTACCCACAGGACACACTCGGACGGCTCGGCGTCGCAGCCCAGGGTCATCAAAAGCGAAAGAAGGAGAAGCATAAGAAGCACCTTTTGTGAGGAGGAGGAGGGTTGAGACCGCGTCTGCGCGGCCCACCCCAAGGATACGGCGAGGTCGCCGTCCTTGTGACCGACCCGCCGCCCATCACCCCAGCTTCGTGCCCTCGTGCCTCTAACGCCCCAGCGCCCGCCCGATCTCCTCAGCGATGATCTGCTCCAGCCGCGTCGTCTGCCCGGCCTGGGTCTCCACGAGCCGCGCGAGCTTGAGGTCGGACTTGGGCGCGATGCCCTGGGGGCTCGGGTTCCCACACCCCGAGCACGACAAACACGCCTCGGGCAGGTCCGCCCCCGGCGCGTCGGGCTTAGACACCCCGGTGGCTCAATGGATCAGGCCGTAGAGGACGGCGTCGCGGAAGATGTCATCGTAGACATCTGACTTGGCGTGCTGCTTTCTCTTCGCCGAGGCGACGTAAACCCCCAAGCCCCTCGCCGTGAGGTCGTAGGTCAGCCGCCAAGTGGGGCGGTGGTCGGGCCCGAGCTTCACCTCCTGATATGTCCCGCGCTGGTCCGGTCGCCCGCCACACAAGAGGTCGTGCACGGCGCCCATCTGGTTAGAGAAGCGCTTGATCGTCCGAATCTCATGAGTGGGGGGCGTGTAGGTCACGAACCAAGTGGTGATGAGCCGCTCGACGGCGTCGTCTTGGCCATCGGCGGACAAGGCGCCCAACATGGCCTTCAGCGTGCGCGCGATCGGCTCCGTGTCGTAGCTGCGGAGCTGCTGGGCGCTGCTCCCGACGCGCATGAGGTCATCGAGGCCCAAGACCCGGCCACACTGGGCTGCCCAAGATCCTCGGGTGTATGACGCGGCCACGCGCCACAACCCGCTCTCGGTCGCGTGGGGGTGATCCCGCCTCAAACATTGGGTGACCCCATTCACGATCGTTTTGCCGCCAATCTCCACGAGGGGCGCTTGAGATTGGTGCGCCTGACTGGGGCTAAAGAGAGCGTCCTCCTCTGCCCAAGAAGGATGCGTGAGCGCCTGGAGCAGCAGCGCCTCGTCGCGGAAGCTCACGCCGAACCGGGCCTGTAGGTCCGTAAGGTCTTGTTCGCCTGGGCTGTGGGGGAAAACAAACATCACTGCGCTCCTTGGGGGCTGAGCGGGGATAATCCCGCGGACCGCATGGAGGACGCGCGCCGATCTTGGGCGCGGACACGCTCATCGGCGCGGCGCGGTGAAGCTCGCGCCAAGGCGCCAAGAGCTTAGCTCAGGCGCGGTCGTCGTGGCCTCCCCCGACCGTCGGCCTCGGCGCGGGACGCCCAGCCCAGCTCGGCGCCGCGCCAAACGACCGCCACCTGTCCGGCCACCTTGTCGGCTCGGAGTCTTTGATCTGCCACCTGTCGGGTCACTTCGTCGGCTCGGAGTCTTTGATCTGCCACCTGTCAGGTCACCTTGTCGGCTCGGGGTCTTTGATCTGCCAGGTGTCAGGTCACTTGGTCGGGGCGTCGTGGTTGAGCTGCCGCCTAAACACGCGGCGCTGGAGGCTCGCCAGAGCGCGCCACCTTGAGCGCGCCGCGCGCCCTCGACCCGGCGAAGCCGAGAAAATCTTGTCCCAGCGCTTGCGAGGATCCCTTGGCCTACGCTATCCTGATGGCCTCTCAAGCACGCCGGAGCGCCGATGTCCGCTCGTCTCTCTCCCCGCATTCGCTCTGAGAAGCTCGCCTGCGCCATTCACGTGGAGGACGCCGCGGCCCAGCCGGGCGCTGATCCCTTCTTCGTCGAGAAGGTCCGTGAGCTGGTGGGTGACTCCGGCCCGGCCTATCGGGCGGCGATGGACAGCTTACGCCGGGCCGAGGCCGCCACCGCCATCGCCCACGGCGAGGAGGAGGCCGCGGACGCCGACAGCGACAAGGCGGGCTCCGACTACTTCAAGGCCCTGCGCCTGAACTGCTCGCCGGAGGTGGCCAAGGAGGTGCAAGGTCTGCTCGGCGGCCGCAGCCCGAGCGACGTGATGAAGGGCACCAACCGCGCCCAGCTCTTCAACCTCGACCGCTTCTTCACGCTGCTCGACGCGCGCACGGATCTCAAGACGCCGTCCGATCGCCTCGCGGACTGGAAGGCCAAGCACGAGGTCATGCGGGCCAAGGTCAACAGCTCGGTCCTGTGCGAGAGCGCCCAGCGTGACGCCTCCGCGGCGGCGGACGCGGCCGAGGCCAGCTTCACCGGCGACTACCGCCTGCTCATCCAGCACCTCAACCTGCTGTGGGGCGAAGATAAGACCCGCGCGGCGCTGTTGAGCTTTCCACCGCGCTGAGGCGCGGGGGGCCGGCCAGGGGCGCGGCGCCGGGCGCCTTAGGCGAAGACCTCGGGGTGCTCCGCGAGCCAGGCCTCCGCGATGTCTTCGAAGAAGGCGCGGCTTGTGGACCAGAATTGGTCGAGGCGACCCTCGGGAGAGAGGCCGAGGCGCTCGGCCGTGACCTTGGCGACCGCCGAACGGTAGCCCTCCTCTGAGTCGCCCAGCTCTTCCCAGACCGACTGCACGTCGTTCTCTAGCTCGATCCAGTGCTGCTTTCGCAGGCGACGAAGCACCGGGGAGTCCAGGTTAAGGAGCGTGATGGTCTGCTCCGCGCGCGCCTTATGCGCTTGCGGCGCGTCAGGGCTGACGGCGATGCCCCCGTTGGGGTCAAAACGCCAGATCGTCGGCGTCTGGGGCACGTCTCGCCGGGGGTCGAGCAGCACGGCAGTGTGGTCCTCGTTGCCCTTCGCCGAGCCGCAGTGTTTCGTCTTCTTGATGGGGGGCAGGGAGCGCCCGAGGTCGGGAGCGGCCTTCTCGCCGCCCTCACAGGCCGCCATAAAGTTCGAGAAGTCTAGGCCCCAGTTGTGGCCGGGATACTGCGCTGGGTCTTTGGGGTGCCAATGCTCTACCTGTGGCCAGTGGGACGGTACCTCTCGGAGGCTCAGCTCACAGTAGGCGCACAGACCGCGCTGGGCGTGGATGAGCGTCTCCAAGACTTCCTTGGCGCAACCCCGCTGGCCGTTTGGCGCGTCGCGGTTCTCATTCCTGAACTCATCCCAGGTGGCGTCAGGGTGCTCGTCGCGCCACGCCGCGAGGCAGGGGGGCTCGACGGGCGTGCCGATGCGCTTCATGGGGCGCCCCGGAGCCTCTGCAGCATCTTCTTGCGCTTGATCTCGGCGTCGGCGCGGATCATCTCCGGGTCTTCACCCTGGAACCAGCCGTCGAGGGTCTGACGAATTCCGAGCGCCTCCGGTGACTCGCCCTCGCCATCGGTGATGAGCGCCCAATACCGCCTGAGGGTCTCCTCGACCTTGGCAGGTCGCAGGTGGGAGACGCCCATGACGTCTTCGACGACACGATCGGGGGTGGCACCATAGGTAGAGTTCGGGCGAGAGGCCGTCACCACGCCATCGGCGATGCGGTCCAGGCGAACGACGTGTTTGGCCTCGACGGACGCGATGATCTGCTCGGAGTGGGTCGTCACGATGAACTGCGCGTTGGGGAACGCCTGCCTCAGCGAGTCGAGCACCGTCTGCTGCCACTCCGGGTGAAGGTGCAGGTCGACCTCGTCGATGAGCACGATGGCTTCAGAGTCGGTGCCTAAGGTGGGGTTGGCCTGGGCCATGCGGCGGGCGAGGTCAGCGACGACGGCGAGCAAGGTGCGATAGCCGCCGGACAGCTCGTTCAGGCTGAGGTCTTCATCCACCCCCATCGCGTTCTTGAGAGTCACGGTCAAGCGGAGCGGGTGGGTCTCGACGCGCAGGTTTCGGCTGCCGGGAATCACCTGCTCGACAGCCCACCGGACTGCCGCGAGCTGCGGGTGTTGCCATGTAGGGTCGCGGCGGTCACGTTGCTCCCGAAGCTCTTCGCTCTCCACCGCCAAGAACCACTCGAACATCGCCTTGAAGCTGGCCGTGGGGCGCAGCGCGTCACGCAGGGCCTCAAAGGCGTCGTGCTCGACGCGAAAGTTGCGACGGCGCTCCGGGGGGGTCACGACGGCACGGTCCGTGCCATAGTAGGCCAAGACCGGCAGGGGCAGGGGCTCTCCGCCGCTGGTGCGCGAGAAGATGATGGGGTCCAGGTGTTTATGGAGCGCTGCAGGGCTCTTTTTTCGATGCTTCTGCGAGAAGAGGGTGCGGGTCCGCTTCGTTGAATCCCTGAACACGACTCGATCCCACACGACCCCGTCGGTGCTCTCCAGACGAACCAAGGCCGCCTCGGCCTGCTTGCCGCCCGCTCGACGGATGTTCGTGGCCGGAAAGTCTAGGCCCGCGACGCCGGGGCAGCGATCCTGGATGATCGCCAAGCCTAAGGAGATCGCGTCCAGGGTGCAGGTCTTCCCGCTGGCGTTCTTGGCGATCAACACCGTGAGGTGCGGATCAAACTCAAGCTGAAGCTCCCGTATGGCCCGGAAGTTCCAGATGGCGACAGACTTGAGCCTCATGGTTCGCTCCGAGGGGGTGAGATCATCATCGTCCGTGGCGCCAAGGTGCTGACGGAGCTGGGGTACGCGCTGGCGCAGAGGGGTTGAAAGGGTGGGCGGCATCGTAACACAGGGGTGAGCAGGACCCGCCGCCCATCACCCCATCTTCGCGCCCTCGTGCCTCTAACGCCCCAGCGCCCGCCCGATCTCCTCAGCGATGATCTGCTCCAGCCGCGTCGTCTGCCCGGCCTGGGTCTCCACCAGCCGCGCGAGCTTGAGGTCGGACTTGGGCGCGATGCCTTGGGGGCTCGGGTTCCCACACCCCGAGCACGACAAACACGCCTCGGGCAGGTCCGCCCCCGGCGCGTCGGCCTTGGCCACGGACAGGGGCGGGCCGCCATACCGCTTGAGGCCCAAGGAGCGCAGCTTGACGGCCTCCTCCGGGGGCAGCTCCTTCACGCCGCCTAAGTCACGGGCGGTCTTCGTGATGAGCGCGGTGTGCTCCAAGGTCTCCAGGCGGCAGAAGGCCTCCATGAGGTCCGTGCCGAGGCACACGGCGCCGTGGCGGTCCATGAGGATGGCGTCGTGGGTGCGCACGTAGGGGCGGATGCGGTTCGCGAGGGTCTGGGTGCCGGTGGTCTCGTACTCGACGGTGGGCACGGTGCCTAAGGTCAGCACGACCTCGGGCAAGACGCAGCGGGCCATGCTCACGTTGGCGATGGTGAAGGCGATGGCGATGGGCGGGTGGGCGTGCACCACGGCGAGGCAGTCGGGGCGCTCGTCGTAGCAGGCGAGGTGCATGGCCATCTCGCTCGTGGGTTTGCCTTTGCCCCGCAGCTTCTTGCCTTGGCGGTCGATGACGACGAGGTGCTCGTCCTCCAAGAAGCCCTTGTGGCACCCGGCCTGGGTGCAGAGGATGTTGCCGTCGGGCAGGCGCGCGCTGAGGTTGCCGTCCATGGCCACGAGCAGGTGGCGCTCGTAGCACAGCCGACCGAACTGGATCATCTGCCTGCGGAGGGTCGTCTCGTTGGGGATCGCCATGCCGGGCCTCTAACGGGTTCTCGGGCGGGCCGCTCAGAGCTTGTTCTGCTCCAAGAACAGGCGCAGCATGAGCACGGACTCGTTCACCCGCTGGAGCTGATCGGCGATGGACGAGAGCCAGGCGCGCAGGAGCTTGGGGCCGAGGGGATCCCCGGAGCGCAGGAGCCCCTCGAAGTCGTCCTTGCCCAAGGCGCCCAGCCGCGCCGCGGTGACCGCGCGCACCCGGGCGCTCGCCGGGGCGCCGTCGAGCACGCTCACGAGGCCGAACCACTCGCCGACGGGCAAGATGCCGGGGAGCTCGTAGGGGTGGCCGCTCACGACGAGGCGCTTCCGCACGGAGAGCTGGCCGTCGAGGAGCACGAAGGCCGCCGAGCTGGGGCTGCCCTCACGGAGGATGTCTTGACCGGGCAAGACGGGGATCTCGACCATACGGCGGGCCAAGGAGGCGCGCTCCTCCAAGGACAGCATGGCGAGGCAGGCGACGTTGTCGAGCTCACGGGCGGGGATCATCCTAAACCTCCCAGCCCAGGCTCTCGACGAGCAGGCGTCCCTCTTCAGCGGCCGAGGCCCGGGCGGCGAGCTCGGCGCCGACGATCAGCTCGTCCCGGAAGCGGCGGCAGATCTCGACCTGGAGGCCCTGGAGGATGTGGGTGGCCCGGGCGTCGCCCTGGGCGATGAGCGTCTCAAACACGCTGCCCGCGAGGTGCCACACCGTCGAGGCCGAGAGCGCCCGCACCGTCGCCGAGCGCGGCGTCGCCCGGGTGAGGCTCATCTCCCCGATGCACTCGCCAGGGCCGATGAGCGCCAGGGCCAAGGGCTCGCCGTCACGCACGCCCATCACCCCGAAGCGCCCCGTCAGCACGACGTAGAAGCCGTCGCAGGGGTCACCCTCGGCGAAGAGCACCTCGCCTTCGCCGCAGGACAGGGTGGTGCCCGCCTTGAGCACCGAGACGGCCTCGACGGCCCCCATGGTCTTGAAGATCGGGTTGGCGCGTAGGCTCCGCGCCACCTCGTCTAGCCGATCGTCCATGATCTGCACCTTCGCTCCTTCTTCCGCGCGTCCTGCGCGTGCTGTGAACCGGGTTAATCCCGCTCGGCCTTCCGCCGCCGACCGAGCAGATCCATCATCGCCTGGGCGGAGGGTTTACCCGCGTAGAGGATGTTGTAGATCTCCTCCGTGATGGGCAGCTCGACGCCGAGGCGCTCCCCGAGCTGTCGCGCGGAGCGGGCGGTGATGACCCCCTCGGCGACCTGGCCCAGCTCGGTGAGGATGGACTCCAAGGTGCGGCCCTGGCCCAAGGCGATGCCGACCCGGCGGTTTCGGGAGAGGTCGCCGGTGCAGGTCAGCACCAGGTCGCCCATGCCCGCGAGGCCAGCCAAGGTGAGCGGGTTCGCGCCTTTGGTGACGGCGAGGCGGGTGATCTCGGCGAGGCCCCGGGTGATGATGCCCGCCCGGGCGTTCTGGCCGAGGCCCATGCCGTCGGCCACCCCGCAGGCGATGGCCATGACGTTCTTGAGCGCGCCGCCGATCTCCACGCCGATGAGGTCGTCGGAGGTGTAGACCCGGAAGTGGCTGCCGTGGAAGGCCGCGGCGACGCGGTGGGTGGCGAGGTCGTCCCGACCGGCGACGACGACGGCGGTGGGGAGGTCCCGGGCGACTTCAGCGGCGAAGCTCGGCCCGGAGAGCGCGCAGATCCGGCCGTGCAGCGACTCCGGCAGCACGTCCTGCAGCACCTCGTCCATGGTGAAGACCGTCTGCTCCTCGATGCCTTTGGAGGCGCAGCAGACGATGGCCCGGGACGAGAGCGCCGGGGCGGCCTCGGTCATCACCGCCCGCATGGTGTGGGAGGGCACGACGGTGACGACGAGCTCGGCGTCGTCAAGGGCGGACGCCATGTCGCCGGTGACGGTCAAGGTGTCGGGGAAGGGGCGGCCGGGGAGGTAACGGCGGTTCTCCCGGGCGGCCTGGGCCTCGGCGGCGCGGTCGGCGCGGTGGTCCCAGAGCCAGACCTCGTGGCCGCAGCGCCCGAGCTGCATCGCCAGGGCCGTGCCCCAAGAGCCCGCGCCGAGCACGGCGCAGCGGGTGAGGTGGGGGTGGCTCATGTCTCCTGGAACTCCTCGAAGTAGTCGATGCGGCGGCGGTCGGCGCTCGCGGGGCGGGTGCGGGGCCGGGCCCACTCCCGAAGCTCCTTGAGCCGGTCGTCCATCGTCACGGCCAGGGGGACCGTCTCACGGATCACCCGTAACAGCTCACGCTCGTTGAGCGGGCGCTGGTCGGCGAAGGTGTTGAACAGGGCCTCGATGACGACCTGCTCAAGCTCGGCGCCGGAGTACTTGTCGCTCTCTTCTGCGCATTGGTAAAGATCGAGGGCCGAAGGATCTCGCCCGCGACGGCGCAGGTGGATGTCGAGGATCTGCAGGCGCTCATGCACGTCGGGCAGGTCCACGAAGAAGATCTCGTCGAAGCGGCCTTTACGCAGGAGCTCCGGGGGCAAGGCGCGCACCTCGTTCGCCGTGGCGACGACAAACACCGGCTTCGACTTCTCCTGCATCCAGGTCAAGAAGGTGCCGAAGGCGCTGCCCGAGGCGGACTGGCCCTGGTTCAAGAAGCCCTTCTCTAGCTCATCGATCCAGAGCACCGCCGGGGAGATCGACTCGGCGATGCGGATCGTCTCGCGTAAGGAGTCCTCGACCCGGTCCCCGGCGGAGAACAAGGCGCCGACGTCCATACGCAGGAGCGGGATGCGGAACAGCCCGGCGACGGCCTTGGCGGTGAGCGACTTTCCGCAGCCCTGCACGCCCAACAAGAACACGCCCTTGGGCTCGGGGAGGCCGTACTCCCGCGCACGATCGGAGAAGGCCACGGCGCGGCGGCCGAGCCACTCCTTGAGGTTGCCCAGGCCGCCGACGTCGCCCATCTCTTCGACGTGGTCGTAGAACTCCAGGTGGGGGCTCCTGCGGATGGCCTGGCGTTTGGCCTCGGCGAGATCCTTGAGGCGCTCGGTGGAGAAGCCGCCGCCGTCGAGCACCACCCGGGCGAAGGTGCGCTTGATCTCCTTCTCCGTGAGGCCCAAGGACACCCGGACGATCTGCTCAAAGAGCTCCTGGGGGATCTCCTGGTTCTGCTTCCGCAAGAGCGCCCGCAGCACCCGGCCCACCTCTTCAGCGTCGGGGAGCGGCACGTCGAGGACGGTGAGGTCCTTCTCTAGCTCTCGGGGCAGGCGCAGGGTGGGGGAGAGCAGAATGATCGCCTGGCCCCGGGCGCCGAGCACGGGCTCCAGGTCACGCAGGCGCCGGATGACGTCGGCCCGGTCGAAGGCGACGTGGAGATCCGCCATGACAAAGAGCGCGGGCTCGGTCACACGCGCCACCTCGTTCAACGCGTCGAGGGGATCCTTGGTGTCATCGCGCGGGGCGCCGCCCAGCGGGCCGAGGCCCTCGGTCAGCCTCCAACGCCAGATGGACACCCCTTGGCGCTCGCAGAGCTTCAGCAAGTTACGCTCCACTCGCTCCTCTTCATAGGTGAGCAGGTAGAGCAGAGGGTACCGGGCCTTCAGAAGGAGGCCCACTCGGTCCATCAGCGCGCGCATCCCCCGAAGACTAGCACAACGGAGCCTCCCCTGCGCATCGGCGTCGCGATCACCCGGGCCTCCCAGGTCGAGCCGACCTGGACCACGGTTCACATCGCCTGCGGCGCCTTACGCGCCGGGCATGAGCTGCGCTTTATCGAGCCTTGGGACTTCGAGATCGACGCGGAGGGCCGCCTCGTGGCGCGCGCGCACGTCTTCCCGCCCCAAGAGATCAGCCGCGAGGCGCTCTGTGAGCGGCTGCGGGGGCGAACGGCGGCCCGGCGTTACGTCGAGCTCGGCCGCCTGGACCTGCTCCTCTTACGCATCAACCCCATCAACGCCTCGGTCTTGACCTTCGGCTCCTTGGTGGAGCGCCTCGGCGTGCCGGTCTTGTGCCCGCCGAGCACCTTGGTGCGCACCTCCAACAAGGCCTACCTCGCGACCTTGACCGACGTGCCGACCCCGCGCACCTTGGTCAGCCGCTCCTTCTCGACGCTCAGCGCCTTCGCCGCCGATCAGCCGACGGGCACCATCATCAAGCCCGCCCGGGCCTCGGGGGGCCGCGGCATCCAGCTCGTGCCGCCCCAGAGCCCCCTCGCCGTGGAGCAGGCCCTTGATGGCGCCCGCGACGCCGGGGACGGCTACATCGTCGCCCAGGAGTACCTCGTCGCCGCCGAGGAGGGCGAGAAGCGCCTGGTGTGGTTGGACGGGCGCCTGCTCGGCGGTTACCTCCGCCGACGTGCTCCAGGTGAGTTCCGGCACAACCTCAAACAAGGCGGTCAACCGGAACCTTGCGAGATCACCCCTCAAGATCACGCGCTGATTGACGCTCTCACCCCCCACCTCCGCGCTGACGGCGTCTGGTTCGCTGGCGTCGATGTCATCGGAGGGCAGGTGGTGGAGGTCAACACCCTCAACCCCGGCGGGCTCCACATGATTCAGGAGTTCACCGGCCTCGACCTCACCGCCCCGGTGATCCAATGGCTCGAAGCTCACGTCGCGACACAGATCAGCCTCCGCCCACCCCCCCCGGCGTCCTCCCCATAAACGCCACGGGCAAGGACATCCTCTCCTTAGAGAACACGCGCATCCCGTCGCGGAAGCAGATCGTCGACATGCTCCGCAAGAACGGCAACTTGGAGCACCTCGACCTGCGCGGCGCTGACCTCAGCGGCGTGTCCTTCGACGGCGCCAAGATGCGCTGGATCAAGCTCGCGGACTCCAACCTCTCGCGCTGCTCCTTCCGGGGCACGGACCTGAGCGGCGCGTCGATGTGGAACGCGAACCTCAAGGACGCCTGCTTTGACGACGCGATCCTTGAGGACGCCGACCTCGACTGCGCCAACATCGACGGCTGCACCTTCAAGGGCGCGCGTATCCGCAAGACCATCTTCCCGACGCCCCGGCTCTCGCTGCACCAGGTGCAGGAGTCCCTGCGCACCGGCGCGAAGATCAAGCTTGAGAAGAAGAACCACGACGACGATCTTTGATCGCCGCTTGACCCTTCACCTTGCCCCCGGCCGGAACCTCTCGCCGGTCGGCGCGGTCTGTCCGTTTGGAGGCGCTCGGCATGTTCGCGACCTTGCTCGCCATGGCGCTGGGCGTCACCTCCGATGAAGACCTGGTGAGGAGGTTCGGATCCGGTGATCGATCCGCGTTCAATGAGCTTGTCCGTCGTTACCAGAGCCGGGTGTACAGCCTGTGCTTCCGGTGGCTGCGTGACCCCGCCAAGGCTGAAGAGGTCGCCCAGGACGTCTTCATCGCCCTCTACAAGAACCTCGCGGAGTTCCGGGGCGAGTCCAAGCTCTCGACTTGGATCTTCCGGGTGGCGACGAACCACTGCAAGAACCGCCTCGTCTACGGCAACCGCCGCCGTGAAGACCGCCACGAGTCCATCGACGCCCCGGTCGGCGGCGACGAGGACGGGCCGGTCAAGCAGTACGCCGTGGACGCCCCGGGCCCTGACGCCTCGATCAACCGCGCCGAGGCCAGCAAGCTCCTCCAGGCCGCGCTCGACGCCTTGGACGAGGACCAGCGCGAGATCGTGCTCCTCCGGGACGTGGACGACCTCAGCTACGAAGAGATCGCTGAGCTGCTCCAGCTCCCCAAAGGCACCGTCAAGTCTCGCCTGCACCGCGCCCGCGCCGAGCTCGCGCGGCGGCTCTCCCGTCGGGTCGGCCTCGAAGATGTCGTCTGACCCCTCCTCTCGCTCACGGACGCACCATGACTGACCCTCGCGCTCCTGAGAACCTCTCCGCGCTCTTGGACGGTGAGCTTGACCCCGATGAGGTCGAGGCCGTCGAGCGCGCGCTTCGTGAGGACCCGGCCCTGCGCGCGGAGCTGAGCGCGCTCCAAGAGGCCATGGAGTTCACCCGGGAGCATGGCCCGGTGGAGCCCCCGGCGGGCTTCGCCGAGCGCCTCAACGCCCGCATCGACGCCGAGCTCGCCCCGCCGAGCCTCTGGGAGCGCCTGCGCGACGCCCTGCGGCAGCTCCCCTGGGAGGGCCTCGCCTTGGCCGCCGCCGGGGCCCTGGTGCTCTTTTTTGTGCAAGGTGCGCCGCCCCAGACCCCCGCGCCGTCCGACGCGG
>JAKLKD010000098.1 GCA_023150845.1 Myxococcota bacterium | reverse complement strand
GCTTCGCCCTCTCCGATGAAGGGCGTCGTCAAGCCTTTGGGCGCACGTCCGACGGGGGGCGGCGCGAGGCTCGCGGCTGCGGGCAAGTCCGTGTTGATCTCCCCGTGGGAGGACACGCCGGGTAACTTCGAGTACACCCGGCCAGATCCCTACTATACGAAAACGCCCTGCGATGACCGGTTGGGTCTCCCCTTCATCCTGCATTATGGGACGGTACACGCCTGCTTTGACAAGACGTGGGTCATGGCCTACACCGATGATGAGACGCGATGGAGCGACGCGACGGAGGCCCTGGACACGCTCTGGCCAGAGTTCCGCGCCGCGCTCTCCGCTGCCGACATCGACTGGGCGGCCCTCCATGAGACGATCGACTGTTGGCAGATCCCGACGACCGGGGTGCAAGCTCGTTACCTGTTCTGGCGAGACGGCCACGGCGCTCCACACCGCTACTTCTTGAACGCCTTGGCGATGGTTCAGGCCTACCACAAGCACGCCAACGGAGGCCGCAGGGGCGAATCGTACAAGTGCGACGGCCTCGATGACTTCCTCGCGGCGCTGGACTCGGGCAAGAACCGTAAAAATATGCAGGGTGTCAAGGGGCAGGTGCGGTTCAACGTCCGCGGCTCAGACTCTTTGATCACGACCCAGGTTGGGCCTTTCAAAACGGGCTGGTTCCAGGAGCAGAGCTTCCTGGTCACCGATACATGCTCTCAGTACACGCCAAGCTGCCTTGGTGGCGACTGGGACATGTGGGATGGCCTCGCGGAGGTCAAGTCCGCGAATGAGCCCAACGGCAACCCGGCTTGGAACACCAATATCAAGGGGATGCGAAGCCTGCCCAGAGGAGTCAAGAATCCAGAGGTCTTGCCGGATGGAGCAAGCGATGGCTCTGTTGAGCGTTGTGGTTCATTGGCCTACGCAAGCGCTTCAAGTTGGCAGGTAAACTTTCATGCCGTCACGGTCGCGTGGTGGGGGATGGTCGCCGACTTCCTCCTATTCTACGCTCGAATGGCGCTCGACTATGTGCGAGATGGGCGGGGTGGCCAGGAGTACATCGATGATGTCGCGGTACCCCTCGCGCGACAAGTCCTAACGATGTTGTCCGACACGGGGTGGCTGCTCATTCACGAAATCGGTCACATTTATATGGGCAAGGGAACAGGACATTGTAACACCGAGTGCTGCTTCGAGACCGCCTCGCGTCGATGGCAATGTAAGGTGCGTGGGGCGCTGGGGCTGTACAACTCGGGCGTTTATCTGGACCATATGAGTCCTGGGTGGTTGTCTTCTCTTCAGAAGGCATGCTCGACGGATGACAGAGCCGCAATGGGGCACGAGTCCTGCGAGTGGCAGATTGACGAGGGTACATACACCTGCTTTCGGTCATCGACTTGTTATGTGGGACCTTTTGTCGGAACCCCCAACTCGTACGGACAGTACTGTGGGAACCCTTCGTGTGCGGGGCCTTGGGACGATCTTTACTGGATGCTCTGGAACTGCCCCGTCACCCAGGACGCATGGAACAGCTTGGCCTTGCCCGGCGGCGACACAAATCCAACGTACAAAGGATAGGTCATGCTTCTTATTCTGCTATTCCTCGGCTGCAATCGATGGTCGTGCGAGTCGAGCACGCTCTCGGACCTCGCTGAGGCTAAGTGCGAGTATTGGGCGGCCTGCCCGGAGTTCGCACCCTTCATCATGGAATCCTACGAGACCCATGAGGATTGCGTAGAGATGATTACCCGCTCTGAGCGAGATACATGTCAGTGGGCCACGGAGGCGCCCTGCAACGGCAAGCTCTCGCCAGCCAGAGTGGTAAACTGTGTTGAGTCTACCAAAAATGCCATGGAGATCTGCGATTGGGTGCCTGGCTGTGTTTACGTCGACACGGGCTTCTCCGGCGACGCCATATACCAAGAGGTTGAATTAGCCTGTAAGAGCGAGACGGAGTAACTCGGCCGCTCGCTCCGGAAATCATCACTCCCAAGATCGCAGCTCATTCCCGAGACTTCGCGTCGACACATACCACGGTGTCGCGCCACATCCTTCCGCTCTGAGCAGTCTACAACAACGCCAGCGGCCCCAAGCCCCCTCACGGGCGCCCAGGGCCGCCACCCCCGCTCACCCCGCCTTAATCTCCGTCCAGAGCTGATCCCAAGCCTGCGCATCGGCGCCAAGGTCCTGGATGTACTCCAGCTTGGCCAGCTCCTCCGGCGTGGGGAAGGGCACGGGGCGGGCCAGGAGCGGCGCGGCCTTCTCGTTCGGGGTGCCGTAGCCCGTGGCGTTGGAGATCGCGGCGCCCACCTCGGGGCGCAGGATGTAGTTGAGGAAGGCGTGGGCGGCCTTCTTGTTCGGGGCGGTCTTGGGCATCACCATGGCGTCGAGCCAGATGGAGCCGCCCTCTTTGGGCAGCACAAAGGCGATCTGGTCGTTCTCGGCGGCGGCCTGGGCGGTGTCGCCGTTCCAGAGCTGGGCCACACGCACATCCCCGGAGATGAGCTGGGCCTTCACCGGCGCGGAGAGGAAGCTCTGGAGGTTCGCCTTGGCCAGCATGGCGTCGGCTTTGGCCTGGGCGAGCTGCGCCGGGTCTTTGCTGTTCAGCGAGTGGCCCCGGAAACGCAGCCAGGCGCCGATGACGTCGCGCATGTCGTCCATCATCGTCATCTTCCCGGCGTGGGCCTTGTCGTGGAAGATCGCCCAAGAGTCCGGCGGCGCGGGCAGCAGGTCCTTGCGGTAGGCCACGCCGGTCGTGCCCCACTGCCAAGGCACGGTGAGCTCGTCGTTGGGGTCGAAGTTGGTCTTGCGGAAGGTCGGGGCGATGTTGCCCAGGTTGGGGATGCGGCTCGGGTCGAGCTTCTCGATCAGGCCGAGCGCGCTGAGCACGGTGATCGCGTAGCCCGAGGGGCAGACGAGGTCGTAGCCGGAGACGCCGGACTGCAGCTTGGCGATCAGCTCCTCGTTGGACTCATAGGTGTCCACCGTGGCCTTCACGCCGAACTCCTTCTCGAAGTTGGGCACGGTGTCTTCAGCCAGGTAGTCCGACCAGATATAGATGCGCAGCTCCTTCTCTAAGGTGTCGGCGGCGGGATCAGCGCCGGGGGTGGGCGCGGGCTCGCCGCCGCCTTCACCCTCGCCGCCGCCGCTGCACGCGGTCAACACCGAGCCCACGGCGCTGAGGCTCACTCCAAGGCCAAGCGCCTGGAGCACGAAGTCGCGGCGGCTGAGGCGGCCCTGCTGGAGGTCTTCAGTGAGGGTCTGAACGGGGTTCTTTTTGGACATCGGGGGCTCCGAAGGGTGGGTGCTGAAGGTTTGGCTCTTGACGTGTCAGGTCGAGGGGCAGATTGGCGCTTAATGGCCCTTTGGAGCGCCCTCTTCGCCGCCCACGCGGTCCGCGAACCACAGGAGCAAGGCGGTCACCACGAGGATGACGGCGCTGATGGCGTTGATGGTGGGCTCGATGTTCTTGCGCACCATGCCGTAGACGACGATGGGCAAGGTGGACGAGCCCGGCCCGGAGACAAGGGACGTGATCACGAAGTCGTCGAAGCTCATCGTGAACGAGAGCAAGGCGCCGGAGAGGATGCCCGGCCAGAGCTGGGGCACGGTGACACGCCAGAAGGTCGTCCACTCGTCCGCGCCCAAGATCATCGCGGCCTCTTGTAAGGAGCGGTCCATGCCCTCCAGGCGCGCGCGCACGACGATGGTGACGAAGGAGATGTTGAAGGCGACATGGGCGATGAGGATGGTCGAGACCCCCATCTGAAAGCCCATGGCCACGAACAGGATGAGCAAGGAGATGCCGACGACGATCTCCGGCGTCACCACGGGCACATAGAGCAGGGCCTCCACGAAGGCCCGGCCCGGGAAACGCCGCCGGGCGAGGCCCATGGCCAAGAGCGTGCCCAAGGCCGTCGCGATCACCGTCGAGCCGAGCCCGATGCCCACGGAGAGCTTGAGCGCGCTGAGCAGATCCGCCCGCTCAAAGAGCCGCTCGTACCAGTGCAGCGTGAAGCCCTCCCAGCTCGTCGAGAACTTGGAGTCGTTGAAGCTGAACACCACGAGCACGAGCAGGGGCGCGTGCAGGAAGACGTAGACCAGGGTGGTGAGCGCGATGACCCAGCGCGGCGGGAGGTGCTGGCTCATCGGAGGCCCCCCTCTTCGTCATCGCGGGTGCGCAGATAGGCCACCACGGCCATGAGCACGAGGCCCATGACGATGAACGACGCCGCCGAGCCGAAGGGCCAGTTGCGCGCCGAGGTGAACTGGTTCTGCACCAGGTTGCCGATCATCATCTGTTTGGCGCCGCCGAGCAGGTCGGAGACGAGGTAGCTGCCCAGGCTGGGGATGAACACGAGCAGGCTCCCCGCCACCACGCCGGGCATCGACAAGGGCAGGATCACCCGGAAGAACCGGGCGGTGGGCCGCGCGCCGAGCACCTCGGCGGCCTCCAGGAGCGCCGGGTCGAGCTTCTCGAGCGAGGTGTAGATCGGCAGCACCATAAACGGCAGAAAGCCGTACACGAGGCCCACGAGCACCGCCCAGGGCGTGTAGAGGAGCTGAATGGGCTCGGAGATGAGGCCCAGGCCCATCAAGGCCGCGTTGATGAGCCCCGACTCCCGCATCAAGAAGATCATCGCGAAGGTGCGCACCAAGAAGCTGGTCCAGAAGGGCCGCACCACCAAGAAGGTGAGCAGGTTCTTGAGGCGGCCGCTGCGCGCGATGGTCCAGGCCACGGGGTAACCGAGCAGCAGGCAGAGCACCGTGCAGGTCAACGACAGCGCCAGGGTGCGGCCCAGGATGGTGACGTAGAGGGGGTCGGCGAAGCGCAGGTAATGCTCGAAGGTGGCCTCGTAGACCACGCCGCCGTAGAGGCCGCGCTCCATGAAGCTGTAGGCCAGCATCATCAACAGCGGCACCATGAAGAACACGAGGAGCCACAAGGCGCCCGGCGCCAAGAGCCCCAAGGTGCCCGCGACGGGCCGGTCAGCGAACCAGGTGAAGGCGCGGCGCCGGAGGGCCTTGAGCGCGCTCACGAGTCGTCACCCTCCAGGAGCCGCCCGTCTTGGGGGGCCCAGGAGACCACGGCGGGGTCACCCACCGCCCAGCGCAGTCGCTGGTTGAGCTGGCCCTCGTTGCGCACGGCGACGACGACGTCACCGCCGCCGCCGAGCTCCGCGCGGACGTGCAGGCTCTCGCCGCGGTAGGTCAAGGCGCGCACCGTGGCCGGGAGCTGGTTCTCGCCGCTCGGGGCCTCGCCGGGGGCGTGCAGGTGCAGGCGCTCGGGACGCACACAGATGAGCGCCTCGGTGGGGCGCTCGTTGGGCGCGGTCCACAGCACCGCGCCGTCGGGGCGAACGAGCCGCGCGCGACCGTTGACGACCCCGTCCTGTTTGGCCTCGATGAAGTTGGACTCGCCGATAAACTTGGCCACGAAGGGGGTGCGGGGCCGCTCGTAGATCTCCTCCGGGCTGCCGAGCTGGGCGATGCGCCCGTCCCGCATCACGGCGATGCGGTCGGACATCGTGAGCGCCTCCTCCTGGTCGTGGGTGACGTACACGAAGGTGATGCCCAGGTCGCGGTTCAGCGCCTTGAGCTCAACCTGCATCTCTTTGCGCAGCTTGAGATCGAGGGCCCCCAGGGGCTCATCGAGGAGCAGGATCGGCGGCTCGACCACGAGCGCCCGGGCCAAGGCCACCCGCTGCTTCTGGCCGCCGGAGAGCTGGGCGGGCATCCGGCGCCCGTAGGTGTCGGGATCGAGGCGCACAAGCTGCATGGCGCGGCGCACCCGGCTGGCGATCTCGCCCTTGGGCACGGCGCGCTGCTCCAGGCCGAAGGCGATGTTGCGCTCGATCGACAGGTGGGGAAAGAGCGCGTAGGACTGGAAGACCATGCCCAGGCCGCGCTCATAGGGGCGCTTGCCGTTGACCACGCCCCCGGTGATGCGCACCTCGCCGCCATCGACGTCGGGCTGCTCAAAGCCCGCCAACAAGCGGAGCGTGGTGGTCTTGCCGCAGCCTGACGGCCCCAGCAGCGAGAAGAACTCCCCGGCGCGGATCTCAAAGCTGACCTCGCGGGCGGCGCGGTAGGCGCCGAAGGTCTTGGACACGCGGGAGAACTGGACAGCGAGCGCGGCCGGAGTGTTCAACTCAGGCACCTCCGTGGAAGGGGGCTCAGTTTCGCAATCGGAAGGTGTCCGCGTCAAGCGAAAGTTTTGGGGGGCGGGTCGGTGATCCGAAGGGGAGGGGTGAGGGCTCCTGTAGACTGCACCCCGACGCTCACCGAGGACCGCCCCATGATCCGCTCCCTCCCCTGCACCACTACGTTCGTCTTCACCCTTACGCTCGTCGGCTGCGGCGACAAGGAGCCTGCCGTTGAGCCCCCGGTTGAAGAGACCGGGCAGGTGGAGGCTGACGCCGACGCCGACAGCGACAGCGACACGGACGCGGACAGCGACGCCGACAGCGACGCGGACAGCGACGCGGACAGTGACGCGGACAGCGACGCAGACAGTGACTACGACCCCGAGATCGGACCACCCTATTATATGCAGGGGGTCATGGCCTTGAAAGATTACTACCATGGTAGGCCTGACTGTGTCGCTGTTTGGACCTTCACGACCGTGCCGCACACCGAGGAATACTGTCCAGACTGTGTATGGCAGCTCAAGATGGACCTTACGGCCGACCCCTCACGCAGCACATGTGAAGGGGACGGTTATGATCTGGAGGATTTGTGGCTCGGGTTGGTCTTTCAAGAGGGGGATTGGGGTGTCTGGGAGTATATAATTGGAAGTACGGTGAGCGCGGGCTCGTACGATCGTGATTGGTATTTTTATTATAGTTTCGTCCCTGGCACAGACAGTTACGCTGACAGGTTCCTCAACGAAGGGATGCCTGACCTCGAAGATCATTGGTCTTACTCGACCCGGCCTATGTTCACTCGAGATGAGACCCGAATGAAGATGAAGAAGGAGCGATATCACGTTTACAACCCCTCCTCTGGAACACGCCGTTATGGGGAGATCTGGTACGCCTACGGCGAGGTCTACTGACGCCCCTGCAGAAGCGCCGGATCCTCGATGTCTGTGCTGAGACAGCCCTCCGGCGCGTGCACCGGGTTACACGCCGAGGGTGTGCCCTCGGGGATGGTGACGACGTAGCCCGTCTCGTAGTGCGGCGCGGGGAAGTCGGTGGAGACGAAGTTCGCGCCGCTGGCCAAGGCGGCGTTCGCTTTGGTGGTGTCGTTGGCCCGGGCCTCCACGCCGTCGCCGTCTGTGCGGGTGCGCACCAAGGCGCCGCGGGCCACGGCCACGGCGATGTTGGGGTCGAAGGCGTCGTTCATGACGTGAACGGCGGCGGTGGGGGACTCCAGGTTCCCTTGGCCGTCAGGGAAGAACAGGCGCCCGGCGGTGGTGGCGCCGGACTCGGTGTAGAGGTCGCTCCAGTCGCCCCCGGCGTGGAGCACCC
The DNA here is from genome assembly GCA_023150845.1 of Myxococcota bacterium. Taxonomy (GTDB): domain Bacteria; phylum Myxococcota_A; class UBA796; order UBA796; family CAJQPC01; genus JADKFE01. The sequence continues at coordinate 13,386 of JAKLKD010000098.1, read as the reverse complement.
AGGCCGAGCGGCCGCGCAGGCTCCCCAAGGTGGGCCAGCCGGCCGTCGCCACGGCCTCGTTCAGCGAGCCCGCCGCGCCCATCACCTCGTCAGGGGTGATCACGCGGTCGCCCCAGGCCTCACGCACGGCCTCTTCAGCGGCGTTGATCATGCGCGCGGCCTCCTCAGGGTCGTCCGTGGGGGCGACGTCCTTGAGCTCCAGGAGCGTGAGGATCGGGTGGTGGCCGGGGTTCTGCGCCGACCACTCGGCCATCACCGCCACACACTCCGAGAAGAGGTCGCAGGTGGTGCCTTGGTCGATCAAGGGGACGTGGTAGACGCGCCAGACGTCGTCGCCGCTGTCCCAGTTGAGGTCGAGCTCAAACTGCCGCACGCCCTGCTCGCCGAGCTGCTGGTCTAGGGGCAGGTGGGTGTAGTCCCACTCCGGGCGGCCCGAGGTCTCGACGTGGTAGCTGTTGTGGGTGCCCAAGGCCAGCACGTCGCTGAAAGTTAGTTGGTCGTCCAACCTATGAGTCACGTCGGGCGGCGCGGCGGAGTCGCCCCCGGCGTCGCCGCCTTTGCAGGCGAGGGCGCTGAAGAGGAGGACGGGCAGGAGCGAGGCGCGGGGCAGGGGGGTGAGCATCCCCGGAGTATCGCACAGCCGCCCCGGCCGTGCACGCTCACACGACCTTCACAAACTGTCGATGATCCAGTCAGCCCGTCGTCATCTCTTGAACAATCGACTGACGAGCGCGCTGACCACGAGCGGTCGGCGCCACAGGGAGGATTAGATGTCACAACAAGAGGGACCCGCCCGCGCGGGTCAGACGCGTCGCGCGGTCATTCAAGGCGCAGGAGCGCTCTCCGTGGTGGGCGCGAGCTTCACGATTCAGGCCTGCCGCGCGCCCGCGGACAAACACGAGGGCTGGACAGACACCGGCGACACCGGCGAGGCCCCCACGACCGACGCCGTCGTGCCCCGGGATCAGCTCAGCGTCTTGTACATCTCCAGCGACGAGCACAACGCCAAGGCCATGGGCTTTGAGGGCCACCCCGACGCGATCACGCCGAACCTCGACCGTCTCGCCGCCGAGGGCATGACGCTTGGCCGCGTCTACACCCCGACGCCCGTCTGCGCCTCAACCCGGCAGTCCTTGCTCACCGGGCTCTGGCCCCAAGAGCACGGCCAGCTCTCGAACGGCTATGTGTTCAATGAGCTCAACTGGACCCTCGCCGAGCACTTCACCGATCAAGGCTTCCGGACGGCGTGTTTCGGCAAGCTGCACACACAGAACGACGAGGAGACCCATTATTTCGGCTTTGAGGACTTCATCAGCACGGCGTCCGGGTCGCGCTGGGACGAGCTCTACGCGGCCTATGTGGAGGGCCTCGCCCAGCCTGTGCCGGACCCTGAGCACATGGCGATCTTGGAGGGTGTGCCCTTCGCGGGCTTCGACGGCCACCCCCTGGCCGATCCGCGCCGGGACGACGACTACATCCTCCTCCAAGAGGCCATCACCTGGCTGCGCGCGCACAAAGACGAGCGCTTCTTCCTGTATGTGAGCTTTCGTGCGCCCCATTACCCCTGGCGGCTCCCCGAGGACTACTACTACCTCTACGATCCCGACACGATGACCCTGCCCGAGAACATCGAGGGCGATCTCGACGACAGCCGCATCGGCGCCCACTGGGTCGAAGAGATGGGCTGGGACGGCATGACCGAGGAGCAGACGCGGCTCTGCCTCGCCTTGTACATGGGCGCGGTGAGCTGGCTCGACGCCTTGGTGGGGGAGCTGCTTAAGGTCTTGGAGGAGCTGGGCCTCGATCGCTCCACGGTGGTCGTGTACTCGTCGGACCACGGCGACATGCTCGGCGAGAAGGGGCTCTGGCTCAAGAACGTCTGTTTTGACGGCGCGGCGCGGAAACCCCTCATCGTGCGGGCGCCGGGCCACGTGGCCCCGGGGACACGCAGCGACGCGCTCTTGCAGGAGATGGACATCTGGCCCACCCTCGCCGGGCTCGTCGGCGCGGGGGAGGGGCTCGGGGAGCTGAGCGGTGAGGATTATTCCTCTGTGCTCCTCGGCGAGCAGCGCGCCGCCCGCGCCGTGGTGTTCTCGATGTATGGGGTCAGCGAGAAGGAGCCTTATCCCTGGCTGATGATGGCCCGGGATGAGCGCTACAAGCTCGTGCGATACCGCACCTGGACCTGGGATGAGACGGCCTATGAGCTCTATGACATGGTCCTGGACCCCACGGAGGTAGACAACATCCACGACGACCCCGCCCTGGCTGAACAGAAGGCGGCCTTGTCCGCGGCGATGGACGCCTGCCTCAACGGGATGCGGCCTCCGACCTTCCCGCCCGTGCAGCTCACCGGCGGGGACGACGAGGAGTGAGGGCGAGAGGTGGGGATCTCCCCGCGTGATCTTGGGGTGTTCGGGGCTATTCTGGCCGCGCGGGACGAAGAACGTCCCGCCCTCACCCGGAGATCCCCGCAGATGAAGACCACTCGCGCCGCCATGAGCCTGCTCGCGCTGTTCACCCTCGCCTGCGTCGGCGGGAAAGATGGCGTCACCGTTGACGACACCGGTCCCACCGGCGAGGACAGCGCTGAAGGTGACGCCGACACCGACGCGGACAGCGACGCCGACAGCGACGCGGACTCGGACGCGGACAGCGACGCCGACGCGGACGCGGACGCCGACACCGACGCGGACGCCGACGCCGACGTCACCGGCTTCAAGGGGACCATATCCTTCACCTACGGCGTCAGCTCGAAGCCGGGGGACTACGGCTGCGATATGGTGTTCAACACCACCGGCACGCCGTCGAAGACGATCTGCCCCGAGTGTGAGTGGTCCTTGGACTTCGAGATGGTCTACGACGAGGCGCGCTCCTACGACGACTTTGGCTGCCACGACGGATCGACCGTCCTCTGGACCTTCGGGTACGACCCAGACTACAACGGCTACTACGAGGTCCTCTGGTACTACTTCTCGATCTACAGCGAGTGGAGCCCCATCTGGGCGGCGTCCGCGGACGGGGCGGGCGGCCTCACCTTCGGCGGCGGGTCTGAAGACTACTACTACAGCTACAACGGCAAGCCCTACTACTACACCCGCTTCTGGTACGGCCAAGGTTTGCTGAGCTACTGAGCGCTCGTGGCGAACGCGGCGGCGGCGGAGATCCTCCGTCGCCGCGTGTCGTTTGGGGCGCAACGTCGCGTGCCCAGAGGCTTAGGTCGGGCGAGAGGCCACACGTCGCGGCGCGAGCGCGCCCCGGGGGTGGCACGCGCTGACACGCGGACGATGACCTTCGTCCCGTGGGACCCGACCCTCCAGCCCACTGACACCGATGGGATACCGCATCAAGACCGTCGCCGAGCTCACCGGCATCTCACGCGCCACCTTGCTCGCCTGGGAGCGACGCTACTGCATCGTCGAGCCCAGCCGCCAAGACAACGGCTATCGAGAGTACTCCGACAACGACCTCGCCTGCCTGCAGTCCGTGAAGCTCCTCATGGATAAAGGGTACAAGGTGAGCGAGGCTATTAGCCTTATACAAGAGGCTCAGAAGACTGTCCAGTCCCAGACACGAAATTCTTCACCGGGCGTGCGCATCGCCGCGCTGCACGACTCGTTGACCCAGCAGATGGACGTCACCCAGAGCTACCTCGGCGGCCTCACCGTCGTGAGCATCGCGCCCGACCTCGATCGGTTCTTGGCGATGCCCCACCAGGAGCCCGTGGACGTGCTCGTCGCGCGGCTCTCGCTCTTGGGCGGCGCCCCCCGGGACAACCTGCGGCGCTGCTTAGAGGTCACCCGGGCCCAGAGCGTCGTCGTGGTCTACGAGTTCGCGACGCACAAGACCCTCGCGAAGCTCGCCCAGCTCGGCGCCCGGCTCGTCCAGGGGCCGGTGCGGGTGGCGACCCTCCGCCAGGCCATCGTCGAGCAGCTCGCCTTCGTGCGGGCGGCGACGGGCGCAGGGGAGGGGGCCACGGTCGCGCCGCAGGCCTTCGTGCCGCTGCCGCCGAGCGGGGACGGGCCCAGGCCGCCGCGCTTCACGGATGAGGACCTCGGGCGGCTGCGTGAGACACGCACGGGCCTGGACTGCGAGTGCCCGAACCACCTCGCCGTGCTCGTCGCCGCGCTCATCTCCTATGAGCGCTACAGCGCCGAGTGTGTGGACCGGGACGCTGAAGACGCGGCCCTGCACCGGCACCTGCGGGACGGCACGGGTCGGGCGCGCCAGATCCTCGAGGAGCTGTTAGTTCGGGTGTGTGAACAGGACGGAATCCGGATCTGACCCCATGACTGAGCCCCTCTTCCCGCCCACCTCCTTGGCCGAGTGGCGGGAGGAGGTCGCGCGTGAGCTGAACGGCGCCGATCTCGATCGCGCTCTGGTCTCCACCACCCGCGAGGGCCTCAAGCTCCAGCCGGTCTACCCCGGCTCGGCGCCGCGTGATCCCTTCGTGGCCGCGGCCTGCCAGGCCCGGCTCGGGAGGCCCACCCGGCTCGTGCAGCCGGTGCTCGCGGCGTCCATCGCCGAGGCCCACGACGCCGTCGTCGAGGAGCTCCACGGCGGCGCGGACGGCGTGTGGCTGCGCCTCGCCTTGGGCGCGCGCCTCGGCCGGGCGGACGTCGGCGGCACGGGGCTCTGGCCGCCGGACGCCGCGGCGTGGCGGGGGCTCCTCGGGGCCTCTCGGCCTGGGACGCTCGTGCTCGACGCCGGGGCGAACGCCTTGCCCGTGGTCGCCGCCCTGCGCCCGGCCTTGTCCGCGGAGACGACCCTGCTCGTCCTGAGCGACCCCTACGCCGCCTTGGCCGAGGACGGGGCGCTGCCCGCGTCGTTGCCGCGGATCCAGGCCGAGCTCGCCGAGCTGACCCTCGGCGCCCCCGGCGCAACCACCCTCGGAGTGAGCGGCGCGGCCTACGCCGAGGCGGGGGCGGATCTCACCCTCACCCTGGGCCTCTCCTTGGCCGCCGCCGCCGAGACCTTGGCCGCGGTGATCGACGCCGGGGTGCCCGCTGAGCGCGCCGTCGCCGCGCTGTGGTGGTCGGTGCCGATGGGCCGCGACCTCCTGATGAACGTCGCCGCTCTGCGCGCCATGCGGGGGCTGCACACCCGCCTCGCCCGGGCCTTCGGCGTCGCCGCGCCGGGCCTCGCGCCCCTGCACGCCGCGCCCAACGCCGCGACCCTCACCCAGCGCGACCCCCACACGAACCTCCTCCGGGTGACGAGCGCCACCTTCGCGGCCCTGGTGGGCGGCGCAGATCTCGTCTCGGCCACGCCTTTTGACGCGCCGTTGGGCCAGCCCTCGGCCTTGGGCCGCCGGATCGCCCGCAACACGCCCCAGGTGCTCCTCGCGGAGAGCCACCTCGGCGACGTGGTCGACCCCTTGGGCGGCGCCCCCGCCGTCGAGGCCCTCACCGACGCCGTGGGCCGGGCCGCCTGGGCCCTGCTCCAGGAGATCAGCGCCGAGGGCGGGCTCAGCGCGTCGTGGCGGGCGGGCAAGGTGCATGAGCGGGTGAGCCAGGCCCAGCGCGCCTGGACAGCCCAGCTCCGGGCGCGGAAGGCCACCATCGTCGGCGTCTCGGACTATGTGGACCCGACCGAGGCGCCGCTCACCCGGCCCTCCCTCGTCACTACGCCGCCCGGCGCGGCCGCCCTCGCCGGGGGCCCGCTGCGCGTTGATCGGGGGGCCTCGGCCCTCGCCGCGCTTCAAGCCGCCGCCGAGGCTGGCGCGGGCGTCTGCGGTCTCGCCGCGGCCCTGGACCGAGACGAGGGCGAGCGCGAGCCGCCGCTGCCCTCACGCCTCGACGCCGCGCCTTTTGACGCGCTCCGGGCCCGGGTGGAGGCCGCCGGAGGCCCCGCGCCGCGGGTGCTCCTCGCGACGGTGGGCCCCGTCGGGGAGTGGAAGGCGCGCTCGACCTGGACGCTCAACCTCCTCCGCGCCGGGGGCCTTGACCCTGTCGAGGACGAGGGCGGCGCCTCCCCTGAAGACGCCCCGGCCCAGCTCGCCGCGCGCCTCCAGGCCGTCGGCGCCGTCGCCGCGGTGATCTGTGTGTCTGATGCCCGGCTGCCCGGGGTCGCTGGGCCCGTCGCCGAGGCGCTGCGCGCCGCCGGGGCCGCCCAGGTCTGGGTGGCGGGGCGCCCGGCCACCCTCAAGGAGCTGAGCCCAGCGCCGCGCATCGACGGCTTCGTTTACGCTGGGGCCGACGTGGTCAGCGCCCTCGACGGCCTGCTCTCCGCCCTCGGCCTCCCTGAGCAGGGGTCCTGGTGATGATGCCCAACCTAAGCGCGCTCTCTTACGACGAGCTCGGCGCCGCCCCGGCGCTCGCTGAGCTCCCCGCCGTCCCCGAGGCCGAGACCCCTGAAGGCCTGCGCCGCCGGGCGCTCTACGGCCCCGCGGAGCTCAGCGGCCTGCCCATCGACGGCGCCTTACCCGGCTTCGCGCCTTACACCCGGGGGCCCTACCCGACGATGTATGTGCGCCAGCCCTGGACCGTGCGCCAGTACGCGGGCTTCTCGACGGCGGAGGCCTCCAACGCCTTCTACCGGCGGAACCTCAACCAGGGCCAGAAGGGCCTCTCCATCGCCTTCGACCTCGCCACCCACCGGGGCTACGACTCCGACCACCCCCGCGTCGTGGGTGACGTAGGCATGGCCGGGGTGGCCATCGACTCCATCCTCGACATGCGGGTGCTCTTCGACGGCATCCCCCTCGATCAGATGAGCGTGTCGATGACCATGAACGGCGCCGTGCTGCCGGTCTTGGCCTTGTACATTGTCGCCGCCGAGGAGCAGGGGGTGCCGCCGCAGAAGCTCAGCGGCACCATCCAGAACGACATCCTCAAGGAGTTCATGGTCCGGAACACCTACATCTACCCGCCGGCGCCGTCGATGCGCATCATCGCCGACATCTTCGGGTGGACCAGCCGGAACATGCCCAAGTTCAACAGCATCTCGATCTCCGGCTACCACATGCAGGAGGCCGGGGCGACGGCGGACATCGAGCTCGCCTACACCTTGGCCGACGGCCTGGAGTACATCCGGGCGGGCATCGCCGCGGGCATGGACGTGGACAGCTTCGCGCCGCGGCTGTCCTTCTTCTTCGCCATCGGCATGGACACCTTCATGGAGGTCGCCAAGCTGCGCGCCGCGCGCCAGCTCTGGGCCACCCTCGTCGAGCGCCACTTCCAGCCCAAGGATCGGCGCTCGCTGCGCCTGCGCACCCACTGCCAGACCTCGGGCTGGTCGCTCACCGCGCAGGATCCCTTCAACAACGTCGCCCGCACCTACGTCGAGGCCCTCGCCGCGGCCTTCGGGCACACCCAGTCCTTACACACGAACTCCTTGGACGAGGCCCTGGCCCTGCCCACGGACTTCTCGGCGCGTATCGCCCGAAACACCCAGCTCCACATCCAGTCCGAGACCGGCATCTGCCGAGTCGCCGATCCCTTCGGCGGGTCCGCGTATGTGGAGCGCCTCACCGCCGAGCTGGCCGCCCGGGCGATGACCCACATCGACGAGGTCGAGGCCATGGGCGGCATGGTGAAGGCCATCGAGGCCGGGCTGCCCAAGCTGCGCATCGAGGAGGCCTCGGCGCGCACCCAGGCCCGCATCGACTCCGGTCGGCAGACGATCGTCGGCGTGAACCGCCACCGCCTCGCCGAGGAGGAGGCCCTGGCGGTGCTCAAGGTGGACAACGCGGCGGTTCGGGAGGCCCAGCTCCAGCGCCTCGCGGCGCTCAAGGCCCAGCGGGATCCCGAGGCGGTGAAGCGGGCGCTCCAGGCGCTCACCCGGGCCGCGGCGACGGGCGACGGCAACCTGCTCGCGCTCGCCGTAGACGCGGCGCGGGCCAAAGCGACGGTGGGTGAGATGAGCGACGCCTTGGAGGAGGTCTTCGGTCGGCATCAGGCCGTGATCCGCAACATCGCCGGGGTCTACTCCGGGGAGGTCGGCGACGCCGACGCCGAGCTGAGCGCCACCCGCGCCCGGGTCGCGGCCTTCGCCGAGGACGAGGGCCGCCGCCCCCGGATGCTCGTCGCCAAGATGGGCCAAGACGGCCACGACCGCGGCCAGAAGGTCATCGCGACGGCCTTCGCCGACCTGGGCTTCGACGTAGACGTGGGCCCGCTCTTCCAGACCCCCGAGGAGACGGCGCTCCAGGCCGTCGAGAACGACGTGCACGTCGTCGGGGTCTCAAGCCTCGCCGCCGGGCACCTCACCCTCGTCCCGGCCCTGCGCGCCGCCTTGGACCAGGCCGGCCGCTCCGACATCCTCATCGTCGTCGGCGGCGTCGTGCCGCCCCAGGACTACGACGCCTTATACGCCGCCGGGGCCGCGGAGATCTTCGGGCCGGGCACGCGCATCTCCGACGCCGCCTGCCGCGTCCTGGACCGCATCGTCGCCGCCCGCGAGGGCTGAGGGATGCCGCGCCCCAGCCTCGACGCCCTCATCGCCGGGGTCACCGCCGGGGATCGGGCGACCCTCGCCCGGGCGATCACGCTTGTCGAGAGCCGCCGGGCCGACGACCAGGTCCAGGCCCAGGCGCTCTTGCAGGCGCTCCTGCCGCGCACGGGCCAGGCGATCCGGGTCGGCATCTCCGGGGTGCCGGGCGCGGGCAAATCGACGCTCATCGACGCCTTGGGCGTGCGCCTCGTCGAGGCCGGGCACAAGGTCGCCGTGCTCACCATCGACCCCTCCAGCGCGCTCTCCGGCGGCAGCATCCTCGGCGACAAGACGCGCATGTCCCGGCTCTCCGTGGACCGCCGGGCCTACATTCGGCCCTCGCCGAGCGCCTTGACCTTAGGCGGCGTCGCCCGGCGCACCCGGGAGGCGATGTTGCTCTGTGAGGCCGCGGGCTACGACGTCGTGCTCGTGGAGACCGTCGGCGTAGGGCAGTCCGAGGTCACCGTCGCGGGCATGGTCGACTGCTTCGTCGTCGTCATGGTCCCCGGCGGCGGCGATGAGCTGCAAGGCATCAAGAAGGGCATCCTGGAGCTCGCGGACCTCATCGTCGTGAACAAGGCCGACGGCGCGCTCTTGGGCCCCGCCCGCCTCGCCCTGCGGGAGTACATGGCTGCCCTTCGATACCTCCGCCCGCGGCACCCGAGCTGGCGGCCCCAAGCCGTCACGGCGAGCGGGCTCCAGGGGGAGGGCCTCGACGAGGTCTGGGCGCTGATCCTCCAACATCGCGCTGCGCTTGAGCAGAGCGGCGGCCTCGTCGCGCTCCGCCAGGAGCAGCGCCTGCGCTGGATGTGGTCCACCATCGAGGAGCGCCTGCTCGCGGCCTTCCGGGAGGACCCCGGCGTCATGGCGGCCCTGGCCGAGATCGAGGCCCAGGTGAGCGCCGACGCCTTGCCACCGACGGCGGGGGCGACGGCGCTCTTGACGGCCTTTGGGCTCGGGCCCCATCGCCCCGACTGAGCGCGCCGCGACGTCCTGGGCGCGCCAGAGCCCGGCCTTCAGTGCTACGCTCCGTCTATGCCCGAGCCCGAGCTCATCGCCGCGCGCCTCCGCCACTGGTCTGACGACGCGCCCCAGGGCCCGATGACGCTGGAGCTCTACCCGACCCTACGCTGCAACCTCGACTGCGCGTTCTGCGACACGACGGACCGCCACCGCCCGCCGATGGACGAGCTGCCCCTGGCCCGGCACCTGGAGATCCTCGACGAGGCCGCGGCGATGGGCGCCCGGCGGGTGTTCATCTTGGGCGGCGGGGAGCCCCTGCTCGCCAAGGAGCTGACCCCGGCGATTATGCGGCGGGTGAAGCAGCTCGGCCTGGAGGGCATCCTCACCACGAACGGCACGCTGTTCCCCCCGGCGCTCATGGACCAGGTGCTCGACGACGGCTGGGATGAGCTGCACTTCTCCATCGACGGCGCCGACGCCGAGACCCACGACGCCCTGCGCGGCGTGAAGGGCGCGTTCAAACGAACGGTCACCCACGCCTGCCGCCTGCGGGTGCTCAAGGAGCGTCGCGGCCTGAGCCACCCGCGCCTCGCCTTACACACCGTCATCACCGAGAAGAACCACCACCAGCTCGCGGCCATCGTGCGCCTCGCCGACGCCTTGGGGGCCTTCCGCGTCGATTTTGACGGCCTCATCGCCTATCGCCCCGAGCAGCGCGCCTTGGCCTTGTCCCCGGCCCAGCGGCGGGCCCTCGTCGGGTACGCCCAGGAGGGCCTCGTGGAGGCCGCCCGCCTCGGGGTGATCACGACCCTCGATCGGTTCATCGACGCCGACGGCGCCGCCCGGGGCGAGGTCAGCCCGCCCGCGCCGCCGCCAGGCCTCGGCCTCGGCTCGGCACCTTGCCTCAAGGCCTGGCATTACCTCGTCGTCCAGGCGAACGGGCGCACCTCTCCTTGCTGCGTCTTGGCGGGGGAGGGGGAGAGCGTCGCGAAGACGCCGCTCCGGGAGGTCTGGGAGCGCGGGGCTTACCTCCAGGGCGTGCGCGCCGGGATGCTGCGGGGGGAGCCGACGCCGCGCTGCCGGGAGTGCTCGCCGAACATCCTCAGCCACGAGGCCGTGATCCGCGACGCGCTCAACCGGAGCGCAGGATAAAACAGGGTGGACTGACCCGAGGCCACCATGCGTGTCGCGCTCTGCATGATCCCGCTCCTCTTCGCCTGCACCGCCAAGGACGAGCTCCCCATCGACAGCGAGGAGGCCGTCGGCCCTCGCCCGGCGGGAGACGCCGCCCGGGGCTGGGACGTGCTGCGCTACGGCGGCTACGTCGGCGGCGGGGTGCCCAAGGACCTCTGGTTTGAGTACGTCGGCGGCTCCGGCGCGAACCTCCTGGAGCGTGAGGGCGACAGCGCCCGGCTCTCCCCGGGCTTCAACCTCTTCACCACCCCTGAAGGTGTCGAGGTGGTCGGCGGGGTCACCTGCCTCGGCTGCCACGCGGGCTATGTCAACGGGAGCTTTGTCCCGGGCCTCGGCAACACCTTCGTGGACTACACCGACGACACCTCGGCCTTCTACGACCTCCTCCAGGCCCTCGTGGACGGCCGCTACGGCGACGACTCCCCGGAGCACGCCGCCGCCGAGCGCCTCGTGCGTGGGGCGAAGGCCGTCGCGCCCTACATCATCACGTCCTTCGCCGGGGTGAGCCCGGCCTTCTCGATTGAGCGCGCCGTGGTCACCTGGCGGGATCCCGCCACCTTGGAGTGGCTCGACGAGCCGATCTACGAGGTGCCCGACACCGTGCCCGCCTCGGACACCCCGCCCTGGTGGCACGTCAAGAAGAAGCTCAGCCTCTACTACAACGGCATGGGGCGCGGCGACTTCGCCCGGCTCATCGAGCAGACCGGCGTGGTCGCGATCATGAACGCCGAGCACGCCGAGGCCATCGATCAGGACTTCGCCGACGTGCTCGCCTACATCTTGAGCGTCGAGCCCCCGGCCTACCCCGAGGACATCGACGCCGCCTTGGCCGCCGAGGGCGCCCTCGTCTTTGAGGCCACCTGCGCGGCCTGCCACGGCACCTACAGCGACGACCCCGCCGCGGAGACCTACCCGGGCCTGCGCCTGGACGTCGCCGAGGTCGGCACGGACCCGGTCTACGCCGAGGAGCTCGCGTACGCGCCCTTCAACGACTGGCTCCAGGCGAGCTGGTACGGCCAAGGCGCCTGGGCGGCGGAGTTTGACGCGGCCTTGGGCTACGTCGCGCCGCCCCTCGACGGCATCTGGGCCACGGCGCCTTACCTGCACAACGGCTCCGTGCCCGACCTCGCGGCGATGCTCAACAGCGCCGAGCGGCCGGTCTTGTGGTCCCGCAGCTTGTCCTCGGCGCGCTGGGACTTCACCCGGGTCGGCCTGCCCTGGGAGGAGGAGACCGAGGCCACCCGGGTCGAGACCTATGACACCCGCCTGCCGGGCTTCGGCAACGGCGGTCACACCTACGGCGACCCGCTCAGCGCGGAGGAGCGTACCGCGCTCTTGGAGTACCTCAAGACGCTCTGAGGCCCCCCGTCACCCGTGGTAAGGTGCTGCGATGAACCGCGCGCCCGCCCCTGTTGTCCCTGCGCCGACGCTCCCCATCGGGGGAGAGGACGAGGCGTAGATGGCGGTCAACATCAACCTTGAGCTGACCGACCACTGCAACATCCGCTGCAAGATGTGCTCGCAGTCGCTCCGGGACGAGGCCCACGGCGCCCCCCACCGCTTCATGGAGTGGGAGACCTGGCGCAAGATGCTCGCGGGCCTCGACGGCATGGACGACGAGGTCCACCTCTGCCCCCACTGGCTCGGCGAGCCGACGATTCACCCACGTTTTGACCAGCTCGTCGAGTACGCATTCGCCGTGAACGCCGGGGGGCGGCTGTTCAGCGAGTTTAAGCTGCACACCAACGCCGTCGTGCTCTCTGAAGACCGCGCCCGGCTGCTCGTCCGCCTCGCCAACGCGCCCTCCACGCCGCCGCGCTGCTTCCGCTTCATCCACTTCAGCATCGACGCCTTCTCCGCGGCGACCTACCGCGTCGTCAAAGGCGCCGACAAGCGTGACCTCGTGTTCCGGAACGTGGAGCGCTTCTTACGCGCCCGGTCAGAGCTGGGCGCCGAGCGGCCCTACGCCCACCTCGCCTTCGTCGTGCAGCCCGACAACGCCCACGAGGCCAAGGCCTTCTTTGACCACTGGGCGGGGGTGCTGCGCTCCTTGGGCCGCCCCTTCGACGTCTGTTACGACTGGCCCGGCCAAGACCGCGACGCCATCTACCTCCGACCGCTGAACAGCGGCGACCAGGCGGCCTCGGATCGTCTGCACGCCGAGGTGTGCCGGGCGCTCGGCCTCAAGACCCCAGACGGCGACCGCCTGCGCGCCGCGGGGAGCTTCTGATGGGGCGGGCGCTCCTCATCGGGACGATCCTGCTCGCCGCCTGCGGCGCGGGGCGGGTGGACCGCGTCGATGGCCGGGACACCCTAGAGACGGCGCTCTTTGTGCAAGACGTCGAGGGCGACGGCGAGCGCGCGGTGATCGTGCTGTCCAACAGCGCCTTGTCCTGCGAGATGTTCACCGAGTCCGACGACCCCAACGAGCAGATCCGCGCCGATCTCGCGCTCCAGGCGGCCTTCACCCGCGAAGGCGCCGTCGTCGTCTCGTTGACGCTCTACCGCTTCACCGCCGCGGCGCCGCGTTGGGATGGCCTCTACCTGCTGAACGAGGTCGCCGGTCACCCCCTCAACACCGCGGCGTCCCCGCGCAACGCCGGGGCGATCTTGTACGAGGTGTTGGAGTCCGAGGTCGACGACGCCGACGGCCTCGTGATCACCTACACCCCGACCGAGGTGCGCCGCCTCGACCCCGTGACCGGCCCGGGGAGCGTGACCATCACCCGATCGGCCGACGGCGCGCTCGTCGGCGCGTTTGATCTTGAAGACGCGCAGGTCTCCGGACGTTTCCGC
>JAKLKD010000097.1 GCA_023150845.1 Myxococcota bacterium | reverse complement strand
GGCGCCGACCTGGGCGCGCTGGAGGCGGCGCAGCTCCATGAGCGTGGCGCGGTCTTGGGGGTCGAGGCGCAGGGCGAGGTCCGTGGCCGCCGAGCCCAAGAGCCGGGCGGCGTCGCCAGGGGCCAAGGCCCAGGTGTGCCACCAGCGCGTCGGCTCGGTCGCGGTGCTCAGCCCGTCTAAGGTCTCGGAGACACGCTGGGCCCCGGCGTCGGGGGTCTCCGGGCTCCAGGGCGGCGCGGCGAGGCGAGGCGCGGCGAGGCCGCTGCCCCCGCGGACGGTCCAGTACTCGACCCAGGCGCCGCCGCAGCGGGTGCGGAGGGCGCAGCGGCGGCAGGGCGGGCCTTGGCGTTTGTTGTGCTCGTTCTGGATGTTCAGGGCCCGGGCGCCGCCGACCTCGGCCTCCAGGGCCTCGACGGAGCGCTCTTGGGCCTCGGCCCAGCCCACGCAGAGGGGCAGGCCGCAGTAGGGGTTCAAGAGCTCGATGCCGAGCATCGCGGCGAGGTCCTGGGCCGCCTTCACCGCCGGGCCGAGTAAGGCGTAGTCCGGCAGGAGCTCGAGGTGTTGCCGGGCGCGGCCGTGGGGCTGCACGGCGGAGACCGAGACGCTCTTGACCCCGGGCAGGCGCGCGGCGACAAATCGCAGGTAGTCGGGGAGCAAGGTCTGGGTCGGCGCGGCGAGCACGGGGTTCAGGGTGACCCGCACCCCGGCGGCGATCAGGGCGTCGAGGCCCGTGAGGCAGCGGGGGAAGGCGCCGTCGAGGCCCGCGAGGAGGTCATGGTGCTCGGGCAGGTGGGAGAGCAAGGAGACGAACGCGGAGGTTAACCCGGCCTCGGCCAAGGCCGCGGCGTAGTCCGGGGTGATGAGGATGGCGTTCGTCTGGAGCTCGACGAGGGGCACCCCGGCCACCCGGGCCCGGCGGATCGTGTCGAGCAGGCGGCGGCGCAGGAGCGTCGGCTCACCGCCGGAGATCGTCAGCGTGCGCCCGCCCTCGGCGAGCAGGGTGGCGATCTGGCCGTCGATCACCGCCTCCGGCGTCGGCGCGGTGGGGTAAGCCTCGGCGGGGACGTTACAGAAGGGGCAGCGCTCGTTGCACACCATCGTGAGGCGCACCAGCCCCTTCGTGAGGTGGCTCTCTTCAGCCTGGGCCGTCTCCGGCGCTGGGGGGGGTGTGAAGGCCGACATGGGTTGTGTATTGTAGCGGAGCGCCCCCTCCCCTGGATCCCCCGGATGATGTCTCTCCCCGAAAGCGCCGTCTACACGCTCCCCGCGCCGGGAGAGCGCCGGGTGGGCCCGCTGCGGCGAAAGGTGGCGTTGTTGGCGGCTCGTGGGCTCTTGTCCTTGAGCCCCCGGGGCCTGCCGCCGCCCATGGCGCGGGTGCTCCCCGGGGCCCAGCGCTACGTCGAGGGCGCCCTTCGCCGGGGCGGCGCGGCCGCGGTGGAGCAGCTCGTCGTCCCCGAGGTGCTCACGCCCCTCTTGGCGCTCCAGAGCGGGGCGATCTCCGCTGAAGACGCCTTGTCATCAGCGCTCCCCAGCTTGCTCTACGGCCTCTGCGCCGGGGGCCTCGGCCCGGAGGACCTGCTCTGGGATCTCCCCGTGAGCCACCTGCACCACGCGGGGCGGGTGGTGGCGTTCTCGCCCCCGGCCTCGGGGCTCTTCTTGGCGGCGTCGGGCCCCCAGGTGCGCGCGCACGACCAGGCCGCGCCCCAGCCCGGCGCGGAGGCGCCGTGGGGCACACCGTTCACCCCCCTCGGCCACGGGCTGAGCCTCGCGCTCTGGGACAAGAACCCGCTCTCCATGCTGGAGGAGCACCCCGACAAGAACGGAAACGCCCTGAGCCTCGGCGGGCGCGGCCCGGAGGAGTGGCGTGAGGCCCTCGGCGCGGCCCTGGGCCTCGTCGAGGTGGGGCTCCCGGCCTGGCTCGGGGAGCTGCCCGACACGCTCAGCCGCCTCGTGCCCGTCGGGTTTGAGCCCGAGCGCCACCTCAGCGCGAGCTACCGCGAGGCCCCCGGAGTCGCGTACCTCACCCTGCACCCCGATCCCCTGACCTTGGCCGAGGCGATCATCCACGAGGCCCAGCACTCGAAGCTGAACCTGCTCTCCTGGCTCGACCCCGTGCTCGTGAACGGCCGCACCACCTGGACCCCGTCCCCGGTGCGCCCCGACCTCCGCCCGCTCATGGGGGTGCTCCTCGCCGTGCACGCCTTCGTGCCCGTGGCCGCGCTGCACGCCGGGCTCGCCGCCGCCGATCACCCCATCAGCCGGGGTGATCCCGCGCGCCGTCGCCGGGCCGAGGTCTTGGCCTCAAACCAGCGCGGCGTCGAGGTCTTGCGGCGCCTCGCCGAGCCGACGGCGATCGGCCGTCGCCTCCTTGATGAGCTCTACGCGCTCCATTTTGCGCTGACTGACCTATCTCCCCCAGACCATCCACCGGCAGCGTTGAGCGAGGGCGTCCTGGAGGGCCCGAGCATGGGGTGACCCGTCCATTCATCGTCATCGGAGGCGGCCCCGGAGGGGCCTGCGCCGCGGCTCTGCTCGCGGGGCAAGGCGCGCCCGTCATCGTGTTTGAGAAGGACCAGTTCCCTCGGCACCACGTCGGCGAGTCCCTGCAGCCCGCGACCTTCACCATGCTCGACCAGCACCTCGGCCTGGGCCCGACCCTCGCCGCCCAAGGCTTCGCCCGGAAGTACGGCGCGGTCTACGTCTGGGGCGAGAACCGGGAGCCCTGGACGGTGCTGTTTGACCAGCGCCTGGAGCAGGACCTCCCACGCCTCGACGAGGCCGGGCTCCTCGGCGGCGGCTACGAGCACGCCTGGCAGGTCGAGCGCGCTCGCTTCGACGAGATCCTGCTCAACGCCGCGGCCCAACGCGGCGCGGACGTGCGCTTCGGCGACGAGGTGGAGTCGGTGATCTTTGAGGGGGAGCGCGCCGTGGGCGTTCGCCTTCGCTCCGGCGAGCGCCTCGACGCCGAGGCCGTCATCGACGCCAGCGGCCAGCGCGGCGTCATCGGCAAACAGCTCGACCTGCGCCGCGTCGTCGATGACATGCGCTGCGTCGCCACCTACGCCTACTACGACGGCATGCCCGGCGTGCCTGGGCCCCTGTCTCGCCATGTGCAGTGGGTGGTGTCCATCGACGACGGCTGGTGCTGGTTCATCCCCGTGAGCCCGACACGCACGAGCGTCGGCGTCGTGAGCCGCCAGAAGGGCCTCATGGCCCTCGACGACTTTGAGCGGGCGCTCCGCGAGGCCGGGTTTGTCCTCGACGGCGCCACCCGGGTTCCGGGGCCGGGGCAAGACGGCCTGCGCTTCGCCCGAGACTGGTCCTTCACGTCGAGCCGCTTCGCCGGGCCGGGGTGGTGGCTCGTCGGCGACGCCGCGTGTTTTGTGGACCCGATCCTGTCCGGTGGCGTCGACTTCGCGATCCGCAGCGGCTTCCGCTCGGCGCTGGCGGCCCTCCGGGTGAACGCCGGGGACGACGAGGAGCTCGCCGCCGCCGAGGCCTACGACGAGCAGTTCCGCCGGGAGTACAAGGCTTCTCTTCGCCTCGCCCGGTACTGGTACGGCAACAACCGCACCGTCGGCGGCCTGTTCTGGGAGGCTCACCGGGAGATCCCGCCCCACGCCGCGCTCACGCCGCTGCGCGCCTTCGTCTACCTCACCACGGGGCGCTACGCCGCCGAGCGACACCTGCGGGTGTTCCAGGAGTGGCAAGAGAAGAAGATGTTCCGGCAGCTCGGCGTCGACGCCGAGGCCCTGCGCCGAGCCCGCGCCGCGGAGCGCTGAGCGGCGCGCGGGCCGCTCAGTCTTTGCTCAGCTCACGGCTGAGGTGGTCCAGGCGCCGCATCACCGTGACCCCGCGGGGCAACACCACGCCGTCCGGCACACCCGGCCCCCCGAGGATCACCCGGGTCTGGGGGGCGCAGCAGGCGCGGAGTAAGGTCGTGTACCGCTCCAGCTCAGGCTGGGGCTGGGGCATGGTCAAGGAGACCACGACGACCCGCGGCACGAGGTCCTGGGCGGCGCCGCAGAGGTCCTTGAGGGGCACGTCCGCGCCGAGGTAACGCACCCGGTAGCCGACGAGGGCGAGGCGCACGGCGAGGCTCAAGAGCGCGAGCTCGTGGCGCTCGGTGGGGAAGGTGGCGCAGACGGCGGTGGGGCCGTCTTTGGGCCCGTAGCCCAAGGCGACGAGCATCGAGGCGAGCTGCTCCCGGCAGAACTCCGAGGCGAAGTGCTCTTGGGCGACGCTCACCCGGCCATCGGCCCAGCGCTCGCCGACCTCCTGCAGGAGCGGCATGTAGACGAGCTCGATGCGCTGGAGGAAAGACAGCCCGGCCAGGCGCTCGTTCAGCGTGACGGCCCGGCTGAGGTCGTAGCTGATGAGCGCGTCGAGGAGCTCGGCCATGAGCAGGTCAACGCCGCCGATCTCCGCGGGCGCGATCGCCGGGGCCGGCGCGGCGGCGTCTTGGGTGAGGGAGATGGCCTCGCTGATCTTGTAGCCCTCGTCGACGAGGCGCTTGATGCGGCGCAAGCGCTCAACGTCGGCCTCGCCGTACTCACGATAGCCGTTCTCTGCGCGCTCAGGCACGACGAAGCTGTAGCGCCGCTCCCAGGCCAGGAGCGTCCCTTTGGAGATGCCGACGAGGTCGGCGACGGTCTTGATGCGGTATCCCACTTGGCGATTATCCATCGGCCGCGGGCTGGAGGTGCGGCCAAAACACCCTCATAGCATCACGGGCGAGGGCAGATCATCCCAGAGTCATCGCTTTGATGACTGGAATCTCAGGTCTTGATGTAAAATGCACATAGTATGAACCCGGTGTGGTTACACTTTGTTCATTGTTAACCCCAAGCGCCTGACCTCCATCATCAATCGCTCAACGCGCAAGTAATTCGCGCACCACGGGATTCTCACCTGCGAGAGAATTCAGCCCATCCTAAAACCCTTGGAGCCGCCATGCACAACCCCATCCTCAGCCTCGCTCGGGGACCGCGCGAACCTTGGAAGAAGGCGCCGATTGAGGCGTGGCGGCAAGACTGCTGGGTGCTGGCCGAACAAGACCTGGGCGCCGACCTGCGCCGGGTGCGCGTCTTCGCGCCTGGGAGCGCACCGAGTCTGCATGGGCTGATCGATCCCCAGTCAGATCCCGTGGCGGACGAGGATGAGGACGAGCTCTCCCTCCTCGCGGTGCTGGTGAGCCTCGGCGGCGCCAGCCCCCCGGCGCGGCCCCGCCTGCCCGTCGCGGCGGGCTCCGCCCGGGCCCTGCTCCCCGTCGTGCAGGCCCTCGCGGCCTCGACCACCGACGGCTTCCGCCTCTGGTGGCTGCGTGAGGCCCAGCGGACCTTACGCGCCGCGGACGGCGGCGCCTCGATGACCGACAACGTCGTGCCGCTGCGCCGCGCGGTGAGCGAGGACCACGATCCCTGCGAAGACCCGCTCTTCCAGTCCATCTGCGGGCCGCGGCGCGCCGTGGCGCGGGCGATCGTCGAGGGCCTCCTGCGCCCGGTGGGCGGCGGGCTGGAGGTGATGACCGTGCCGGTGAGCAACGCCCTGTTTGAGCTCATGGACCCGAGCCACCTTCACCGCCGCGCGCTGCCCAGCGAGGGCGCCCCGGCGACGAACCTGAGCTGGTACGAGGCGAGCCTCTTCGCCGAGTGGGTGGGCCTGCGCCTGCCGCGCTGGGAGGAGCGGTCCTCGCTCACCGCGCCGATGCGCCAGGCCGCCTTCGCCGTCCGGGCGCTCCCCGAGGGCCACTACGAGTGGTGCCAAGACGAGGCGCCCTGCGCGACGGCGGGGCTCGGCCTGCCGCTCCCGGATCGCCTCGGCGTACACGAGGACACCCGGCGCCTCATCGCCGACGCCCGGACCGCCGACGCCCCGGTCGTCGCGCACCCCGCGGATCGGGCGCCGGTCATCGGCCTCCGCCTCGTCCGCGACGCCGTGGCTCAGCGGGTGACGACGGACCTGCGCGCCGTGTCATAAGCGAGGCCCGTCGCCCCGGCGTCGCTGAGCGTGTGCAGGGTGAGGCCGATGAGCGCGGCGTCGTGCAGGCTGCCGTCCCCGGCGTCGCTCGGGGAGGGGCCCGGCGCCAGGCCCCGCGCCGTGACGCCCGCGCCGCTCACCACCAAGGCGGCGACCTCCGGCGCGACCACCCGCAGGTTCTCGGTGAAGAGTAAGGTCGTCGGCGCCGCCTCATCCGCCGAGGCCATGCCCCCTTCGCCGATGAGCAGGCCCGTCGCGCCGGGGAGGTCGTAGAGCGCGCGGAACATGAGCGCCTGGTTCTCGCCGCGGTAGTCCCCGGCGTGGGCGTCCATGAAGGCCACGGCGTCGGGCAGGCGCGGCGGCTCGGCCCCAGCCCGGAGATTGTACGGCGCCCGCTCCGCCACCCAGGCGAGGCGCTCCTCGTCTTCGGTCTCATCCCCGTTCACTACCCAGCCGACCAAAGACTCCTCGGGCTCGGTGGCGACGCCGTCCCAGGCCACGGCCTCGGCGTCTGGCCCGAGGATCACGTCTCCGACGCTGAGGTCATAGGCCCAGCCCTCGGTGAGCAGGTTCAGGCCGAGCCCGGTCCACTGGAGCGGGACCCCGGACTCTCGGCGGAGGTTCGTGGCGTCTACGGGGTCGAGCACGGCCACGGAGCCCTCACCGATGACCGTCGCGACGCCGTCGAGCACGAGCAGCCCGGTGCGCTGCTCCAGGCCAAAGCCCAAGAGCGCCGGGGGCGCGCCCTCATCGACGGCGGCGGCGAGGCAAGCGACGAGGCGCCCGAGGCGGCCGCGCTCGGTGAAGTGGGTCTCGACCAGGCCGCCGGGGAGCAGGCCCAAGGCGTCAGGCTTGATGCCCGAGCCGCCGTCGAGGTCGGTGAGCAGGCTGGAGCGGCCGTTCGCGAGGAGCTCCTCTGAGGTGGAGTCGCGCCCCCCGGCGAGCGCCCACTCGCCCAAGATCATCGCCCCGGCGCTGGTGCCCCCGACGGCGAGGCCCGCCTCACGGTGGCGCCGCTGCAGCTCGGCGGCGAGCTCACCGCCCACCAAGAGGTCGTAGTAGACCGACTGGTCTCCTCCTTTAAAGAAGACCCCGTCGAGGCCGCTGAGCGTGTCGGCGAGGTCGTCCAGGGCGGCCTCATCGCTCACGTTCCAGTTCTGGGCCTCGTCCGCGCCGAGCCACACAAAGTACTCGGGCAGCCACTCGCTCTCTTCAGCCGCCGAGAGCACCGCGACACGCACGAGGCCGTCCTCGGTGACGTCGCCGCCGCTGAGCAGGCCGCCGTAGAGCCTCGCGCTCCAGGACTCGGCGTCGCCGACGTCGCCTTCAGCGCCGCCGCCCGCGAGGGCCAAGACGCCGCGTGTGGGCCCCGCGGTGTCGCCCGCGTCGGTCGCGCCTTTGCAGCCGAGGCCCAGGAGCAGGGCGCCGCAGAGGCTTATGGAATCGGAGAGAACTCGGACTCGCCGTGAAAGCCCAGGTAGTTCTTCCACACGCCCTCGCAGATGTCCGTGAAGCGGCAGGTCCGGCACTTGTCCATGTGGTGCTTGAGGTCGAACCGTTTGCGGTCCTGCCAGTTGAACCGCGCCCGGCCCTCGTCCACCTTGGCGATGCCGTACTCGGCGCCGGGGCCCTCGGCCCGGATGGAGCAGTCGGTGTCGAGGTCCCAGTACTCGCCGAGCACCTTCTTGCACAAGCGCTTGTTGGCGAGGAGCTCCGTCGGCAGCACGCAGAGCGGGAAGCCCCCGAAGGTGAAGCTCTTCTTGAAGTGCAGCTCGTTGAGCAGCACGGCCTTCATCAGCACAGGCACGACGTCGGTGTAGCGGGGGGTGAGCTCGGGCTCCTCCTCGGCGTAGCCCTCAGCGCGGATGAAGTTGGCCCGCACGTCGTCGAGGCCGATGTCCTCGTAGAAGAAGCGCAGCATGCGCGGCAGGTGCTTGTAGTTCCAGCCGTTCACGACGATGTTCACCGAGACGTTGTCCGCCAGGCGCCCGGCGTCCCGGGCCTTCACCAAGAGGCGTAAGGCCGCGACCTTCTTCTCGAAGTTGCCCGGCACCCGGGTGAGCTTGTCCTCCAGGGGCCCGGTGTGGCCGTGCATCGACACCGTGACCCGGGTGAGCCCGGCGGTGAGCAGGCGCTCTAAGTAGTGCTCCAGGCGCAGCTTCGTGGCGTTCGTCGCGATGGCGACCCGGGTGAAGCCGAGGCCGCGGGCGTGAGCGATGGCCTCGGGCAGCCAGGGGCAGGTGGTGGGCTCGCCGCCCAAGAAGCCCAAGGAGCGATGGCCGGACTCGTACCAGCGCGTGATCTCCGCCTTCATCTCCGGCAGCGGCATGTAGCTGCGGTCTTCTTGTTTGGGCAGGCCGTCAAGGCAGAACACGCAGCGGTTGTTGCAGGCCTTGCCGACGTTGAGCTCGATGTTCTTGCGCAGATCGCGGGTGCGGTCCTCCGGGGCCTGGGCGCAAGGCGGCGAGGCGGGGGTCACGCTCGGCGACGGGGCGTCTTGCTCATATTGGCTCATGTGGACGCTCCTGAAGTGATCGGTCGGAGGAGATCGGTGGGCCAGAGCTCGGCGTACTTGTCGAACACGCCTCGGCAGACGCCCTTCATCGAGCAGCCGCCGCAGGCCTCAACATACACGCGCCTGCGGCCGCAGTCCCAAGACCACACGCCGTCGAACACCACGGCGCCGGGCTTCGACGCCCACTCGACGGTGACGCGGGGGTCCCAGTGCAGATCGTTGGAGAGCAGCTTGTGCTCGCCGAGCACACAGTACGGCACGCCGAAGAAGCGGAGGATCGCCCGGCCGCGGGTCGCCGCGACGGCCTTGGGCACGAGCGCCTGGAGCTCCTCCAGAGGCAAGGCCAGCTCCGCGTAGGCGTCTTCAGCGGCGCCTTCGGGGGTCGTGTTGGAGATGACGATGAGCCCCGCGCCCAACGACTCGGCGAAGGCCAAGGTCTCCGGCAGGCGCGCGGCGTTCTGCCGGGTGAGCACGGTGTTCACCGCGGCGCGAAAGCCCGGCTTGAGCTCAAGGGCCCGGCGCAGGGCCGTCGTCACCTGGACGAAGCTGCCCTCACGCCGCGTCAAGGCGTCATGGGTCGCGGCGTCGGGGCCATGAATCGAGAACAGGGCCTCGTCGAGGTGCTCCAAGGCCTCCCGGGCGAAGGCCTCCCGGCTCAACATCGTGCCGATGGTGCCGACGGAGGTCTGCAGGCCGAGGCGCTTGGCGAGGCTCAGCACGTCGATGAAGCGGGGGTGGATGCTCGGCTCGCCCCCGGTGATGTGCAGGTGGGTGCCGCCGCGGGTGGCGTGGTCCCGGAGCACCTTCGCGACCCGGCCCCAGGTGACGGGGTAGGGCTTGTACTGCGCCATCCGTTTGTCTTCGGAGCAGAAGACGCAGCGCTCAGGGCAGGTGTAGGTGAGGTGCAGCTCCAGGCGGCGCATGATCTCGCCGTGGGGCCCGATCCACGGGGTCTCCGTCGCGGGGACCGGCGCGCTCGCGGGCTCGACGCGGGGCCGGTTCACGCCACACGCGCGGCGCCGCGGCGCTCCGCTAAGGCCGGGTACAACGAGCGGCAGAGCCTCGTGAGCAGGCGGTCAACCTCCTGCGTGCTCTCCCAGACCCCCGGCTCAAGGTGGGTCATGAGCAGCTCGTTCACGAGCTCGGCCTTCTCGGCGAGGTCCTGGGGGCTCGGCGGGTCGTCGAGGGTGCCGATCTGGGTGTAGGCCCGCAGGTCATCGAGCTTCGAGGACAAGCCGAGGTTTGAGGGGTGAATCGTGCCGTCGCAGTCCACGACGAAGCCGGTGTTGAAGAACGGCGTCGGCGCCCAGGTGTAGAGGTTCCGGAGGTAGAGCGGCCGGCCCGAGGCCCAGATCCCGCGGATGCGCTCGCCGATGGCGTCAAAACCTTCGCTGAGCGCCATGAGCTGCTCGGCCCGCCAGGGGATGTAGTAGCCCGGCAGAAGGTTGAAGCGGCGGAAGCCCAGCTCCAGCAGGTGCTCGAAGTTCTCCGCCGCGCGGCTCGCCGTGGCCGGGGGGATGGTCTGGGTGATGACGACCCTCGGGGTGCGGAGGATCTGCTCCCGCAGCCGCAGGATGTGGTCGTAGGCGTCGGGCACGTCCGCGTGGAGCACACGGCGAAACCGCCGGTTGTCCTCGGGCGCGCCGTCGAGGGAGATCGTGAGGATCGCCTTCTCGGAGTCCGCGATGCGCTTGAGCCAACGTTCGTTGAGGCCCAGCCCGTTCGTCGAGAGGTAGACGCGCCGAATCTCTGGGGTGACCTCGGCCTCGTCCATGACGGCCTCGACCACCTCGGGCACGAGCAGGGGCTCACCGCCGAACAGCTTTAGGTCACCGCCGCCGTACGCCGCATACAGGCGCAGGCCCTTGAGCGCCTGCTCGACGCTCAGAGAGGGCCAGCCGTCCTTCGCCGTCGGGCAGTAGCTGCAGCGCAGGTTGCAGGCCCGCGTGACGGTGAGGATGAGGCTCATGAAGCGACCAACGGATCACCACTGGCCGTGAGAGCCGTGAGAGCCGTGGGAGCCGTGCGACCCGTGGGAGCCGTGCGACCCGTGAGAGCCGTGCGACCCGTGAGAGCCTTGCGACCCGTGGGAGCCGTGCGACCCATGCGAGCCGTGCGACCCGTGAGAGCCGTGCGACCCGTGAGAGCCGTGCGACCCGTGGGAGCAGTGGGTGCCCAGGGCGTCGGGGAGGCCGACGAGGGTGCGGTTGATGGCG
Organism: Myxococcota bacterium; assembly: GCA_023150845.1. Taxonomy (GTDB): domain Bacteria; phylum Myxococcota_A; class UBA796; order UBA796; family CAJQPC01; genus JADKFE01. The sequence goes on along the minus strand of JAKLKD010000097.1, from coordinate 15,074 downwards.
TCCGGATCGAGATCCAGGCCATCCGCCGCCTGCAAGAGCAGGAGCGACTGGGTGGCCTGGGGCTCCGTGGCCTCTAGCTCTCCCTTCTGAAGGAGATCCATGGGCCGCCGGTCCAGCCGGGGCAGCGCGGGGGCGTCGTCAGGGGCGCCGGACTCGAACTTGTCCTTGGGATCGGCCATACCTCAGGTCTCCAGGCGAGGGCGCTGGATGGTCCAGCGACGGAAGATGGACTCTACACGCCCGTCGGTGTCGTGGGCGAGCTTCTCAAACAGGTGGCGAGAGATCGACATGTGCTGCTTACACTTCGGCATGTTCGGGCGCTGACCGAAGAGGTCGCCGCCAAGCATGTAGTTGTGCTCGGGCCGTACCCCGCAGAAGGGCACGTTGAAGCAGGTCTCGCAGCCGGGCAAGGCGTCGAGGAACGAGGCCGTGGCCATCGCCTTGACCGTGGGGTGGTTGACGAGCTCCGCCCAGGTGGCCGTGCGCACGTCGCCGATGGCGAAGAAGGGGTCCCCGGCGGCGGCGACCATACGGCCCTCGTCGTTGGGGAAGATCCGACCATCGTAGTTGTAGGCCATCTGGCCGGTGCCGGCGCCGACGGGGCTGCGGATGTCGACGAAGTTGGGGTCAACGGGCGTGAGCATCTTCTTGAGGAAGGTGGCCGCCGTGCCCTCCATGATCTGCACGCCCTGCTGGTTCAGCTCCAGGATGTAGTCCAGGCAGCGCATGTAGAAGTCCATGAACTCTTCCATGGAGTATCCGATGGCGCGCCAGGTCTTGTTCGCGAAGCCGAAGGGGTTGAGCGGGCGGATGTGGATGTTCCGCAGGCCCATGCTCACGTACAGATCGATGAGCTCCTTCCAGTGGTCGAAGGTCTTGCGGGTGGTGGTCATCAAGGCGTCGACGTGCCAGAGCTCAGGGTCGCGACCCAGCTCGACATAACGACGGTTGAACCAGTCCATCCACTTCCGCACATGGGCGTAGGCGCTGCCGCCGCCGACCCAGCCACGGTTGAAGTTGTGGAGCTCCTCAGGGCCGTCGAGGCTCGTGCACAAGAGCACGTTGTTCGCCAGGAGCCACTCGCCGAGCTCCTCGTTCATCAGGGTCATGTTGGTGACCAGGCTGTGATCGAGGAGCTTGTTCTCGTAGCGGTTCTTCTCGCGGCTGTACTCGACGATGAACTTGATGATGTCGGCGCGTACCGTCGGCTCGCCCCCCTGGTACTCGAAGCACAGGTAGGGGTTGTTCGACTGCATCGCGAGATCGACGATCCGCTTGGCCGTGTCAAGGGTCATGTCGGTGTCGACACGATCCATGTCTGTGCGGGATGCGTGGCAGTACTTACACGACTGGTTGCAGCGTAAGGTCGTGATGACGACGTGCAGGTGCGGCCCGAGCCCGATGAACCCACGCTTGCGGCCGAGGCGCTCGGCCAAGGCGTTGAGGTCGAGGCCGTCACGGATGAAGCCGCGCTCAACGAGGCCCGGGCGTAGGGGAGACTCGGCGGGGAGGGTGCCCGCGACGAGGGACTGGAAGTCGCCGTTGTCCAAGAACATCCACTCGCCGACGTCGTTCACCAGGAGCTTTCGCCCGGCGATGTCGGTGTAGCGGAAGAACCCGAGGTCATCAGGCTTCGCGGCGAGGCGCTGGGCGGAGGCGACCCTCACGCGGCCCCCTTCGCGCGGGTCTGCACCGTGGCGGTGAGCGCGTAGTTCGCCAGCTCATCCTCAAGGACGGCGGCGTAGCGGGGGTGTGGATCCCGGACGAGCACGACGAGCTCATGCGGGTGCTCGGAGAGCTCCAGCTTGGCCAGCGCGCCGAAGGCCTCGACCGCGCGCCGGACCGCGCCCTCGTCGTAGAGGGAGCGTGTGAAGCGAAGCTCAGCCATTCTCGGCTCCGGCGGTCTTCTGCCAAGGCACCTGGATCTCCAGGGGGTCCTCGGCGAGATCTTCGGCGTCGAGCTCGGCGAGCAAGGCGTCGATGCTCGTGCGCGCGGGCTGAGAGAAGAAGGCCTTGGCGAAGGTGTACTCCCGCAGGCGACGAGAGGACTCGCCGATGCGGAAGCGGAGCACCTGGTTGAGCAGCTCGTTGGCGAACTCACCGGCCAAGCTGTCGAGGACAGCCTCGCTGGCCTCTCCTTTGGCGCGGAGACGGACGCCGAGCTGTTTGTCAGCCGGACGGGTCAGGTAGACGTAGCAGCGGTCGACGAAGAGGTACGCGCAGCCGAGCACGGCGTCGCGGGGGTACACCTCTTCATCCAGCGTGAGCCGCACCTCGCGCTCGGCGAGGGTGTAAGGCAGCTCAACGATCTCGGTCGCATCACTCACAGCAGCGTCTCCGGCCCGAAGCGCTCGACGCGCTCGGTGTGGGTGAGGAGGCGCGCCAGCTCCGTGTCCGCGCCCTCCCGAAGCTCGTTCTGACGCACGATGTTCGCCAGGTGCCGAATGACGCGGCCCAGGTGCTCATCGGTGTCCTTACGACCATCACCCCCGTCCATGAGGATGAAATCGAGCATCTCGGTGTGACCGACGCCCTTGGGCTGGCCCGAGTGGAAGCAGATGTGCACCCGACCGAGCTGGTCGCCGCGCAAGAGCTCCACGACCCAGGCGCCGCGGTCGTTGCTGGTCAGCGCCGCGAGGCGCCAGCCGAGGCCGACCTCGTCGCCGATCTTGAGCGGGGAGAGGAGCCACATCGGGCCCTCACCCGCCTCAATCGGCGGGAGCACGGCCTCACCGGCCTTGAGAGAGGAGGCGATGGCTTGGCTGGAGACCGCGCCAAGCGCGCCGCCGAGCGCCACAGACTTGATCATGTCACGACGGTTCATGGCTCACAGCCCGTTGGTGATGGTCAGGGTGTAGGCGTCGCAAGACGCCGAGGCGCTCTTGTTGCGCATGACTTTGATGTACCAGTCCTCGGTGAGGTCCGTGCACTGGTTGCGGGTAGAGTCGCCCGCGCCCGCGCAAGCCTTCGTGTCGGAGGGGATGGAGTGTACGCCCTCGCCGAGGTCCTGCTGGTAGTAGTTGAACTCCTGGTAGCCCGTCGAGGAGTACGTGGAGGAGCACTCCATGTAGGTCGGGTCGGGGTCGCCCTTGTAGATCCAGAAGCTGTAGGTCCCGGACCCGGCGGTCAGCTCGGCGTCGAAGTTGTAGGTGTTCCGGCCCGCCGCCACGTCCGCCGTGTAGTTGTCGAGGGTCGAGATGACGTACCAGTCCTCATCCGTCGAGTCCAAGGCGTTCGCCGTGATGGTGATGGTCGTCGTGCCCGCGTCGGTGAGGGTGGCCCACTCATCGATGGAGGTCGCGCCGCTGTCGCCGTAGCCCGAGGTGTTCTCCCGGGTGTCGTAGGGCGTGCAGGCCTGGGTCGTGACGGTGTTCGACGCCGAGGAGTTGTTGCCCGCCGCGTCCTTACAGATCGCGTAGACCTGGGTGTCGTAGCCGCGGGTGACGTAGGTGGTGTAGTCGAAGCTGCCGTCGCTGTCGCAGGTGTCCTTCTCCGTCCAGGTGCCCGTGCCGTCGGAGAAGTAGAAGGTGAGCGCGCAGCCCGCCTCGCAGGTTCCGGTCAGATCGACGTCGTCGTCGTTGGAGTACCGATCGATGGAGTCGATGGTGGGGGCGTCGGGCGCGGAGACGTCGGAGACGGTGACGCTCGCCGAGCCGTAGGCGCTGGTGTCTTCGCCGTCGTCCGCGGTGATGCGGCACTCCCAGAGGTCGCCGTGGCTCGTGTCCGTGGACGACACGGAGTAGGTCGTGTTGGAGGTCAACACGCCGTTCTTGTACCAGACGTAGCTGTAGGAGATGGCGTCGCCGTCCGCGTCGTAAGACGTGGCGCCGAGACCGCAGACCAGGTTGTCCTCAGGCTGCGGAGAGCCCGGGGTGATGGTCGCGCTGGGCGCCGTGGGGGCGGTGTTCCAGATCTCGCGGGTGCCCGAAGAAACCGGCGTGCCCGCGCCGTAGGAGTCCGACGGGGTGACGACCACCCGCACCGTGTCGCCCTTGATCGTGGCCGAGGCGGGGTAGGTGTCCGTCGTCGCCGAGGCGTCGAGCACCTCGTTGATGTACCAAGCGTAGGCGTACTTCTCGGGGTCACCCTCACCGTCCTCCCAGCCAACGGGCGTCGCGATGATGTCGTCGTCGGTGTAGGCGGGGTTGGGGTCGATGGTGACCGAGTCGATGCCAGGCAAAGAGTTCGCGACGCTCACGGCGTCGGAGCCCGGGTTGCCATAGGCGGAGCCGTCGTAGGGGTAGACGTACACCTCCCAGAACTGGCCGCGCTTGGTGACGCCGGTGCCGACGACGGGGACCGTCGAGGACTGGTAGAGGCTGCCATCGACGTACCAGTCGTAGCGGTAGCTGATGGCGTCGCCCTCGGGGTCTACGGCGGCGGCGGAGATCGTCGCGGTCAGCGACGCGCCCGAGCCAGGGGGATCCGGGGTGATCTCGACGGACGGGGCGCTCGGCGGGTCGTTGACGTAGACCGTCGAGGTGTCCTGACCGGTCTTCCCGGCGGTGTCCGTCACGGTGATCGTGAGGAGGTGGGTGCCGCCGGAGAGGTTCGTCGCGCCGGAGTACTCACCGCCCGTGGTGCCTGCGGCCGGGAGCGACAGCACGCCGTCGCGGGACGAGGTGACGGTGACCGAGAGGTCGTCGGCCTCGTCCTCGGTGTCGGCGATGAGCGCCTCGAAGATCACGAGGTCGTTCGACTGCAGCGACGCGCCGTCTTCAGGCGTGACGAGCTGAACCGTCGGCGGCTCGTTGTAGGCGATGTTGATGTCCACCGTCGCCGTCGCGCGGTCGGCGCGGGTGTTGATGGCGGTCACCGTGATTGTGTAGGGGCCCGCGTCGGAGAAGCTCGCCGTGCAGGTGGCGATGCCGTCGGCGGGGACACCCGTAGACTCGCAGATCGTCGTCTCCCCAGCGACCCAGGAGTGGGAGACGTCGGTCACGTCGGAGCCGTCCAGGGTCGTCACCTGCGCCTTGAAGGTGACGAGCTCCTCCTCGTAGAACGTCGTCCCGATGGCGGGCTCGAAGATGGTGATGACAGGCGGCTCATGAATGACCTTGAGGCCATCATCGCCGTTACAGGCGGCCAGCAGGAGCACCAGGGCGGCCGACGGGGGACGTGTGCGCATGATCGGGACTCCGGGCGAGTCGAGGGGTACGAGGAGTACGGACTGCCACTTTACACGAAATCGATGATCTTCGACAAGCTGGATCTACTCAGGACCACACATAAAAAACGTGGCGTCATCACAGGCGAGGTCACGCCAGCCCCCCTCAGAGGGGCCATTGATGGCGGCACAGTTCTTGCTCATGTCGTCGCTGGGGGCAGAGCTGTCCCAGGCGGTAAACCCTGGCGCAACGCCAGAGACGTCCCGCCAGTCGCCCTCGGCTGCGGCGTCGGTGAGGCCGATCCACCACTGCCCGCGGCTGGTCATCGCGGGCCAGGCGCCCGCGGCGAGGGCCGCCCACCGGGCGTTGTCCGAGGCGTTCTCCGGCAGGGCGAGGCCACGGCCCAGGGTGGCGCAGAACGCCGCCGCCTCATCCCAGGTGCGCGCGGCGCGGCAGAGGAGCAGCTCGCCGTCGGTCCCGCCGTCGTCGCAGTCCGGCTCCCAGCCGTCGCCGCCGCCCGCCCAGGGTGGGCGGAAGACGTAGAGCGCCCCGCCGCGCTCGGCGAGGGTCTCGTCTCGGGCGGCGGTGGTGATGAGCTCGACGAGGCCGTCCCCGTCGGTGTCTCCGGCGACGGTCCAGCGGCCGAAGCGGTCCTCGGCGGCCTGGGCGGAGATGGTGAGGTCGGCGTCGTCGGTCGTCAGCGCGCCGCCCATGGCCAAGGTCTCCGCGTTCCACCAGTGGATCGTCCCGGCCCCGCCCGCGCCGACGTAAAGATCGGCGAGACCATCGCCGTCGGCGTCGGTCAGGGTCAGCGCGCCGCCGTAGAGCCCCAAGGCCGCGTCGTCGGTGATCGCCTCGACGGAGACGAAGGCGTCATCCGTGGTGAAGCCGCCGCCCGCGGAGAGCATCGCGCCGGAGAACAAGAAGATCGTGCCGGGGTTGAGCACGTCACCGCTGGCCTCGCCGCCCAAGGCGAGCTCCGCGAGGCCGTCGCCGTCGAGGTCCCCGGCGGCGCCGGGCTCACGTCCGAGGCGGGTCTCGGTCAAGGCCCCGTCGATCACGACGTCCGCCGCGCTCAAGTAGCCCGTCGGCAGCGCGCCGCCGCCGAACCACACCCCGACCCGGCCGCCGTCGGTGTCCGCGCCGTCGGCGTCGTACGCCCCGGCGACGAGCTCGATGAGGCCGTCGCCGGAGAGATCGGGGATGAACACCACGGCGGCGCCGAGGCGGGACGAGCGCACGCCGCCCTCCAGCTTGGCGTCGGCGTCGCTCACGGTGAGGGCGCCGACGCCGATGGACGCGCCGGAGAAGAGGTAGACCGCGCCGGCCTCCCGGGCCGGGGCGTCGACGTTGGGGTCACCCAAGGCGAGCTCCGCGTAGCCGTCGCCATCGAGATCCCCGATGGCCACGGCCTCGCCGAAGCGCTGGCTCTTGGTGTTGCCCTCCACCCGTAAGGTCGAGCGCGCCGCGAGATCGCCGGAGCCCATGTCGGCCCCATAGACCACGAGCGCCGCGCCGGAGTCTTGGCCCGCGGCGCCGTCATAACCCAAGGCCCCGATCACAAGATCGCTCAGGCCGTCGCCGTCGAGGTCGCCGAGCGCCATCGACGAGGGGGAGGTCGCCCCGGTGAGGCTCCAGTCGGCGGCGCCGAGCACGGCCTGCCCCGGGCTCAAGGATCGCCCACGCCAGATCGAGACCCCGCCGTTCGCGTCGCCGACGAGCAGGTCATCGAGGCTGTCCCCATCGACGTCCCCGGCGGCCAAGGTCGTGCCGAGCTCCCCCGCGGCGGTGGCGCCGTGGGCGTGCTGCTGGGACTCCCAGGCCCGGGTGACCCACTCGTCGGTGAGGCCGTCGCAGTCGTCGTCGATGTCGTTGCCGAAGACCTCGGCGCCTTGGTTCGCCGTGAAGGTGATCGTGCTCGGCGTCGAGCGTAAGAAGCCATCAAAGGCGTTCACCGCGACGGTGTAGGACTCCCCGGCGCTGAACACCCCGCCGCCGCAGGTCGTGTCGCTGCAGACGACGGCGCCGCTCTCGTGGGTCCACTCCGTCTCGTAGGTCAAGGAGTCGCCGTCGGGATCGACGCTCGGCGTGACGACGGTGACCCCGCCGCCCCGGCAGGCCGAGGGCGGGTCGGGGACCAGGGCGATGCCCGGCGCGCTCGGCGGGGCGTTGCCGATGTAGACCGTCTCCGAGCGCACAAGCGCGCTCGACAGCTCACCGTCCGAGGTCTGGGCCTCACAGAACACCGCGGTGTTTCGGGGCAGGGCCTCGTCGAGGGTCGGCGGCTGGCCCGTGCGCAGCACCCCGTCGATGGACCAGGAGTAGGTCCAGGTCAAGGCGTCGCCGTCGTCGTCGCCGCCGGTCGCGACGCAGGTGAGGGCGTCGCCGAGCTGGGGCGCGGCCGGGTCGATGCTCACCTTGGTCAGCGCCGGGGCGGAGTTCGAGAGCACGATGGACGCGCTCATCGGGGCGCCGAAGCCGTAGAGGTCGCGGATGGTGACCTCGACGCTCAAGGTCTGGTCACGGATGGCAGAGCGGGCGGGGAGGGTGGGCCCGTCCGCGTCCAGCTCATCGCCGTCGAGGCGCCAGGTGTAGCCCAGGGTGACCTCGTCGCCGTCGAGGTCGGCGCTCACCACCGTCGCGGTCAGCTCGCTCGCGGCGTAGGCCGGGTCCGGGCTCAAGGTCACCGAGACGATGACCGGGAGGTTGTTGCCCCGGGGATCGGGCTCGTCGGGGCCCTCCCCCTTACACGAGGCGCTGAGGAGCGCGAGGGCGACGAGCGGCGGCCACGAGGGCCACCGCGGGCGGCGAGGGGGAGGGGGTGTCGTGAACATCACCTCCCAGCGTAGCCCAATGTTCGCCCGAGGGGCAAAACGCCCAGCTCAGAAGCCCGACCACTTGGCGATGATCTCCTTCATCACCTCGCTCGTCCCGCCGCCGATCGGCAAGAGGCGCACGTCGCGGTACGCGCGGCAGATGTCGTACTCCTCGACGAAGCCGTAGCCGCCGTGCACCTGGAGGCACTCATACGCGACCTTCTGGGCGAGGTCGGCGGCGAAGAGCTTGGCCTGGGAGACGGCGAGGGTGGGGTCCTCGCCGGAGTTGAGCACGTCTACGGCGTGATAACCGAGCATCTTGCTCGCCTTCACCGCGGTGAGCAGCTCGGCGAACTTGTGTTTCCACACCTGGAACTTCATCACCGGGCGCCCAAAGGCCTCGCGGTCCGTGGCGTACTGGATCGCGTCGCGGATCTGGGTCTCCATGCCCGCGTTCGCCATGACCGCGGCCACGAGGCGCTCGCCCTGGAAGTTGGTCATGATGTGGATGAAGCCCGCGTTCTCTTGGCCGAGCAGGTACCGCTGGGGGATGCGGCAGTTGTCGAAGTGCAGCTCGCACGAGTCCACCGAGCGGGTGCCGAGCTTGTCGAGCTTCCGGCCGACGCTGAAGCCCGGGGTGTTCGTGGGGAACAGCACGAGGCTCACGCCGAAGTGGCCCTCGTCGCCGGTGCGCACGGCGAGGGTGATGAAATCAGCGATGGCGCCGTTGGTGATGTAGGTCTTCGCGCCGTTGATGATGTAGTCGCCGCCGTCCTTTCGGGCGGTCGTGCGCAGGCCGGCCACGTCGGAGCCGCAGCCCGGCTCGGTGACGCCCAAGGCGGCGATCTTCTCCCCGCGGACCACCGGGGCCAAGAACTCCTCCTTCTGCTCAGGCGTGCCGATCTCGTCGATGATCGGCGTGGCCATGTCCGTGTTCACGAGGATGGACATCACGACGCCGCCGTTCTTGGCCTCGGTGAGCGCCTCGACGTAGGCCGCGGTGCTCCACCAGTCGAGGCCCATGCCGCCGACCTCGGGGCTGAAGCGGATGCCCAAGAGCCCGAGGCGCCCCATCTCGGCGAAGATCTCGCGGGCGGGCCAGTCCTGGGCCTTGTCCCAGTCGTGGCGGTGGGGCGTGAGGTGCTGGTGGGTGAACTTGAGGACCGTCTCGCGGATCTGCTCGTGCTCAGGGGTCCAGGGCGGGAAGCTGGTCGGCATTCGGGGCTCCGGGGGCGCAATGTAGTCAATGACTACAATACCACAGCGCCGCCCGGAGCGGGGATTCGTGCCCCTTCACCGTGACCGAACGATGACAAGGCTTGCGATGGGGGGGAGTCGCGGGCACAATGCGTGGTGATCTCCCACATTCTCCGCCCGGGTCATCCATGCGCCACTCTTGGACCCTCCTGCTCCTCGCCCCCACCCTCGGCTGCCGCACCGACTACGAGGAGCTGACCCCGATCCCGCGCCTGGTGTTCACCCTGGCGGACCCGGAGATTCGTGCGGGAGAGGAGGTCGAGTACCTCGCGTTCATCGACGGCCTCTCGCCGCCTGTCGCCGTGGATCCGGAGATCGCCTCAGACCTCGACCCGACCCTCCGTTATGGCGACGGCCTGCTCAGCACGCCCATCTCCGGCGCCCACACGCTGACGGTCACGGCCGATCACGACGGGGACCACTACGAGGTCACCGCGGATCTCGCCGTGCTCAGCGCCGACATCGCCCGGGTGGACCTCGCCCTGGCTGACCTCTCCGTCGGCGCCGGGGTGGAGCTTCCTTACACGCTCTCGGCCTGGGACACCTACGGCAACTCCGTGCCCGCCGATGACGTCGAGGTCATCGTCGACTCCGGCGACGTCGAGCTGACCTCCAGCTACGTCCGCTCGACGGTGCCCGGCCTCTACGCCGCCGTCGCGTCCGTGGGGGAGGTGATGGACGAGGAGCAGTTCTTGGTGACCGCGGGCGCCCCGGCGTCCCTCACGCTGACGCTCTCCGACACCACGCTGGAGCTCGACCAGACGACCCTCGCCCGTGTCGTCGTCGCGGACGCCTTCGGCAACCCCATCGACGACCCGACGATGTTGTGGACCGACCCCACGAACGGCGTCGGCCTCAACTACAACGCCATCACCTTCCGCGAGGAGGGCAACTTCACGGTCTGGGCCTCCACTGAAGACGGCGCCTTGACCGACTCCGTGGGGCCCCGACCTCGTCGTGACCTTCCCGCCCCGCGGCACCCGCACGACGGACGGCGGGCAGACCGTCACCGGCACGGTGAGCGACGAGTGGTCGTCGGTGGCGAAGGTGACGGTGAATGGCGACGCGGCCACGCTCAGCGGCTCGTCGTTCAGCTCGCCCCAGACCTACGCCCACGGCACCAACACGCTGGAGACCCTCGCCGTGGACGGCGACGGCAACCTCACCACGGACATCCGCGCGGTGATGAGCGGCGGCTATGTGCCCTACGGCTCGGGGCTCCCCGAGGGCCTGCAGGCCCGGGTCACCGAGTCGGGCTTCGACGTCATCGAGGGCTTCGCCGAGGGCTTCGTCGACACGAGCCTCTTGGAGAGCAGCATCCCGAACCCCGTGCTCAACGACTCGTCCAAGAGCTGCGTGTTCGGCGTGTGTGTGACCTGGTACTCCATCACGTTCTACCTGGAGAACCCGAGCATCAGCGGCACCGACCTTGAGATCGACCCCCGCTCCGGCGGTTACCTCGCCACGGCGGCGACGATTCAGGACGCCTACCTGGAGTACCGGGCGACGGGCACCCTCGTCGGCGTGAGCTACTCCGCGTCGGGCGACATCACCGCTGAGGCCATCCGCCTCGACATGAACATGTGGCCGAGCGTGAGCGGCGGGAACATCTCCGTCGCCGTCACCGACGCCGTCGCGACCACGACCAACTTCGACTTCTACCTCGACTCTTGGCTCTACGACGTCGTGGACTTCTTCGGCATCGACATCGACGGGCTCATCGAGGGTTACCTCGTGGACGCCTTGGCCGACATGGCCGCCGACGAGGTCCCGGCCTTGGTCGAGGACGCTGTGCAGGGCCTGGAGATCGCCCAGTCCTTCGAGATCGAGGGCACGACGGTGAACTTCGACGCCATCCCGGGGAGCACCTCCGTGGACGACCTCGGGCTCACCCTCGGGCTGGAGAGCTACTTCACCGTGGACGCCTGGGCGTCGACCAGCGCGGCGGACCCCGGCAGCCTCACCGGCGACTTCTCGACGCCGGACTACTCCTCGGTCAGCGCCGACCTCGCCGTCGGGCTCAACGAGGACTTCTTGAACCAGGCGCTCTTCGCGCTGTGGGGCGGCGGGCTCTTGGAGATGGAGATGTCGAGCGAGGACCTCGGCCTCGACGTGAGCGATCTCGAGCTCTTCTTGCCCGACCTCACCGGCCTCACCATCGGCACCCGGGCGCTCCTGCCGCCCGTCGTCGTGCCGGGCTCGGGCTCGGACCTCCTCGACCTGCAGCTCGGCGACCTTGAGCTCTCGCTCTACAACGGCCCGCCCGTTGAGTCGAACCTCTTCTTGCGTGTCTACGTCACCGTCGAGGCCGGCCTGGGCATCAGCGCGAGCAGCGACAACACGCTCCTGCCGGCCCTGGGCGACGTCAACATCTCCTTTGACCTCGTCTACCCCAACGACCGCTCGGCCTACGCCGGAGACACCGAGGCGCTCCTGCAGACCTTGGTGCCGATGCTCCTGCCCCAGCTCACGAGCGCCCTGGGCGAGATCCCCATCCCGAGCTTTGACGGCTACGGCCTCTCGGGCATCACCATCACCTTGGGCGGCGCGGAGCAGGGCTATGTCATGCTGAGCGGCGACCTGATGCTCGGCGGCTGATCGAGCATACCTGCCAGGAGGCGACCGTGAGCGCGCCCTTTCAGATGTGTGTTGAGAGCGCGATCACGGCGAGCGCGACGAGCATCGTCGTCACCGGGCGCTTCGTTCAAGGAGACGCCGCGCCCGTAGGGCAGCTTGAGCTCGTGGGCTTCGGGCCGACTCGCGCGGTCACCTGCCTCGGGCCCGGCCCGTCGAGGAGCCCGTCCTCCCCATCCCAGACCGCGGTCCTCCAGGGCTACAACCACCGAGAGGTGGCGCTGGGCACGGTCTTGGCCACGCCGGGGCTCATCCGCCCCTACACCCGCATCGAGGCCCGCGTGTACATCCTCACGCTGAGTGAGGGTGGGCATCGGCTCCCGCTTCACACCGGGGCTCGGCCGCTCTTCCAGTTCTACGGCCTCGTCGATCTGCCGGGCCTCATCGACCTGCACGGCGGCCTGCTCAAGACGAACCACGGCGACACGGTGAGCATGTCGGTGACGCTGACGGACGCCGTGGGGCTCTCCATCGGGCAAGAGGTCGTGATCCGCGAGGCCAATTCAACCATCGGCATCGGCAAGATCACGGCGCTTGTCGGCTGAGGCCGGGCGCATCGGGCTCGATCGGCCACGGGACAGCGACGGTCGCTGCTTGGACGTCCGTGTCAGGTTGGGCGGCGTGAGGTCCTGCGGAGCGGCGACCGGGTCCTCGGCGGCGGCTCTCAAGAGACCGGACAAACTCTGCACAATGGCGTGGATTGTCGACCACGACGGCATGATAGCATGCCTCGTCCGCCGCCTGGACGCTCGGTTTTCGAGGCGTTGAGCGCGAACGACATCCAACCGCGAGCGCCCCCTCAACGACTCACCCCCTCCGGAGCGGTGTAGGGCAAAACAGACCTATGAGCGCACTCTGCCCCATGTCAACGTCGGCACCCTCGGCCATGAAGGCCACGGCAAGACGACGCTGACCTCCGCCATTACAAGCGTGCTGGCCGCGCAGGGTCGGGCGGTGTTTCGCCCAGCGGCGGACCTCGACAGGTCGCCAGATGAGCGCAGGCTCGGTCGGACCATCCTGCCCTCCCATGTCGAATACTCCACGGAGAAGCGCCACTACGCGCACATCGACTGCCCGGGGCACCACGCCTACGCTCGAAACCTCCTCACGGGCGCCGCGCAGCTCGATGGCGCGATCTTGGTCGTGTCGGCGTCGCAGGGCGTGCAGGCCCAGACCATTGAGCACATTCAGCTCGCCAGGCAGGCCGGCATCGAGCACCTCGTCGTCTTCATGAGCAAGCACGACCTCCCGGTCGATAACGATCAAGCGGACTTTGTGGAGGGGGAGCTCCGAGCGATCCTCCAGGCTCACCACTACCCAAGCGGCGACACCCCGTTCATCCGAGGATCAGCCCAGTCCGCCTTGATGGAAGACGCGTTCGGCGTCAACAGCATCCGTCAGCTCATTGACGCGATGGACGATTCCATTCCTCTCCCCGACCGGCGCATCGATCGCCCGTTCCTGATGCCCATCGCCGAGGTGCACACGATCGCCGGTCAAGGCCAGGTCGTGACCGGCACCGTGCGGCGAGGCGTGATCAAGGTCGGAGAGGAGGTGGAGGTCATGGGGCTCAACCACCGCATCACGGCGGTCGTGACGGGCTTAGAGACCTTCAACCAGGCGATGGCGCAGGGGCAGGCGGGTGACCAGATCGGGCTACGGCTACGCGGCGTCACTCAGGAGCAGTGCCACCGTGGGCAGGTCGTGGTTGCGCCAAATCGGTATCCGGAGCACAACCGGGTCGAGGCGCAGATCTACGTCCTTGCCCGTGATGAAGGCGGGCGGACCACCCCCTTAACTTCAGGGTATCGGCCGCAGCTTCACCTGCACACCGCCGACGTCCCTTGTGCCTTGACGCTCGCCGAGGGCACAGAGATGATCATGCCCGGCGACACCGCGGATCTGACCATGGACCTGCTGAAGCCCATCTTCGTCGAGAAGGGGGACCGCTTCGCCCTGCGCGACGGAGGCCGCACCATCGCGCTGGGCACGATCACGGGCATCAACCGCTGACGGGCTGCGCCAGGCGGCGCTGGGCTAGGGCGACCTAGCTCGCGCCGAGCAGGCTCACCAGGGCCTCGGCGGGTTCACCGAGCCCCAGGCCGCGCAGGGCCTTGGTGTTGTTCAGCCGGAGCTCGTCGCCCGCGGCGTACTTCACCGTCGCGAGGCTGTAGAGGCGCTCCGCGCCGATGGCGCCGTCGCCGTCTAAGGTCGCGCGGCGCTCGGGCCACCAGCCGCCGCGGGTGGTGTAGAGCTTGACCTCGACGGGCACAAAGGCGCCGATGTGAGGGCCCAAGGCCGCGAGATCCCCGGGGTTCGAGGGGCGGGCGGTGAGCAGGCGGTCGGGGCGCGCCCGGGCCGTCTCGGTCCACTCCTCCAGGGTCGCCGGGGGCGGGAGGGCGCGGGCGCCGCCGAGGGTGCGGCGGACGGCGGCCTTGGCGAGCCGGTGGTCACCGAGCAAGGGGGCCAGGGCCAGGACGGACTCGACGGTCTGCCGGGTGGTCAGGGCCCAGTCGTGGAAGAGGTGCACACGACCGGCGAGCTCATCCACGGACGCCCGGCGGGACTCCAGCCAGTCTGGGCTGAGCTGGGCGCCGCCGAGCTCGTGGGCCAAGGCCAAGACCGCCGCGGCGCGGGGGATCGAGCGGGTGATGAGCCCAGCGTCGAGGCCCTCGAGCTCGGCCACGGCGCGCTGCTGGAGCAGGCTCCGGGCGGGGAGCCGCACGTCGATGTGGTCGATCTGATCCGGCCGCAGGCGCTTCTCCGCGGCCTTCACGTGGCGCTGGAGGATCTCGGCGATGGACTCGACGGCGGTGAGGGTGTCGGCGTCGCCGGGGAGGCGCTTGATGGCGAGGCGCTCGGTGAGCCAGACCGCGCCGAGGCCGCCAAAGGCCTCACGGAGCGGCGGCGCACCGGAGAGGCCGCTGAGCCAGCGGTCGTCATCGAGGAGCGCCGTGGGGCCTTGAGCCCCGGCGCGGGCCTGGTCTACGGCGTCGACGCCGATCATGACCTGGGCGGCGTAGGCGACGCCGCGCCCCGACACGGAGCCGCGCTGGGCGGCGGGGGAGACGGCCCCGGCGGCGGACAGCGCCAAAGCGAAGGCCTGGGCGGTGGTGGCGGCGTCGAGGCGCTGGGCCCGGGCGGAGGCGGCCGCGGCGGCCAAGGCCAAGGCTGGGCCGATGGCGCCACCGCGGCAGCCCGGCGACAAGGCGAGGGCCAAGGCGAGGCGCCCGGCGAGCTCGTCTCCGGCCAAGGTGCC
>JAKLKD010000096.1 GCA_023150845.1 Myxococcota bacterium | reverse complement strand
GCCGCCTCGGCCTCGACGTCCCGCGCGGCCGCCCGGTGCGCGCCGCCTGCCTCGATCTGGTGCTCCGCCGCCTGCCCGTGCCCGAGCGCCGCTTCGTCTTGGGCCTCGACGCCCCGCGGTACCTCTCCGAGCATGGCAGCGTCGCCGAGCTTGGCGGTGTGGTCCTGCACGTCATGGAGTACCTCGCCCCGGACGCGCCGACGGCGGGCGTCGAGGCCAGCCTGGAGGCTTGGCTTGACGGGGTGCAGCCCGGCTGGCGCGACGAGGTCCTGCACCGCGCCTACGCCCCGGCCCTCGTCGTGCAGCACACCCAGCCCGGCGATCGCCTGCAGATCCCGACCCCGGACGGCGTGTTCTTGGCCACCGACGGCATGAACGACGCGCTCTTGGCCGACGGCGTGATCCTCGCCGGGGCCCAGGCCGCCGACGCCGCGTTAGCACGAGGGGTGAGGAGGGCCGCCGCGTGAGCGAGCCGCTGAGTGAGCACCTGGAGTCCCACCGCCGCCTGCTCCGGGCGCTCGCTTGGCGTGTGACCGGCGTCGCCGCCGACGCCGACGAGATCGTGCAGGAGACCTACCTCCGCGCCTTGACCACGCCGCCGCCCGACCTCGGCCGGGCGATGCGGCCTTGGCTCGTGCGGGTGACGATGAACCTCGCCCGGGATCGCCTGCGCGCCCGGCGCCGCCGCGCCCGGCTCCCGAGCTGGCTGCCGGGCCCCCTCGTCGATGAGGCCCCGCCGCCGGACTCGCTCATCGCCCGGGCCGAGTCGGCGAACATGGCCTGGATGCGCGCCGCCGAGTCGTTGACCCCGGCCCAGCGCGCGGTGATCGTGCTGCGAGACGTGCTGGAGCTCGACGTCGCCGAGACGGCCCAGGCCCTCCAGATGAGCCCTGAGCGTGTGCGGGTCACGCACCACCGCGCCCGCCAGGCCTTGCTGGAGGCCGAGTCGGCGCTCCCCGGCGCCCAGTACGGCCCCGTCGAGCGCGCCCAGGCCGAGGCGATGCTCATCCAGCTCCTCCAGGCCCTCGCCGCGGGGGACGCCGCCCAGGTGCGGGCGCTCCTGCACGACGACGTGGTGCTCATCACCGACGGCGCGCGGCGCTTTCGGGCGGCGGGGGTGCCGGTCTGGGGCGGGGACAAGGTCGCGTCGGTCCAGGTTCATTTCGCCGCGCACAGCCCGCCCTTTGAGCGCTTCGCCCTCGTCTCCGCGGCGGATCCTTGGGTGTTCTTGGAGCGCGCGCCGGTCGGCCCGCGCTGGCCGACGGAGGTGCTCCTGAGCGTCGAGGTGCGGGGCGGCAAGATCGCCGCGGTCTACAGCCAGATGATGCCGGCGAAGCTCGGCGGTGTCCGGCGCGCCGGGGGCTGAGGAAGGGGCGTGCGCCCGGCGAACCGCGGGTTAAGCGCCTCCAACCAGCCCATCGGAGACACCATGACGCGGATCATCCTCCCCCTCGCGCCCCTCGTCACCCTCTGCGCGCTCACGGCCTGTGAGCCGCCGCCGCCGCCCCCGCTCAGCACGACGCCTATCGTCTGGGCCCACAAGGGCTGCGGGGAGCGTGGCCTGCCGGTGACGGTGACGACGACGCCTGGCGCCGAGGTCGTCGGCCTGAGCAGCGACGAGCCCCCGGAGGTGCGTGTCGGCCCCTTCATCGCCGACGCCAAGGGGGAGGTGAGCTTTGACCTCACCGACGCCTCGATGATGCCCGCCCGCCTCGCCGCGACCTTTGAGGGGGGCCGGGCGGAGCTGCCCATTGACCTGCCGGACCACGGCTTCCTCATCGACGGCGTCGGCGACATGATCACGAGCGTCTGCGCCACCCAGGGCAGCGCCGCCAAGCCGGGCTGTGAGGTCACCCTCTTCGCGGGCCCGAAGCTCTCATTGCGGGGGGCCCCCGTCGGCGCGGTCATCCGTTTCGGCGACGCCGAGGCCACGGTCACCGACGAGGCGAAGGGCGCTGACATCGAGCCGAACCCGAGCTTCGCCCTAGAGTTTGACCTCGCCGCGGTCCAGGGCAAAAAGGACGCCTGCCGCAAGCTCCCCATCAACGGGCTCAGCGTGACGATGCCCGACGGCGTGGTCTTTGAGGGCCCGGCGTGGGTCGCGGCCTACGGTGGTCGCGGCGCCTTCGTGCAGGGCCTCGGCCTCGCCGTTGAGGGCCCCATCGGCCCCGCGGAGACGACGGGGGACGTGGTCGCCGTGCTCAAGCGCCTCGACGACAAGTCCACCTACAACCTTGAGCGTTACGAGGGCGGCGAGCCGAGCAAGCTCAGCGACATCCGCTACGTCGCGGCGCTCACGGTCAAGACCGGCCCCGCGGAGAGCTGCGGCATGTACACCGCCGACAACGGCGAGCGCGCCGAGGTGTTTAAGCACGACCGGGACCTCCTCGCCGTCGTCGTGGAGCGCGCCACGGGCCGCCGCGTCGCCGAGCAGGTGTTCCAGGGCCCCGAGGCGAGCTGCGGCATGATGAGCTTCGGCGGGCGGGGCTTCTGGAGCGAGCTGCCGAACGCGGAGGCCTGGATTCAGGCCGAGGTGGCGAAGGCCCAAGGCGCCAAGTGAGCGCGGCGCGGCGGATCTTCGTCGCCCAGGCGGTGAACAACCTCTGGGCGAACCACCGGCTGCTCGGGGCCTGCGCCGCCTTGGACGACGAGGCGCTGTGGGCGCCTCGGGCGGGCTTCTTCCCGTCGATCTTGGGCACGCTGAACCACAGCCTCACCGTGGACTGGTACTACGTCAGCGCCTTGGAGCGCGCGGCGGCGGGGCAACCCGTGGACCCCGGCGCCCTCGGCGTGTTTGACCCCGAGACGCCGTTCCGCATGCTCACGCCCCTCGCCGAGGCCCAGAGCGCCGTCGACCGCCGCCTGCTCCTCGTCTGCCGGGGCCTGAACGACGCCCAGCTCAGCGGCCGCGTCGCCGTGCAGCGCCGGGATCACGTCGCCATGGAGCCGACCTCCCGCCTGCTCCTGCACCTCTTCCAGCATCAGGTGCACCACCGGGGGCAGGTCCACGCCATGCTCTCCGGCGCCGGGCTCAGGCCGCCCCAGCTCGACGAGCTGTTCTGCGTCGGCGACGCCCCGCTGCGGGCGGCGGAGCTGAGCGCCCTGGGGTTAGAAGAGGCCGACATCTGGGCCGATTAGACCGATGGTCTACCGCCCTGGACGAGCTCTCAGAGGGCGGAGCGCTCGATGGGCTTGGCGCCTAAGGTGGCGGCGAGCTGTTTGCAGCCGAGGCCCGGGGCCGGGCTCAGGCGGAACCAGCTCTCGTCGAGGTGGCGCATCGGCGGGTTGGCGTGGAAGAGGCTGTTGGAGGCCGCCAAGGTGCGCTGGCTGAAGTAGCGCACGTCGACCTCACCCGACACGGCGCCGTTCTGCACCTCGCCGGTCATCACGCTGTGGCCGCGCTGGGCGATGTAGAGCTCGATGGCCCCGAGCATGGGCACGACGAGGTTCACCGTCGCCCCGGGCTTGCCGTCGCGGTCGTAATCCTGCAGGTTGGGGTCGTCGGGGGCGACGGGCACGATCCCGGCGGTGTCTCGGGGATCAAAGCCGATGGCGACGGAGCCGGGGTCGGCGAAGTAAGCGAAGCCTCCGGCGGCGAGGGGGGTCAAACTTACAGCGTAAGTCTGCACCGGGAAGCTGTTGATGAAGGCCTCGGGGATGCGGGTGTCGGCGAGGCGGTTGTCGTCCTCGACGGTGACGCTGCAGAGGCGCTGGGTCTGGTAGGTCACCCCGTCCTGCACAAAGACGTCCACCTGGGAGAGGCTGCGGGTGTAGACCAAGGTCTCGCCCATGACCGGCACCTGGGTCGCCGTAGCCACGACGAGCTCCAGGGCGTAGCGGCCCGGGGGGATCGCCGGGGTCGGGGAGGCGAGGCTCACCAGCGGGGTGAGCAGCAGCGCGACGAGCAGAGGTCTCATGGGGCACCCGGAGTGAGCACGCCGAGGTCCTCAAGGACGTGGCGGGCGGCCATTCGGCCCGAGAGCACACAGAGCGGCATCCCGCCGCCAGGGTGGGCGCTGCCCGAGGCCAGGTACAGCCCCGGCAGGCCGCGCACCCGGTTGGCGGGTCGCTTAAACGCCGCGAACAGAGAATTGGAGGAGGCGCCATAGAGCGCGCCTCGGCTGCCGGGGTACGCCGCGGCGAGTCCCGACGGCGGGCGCTCCCAGACCACGGCGTCGTCGGGATCGATGAGCCCCGCCGCCCGGAGCCGCCCCAAGGCGCGGTCCCGCAGCGCGGCGTAGACCTCGGCGGGGCGGGCGCCGCTCTTCGGCTCTGGGGGGGCGTTGGTCATGATGAACACCGGCTCGTGGTCCGCCCAGCCCGGGCGGCCGTGGCAGGGCTCCTGGGCACAACAATAGACCGTCGGCGACTGGGGTGGCCGATCCCGATCAAAGATGTCGGCGAACTCGTCGAGGTACTCCTCAGGGAAGAGCACGGTGTGGGCGGCGCGGGCGTCGGCCCCGACGCGGCGGCGGGCGCGCACGAGGCCGGTCCAGCCGGACATCGACGGGGTCTCCGGGGCCTCGACCACCCGGCGCTGGGCCTTGGGCAGGAGGTGCTCGTGGAGGTGCGCCACGTCGGCGTTGCAGACCACGGAGCCCGCCCGCAGCGCCTCGCCGCCGCGCAGGGTGACGCCGACGGCGCGGCCGCCCTCGACGATCACCGACTCCACGGGGCTAGACGCGCGGAAGCTCACGCCGAGGCGCTCGGCCACCCGCACGAAGGCCCTCACCAAGGAGTAGACGCCGCCGCGCACGCCGTAGCCGCCGAGGCCGATCTCGACGTGGGCGATGCAGTTGAGCGTCGCCGGGGCCGCCCGGGGGTCGGAGCCGTTGTAGGTCGCGTAACGCGCCAAGATCATCCGCAAGAGCGGGTGCTTCACCTTGTTGCAGATCGCCGACCACATGCTGCGGAAGGGGTCTACCCGGCCAAAGCCGGCCATCTTCGCTGGCCCGAGCTCCCAGAGCGAGCGCACGGACGGCGCCGGGCCGTAGACAAAGGCGATCTTGGACAAGGCCCAGATCTCCGCGGCGTCGGCCATGAAGCCCTCCAGCTCCCGGGCGGCCTCAGCGCCGAGGCGCTCGTGAACATGGGCCAAGGTCTCCGGCAGGGTCGGCATGAGGTCCAGCGTCTCCCCGCGCGCCGTGACGTAACGAAAGGCCGGCGACGGGGTGAGCAGGGTGACCTCATCGGCGAGGCGGGTGCCCGCCTCTTGGAGGACAGCGTCGAGGGTGTCGGGCAGGGTCAACACGCTCGGGCCAGTGTCACACTCCACGCCGTCTAGCGTGACGATGTTCGCTTTCCCGCCGAGCGTCGGCGCGGCCTCCAGCACGGTGACCTTGAGCCCGCGGGCCGCCAGAGACACCGCCGCGGAGAGGCCGCCGAGGCCGCTGCCGATCACGATCACGTCAGGCACGGTGCCCTCCACGGGCGAAGAGGTTCCAGATGCGGCGCAGAGCCGCCGAGCCGAGCCCACCCGGCGGGCGCCCGGCGAAGATCAGCTCCAGGGGAGGCTCAGGGGCGTCGAGGCTCGCGGTGAGCTGGTCGAGGCCCTGAATGAGCGCGTCCTCAAGCCGCGTGAGCAGCGCCGGGCCGGGCTCGACGGGCGGGCCGAAGTGTACATAGGCGCCGGGCACGGCGAGCTCTTGGAACTCGTAGCGGATCGAGACGGGGATCACGGCGGCCTCGGTGGCCTCGCTCACGACCTGCACGCCCCGGCGGAGGCCGAGGGGGCGCAGGTTGGGCGAGCGGTGTTTTCCTTGGGGGAAGATCCAGAGGCAACGCCCAGGGCCCTGCAGGTGGGCGGCCGCCGCGGCGAGGTCGGCGTGGCTCTTGCCCGTCGCCGTGCGGTCGAGGGGCATCGCGCCGAAGGCCTGAAACCAGGGGAAGGCCTTCATCCGCTCGGCGTCCATGAGCACCCGGCTGTCGGCGCCCAGGCGCTCGTTCAGCGCCACCATGAGCACGCCGTCCCACCAGGCCGAGTGGTTCGCGGCGAAGATGAGCGGCCGCCGACCCAGCTCGGCCTGGGCCTCCGCGAGCCCCGACACCCGCAGCCCGTCGAGGCCCTGGAGGATGAGCTTGCGTGCGTGGCCGCGCCCCCACCAGCCGAAGGCGCGGCGGAGCCAGTCAGGCGCCATGGGTCGCCCCGCGCAGGTCGCGGCGTGGGTAGATCCGCCCGGCCCACTCGATGGTGCCTTGGCTCGACCAGCGGTAGGAGTTGATCGCGAGGCCCAAGAGCGCCAGCACGGCGACGGGCTGGGCCAAGGCCGACCGGGCGCTGTGCTCAAAGCGCCAGGCCAAGGCCGCCCGCAGGATCAGGTTGAGCCCGACGCCCACGAGCCCCGGCGCCAAGGCCAGCTCGACGCCGAGGAGCCCGAGGCCGAGGCTCAGATACGGCACGACGAAGGCCAAGGAGTAGAGCCCCAAGACGCCGACGAGCGCGAGGGGATGGGCGCCGATGCCCTCGTAGAGGTTCTTGGAGAAGCCCTTCCACACCTGGGCCGCCGAGCGGTACATGCGGCACTCGGCCAGCTCCCCGCCGTCGGCGAAGACCACCTTTAGACCGGCACGTTTGGCGTTTCGGCAGATCGCCATGTCATCGACGACCTCGGCGCGCACGGCCTCAAAGCCGCCGATCCAGCGGTAGCTCTCCCGGCGGAAGGCGAGGATCTGCCCGTTCGCGGCCAGAAACGCCGGGTCCGGCGAGCTGTAGATGAGCGCGAGGGGCAGCCAGGCCGTGTAGGTGAGGTGCAGGAGCGGCAGGATGAGCTCCTCCATCGGCGAGCCCGTGCGCTGCCGGGGCACGGCGGTCACCACCTGGGCGTCGTGGTCCGCCATGAGCCCCAGCACCCGCCCGACGCCGTCCGGCGCGAGGCGCACGTCGGCGTCGATGAACAACAGGACGGTCCCCCGGGCGGCCTCGGCGAGCTGGTGGCAGGCGTGGGGTTTGCCGACCCAGCCCGGCGTGAGGGGGCGGCCCTGAATCACCCGCAGCGTCGGCAGCTCCGCCTGGAGCCGGGCGAGGATCTCCCCGGTGCCGTCGCCGCTGTTGTCGTCGCAGACGATGATCTCCATCGGCGCGGGCTGGCTCGCCGCCGCGGCCCGCACCGAGGCCTCGATGTTCACCGCCTCGTTCCGGGCGGGGATGAGGATCGAGACATCGGGCGCCGGGGCAGGTGAGGGGACGCGGCCCCGGGGCCAGGTGAGGAGGTTGAGGGCGGTGTTCGCCGTGGCCAGCAGCGCCAGCGCCGCCGGGGTCCAGGCGGCGAGCTGCGCGAGGCTCATGGGGTCTCCTCGGCGGCGGTGGTCGGCTTCACCCGGAGCTGCCCGAAGAGGCGGCCCAGGCGGCTCTTGATCGGCCCCGACATGAGCGGCAGCAGGGCGTTGTTCTCCTGGCCGATGTGGTGAACCCGGGCCTTCACCATGCCCCGGTGCAGATCGAGATCGACCCGATCCGGGCGCACGGCCTCGGCCACCCCGTAGGCCTCCCCTTGGCCGGGCAGGGTCGCCCAGGTCAAGAAGCGCAGGTAGAACGGCCCGTTATCGACGACCTTGTGCTTGTGCACGACGGCCCAGTCCTCGCCGTTGACCCGCACGGTCATGGAGTCCCAGTACGGCACGCCGAAGATCGCCCGGCGCTCCGTGCCCAGGATCACCTCGGCGTGATCGTGCACGGTGAGGCCGCCGTCGGGGGTGATCTCGATGGCGTAGGCCTCGGGCGGGCCCTCCGGGGGCCAGAGCAGGTAATAGATGCGCTCCCCGGCGGCGCCGCAGGCGAGGCGGCCCCAGATCCAGTGCTGGATGCCGAGGTCGTGTAAGGGCAGGGTGGACTGGTTGCGGTCGTGGTAGACCCGGCCGCGTAGTATCAGCACCTCCTCCTCGCCGTGTTGAAGGGTGGCCTCGCCCTCGACGCCGACGAGCATCGGGGTCCAGGCGTGGGGATCGTCGCTGGGGGTCGGCGCCCGAACAGGCCGCACCGCCGGGCCCCGGGCCTCCACCCGCCCCGTGAGGCGCTCGGCGCTGCCGGGAACCGGGCAGTCGAGGTTCACGAGCACCCGGCGCTCGTCCCCTTCGACCCAGGACCGCAGGGTCGAGCGGCCGACGCGGAGCTCCCCACGCTCCATGTCTAAGGTGACGGCTTCAGGGGGATACTCTTGCAAAAGGTATACGTTCTCCCAGCCGCCTTTGTACACAGCCACGTTCAGGCTCGGGCGGCTCGCCGGGGACTGGCCTCGGCCCTTGCGGGCGGCGTCGGCGTAGCCCGGCAAGAAGGGCAGGCCGAAGGACCAGATGAGCACGACGCCGTTCCCGGCCCCGTCGGTGAGATCGAGGTACCACCACGCGAAGCCGCCGGGCGCCGTGAGGGCCTCGGGAGACGGGAACCGGGGGTCGAAGCGGAGGGAGATCATCAGCGGCGTCCTCGAGGGTGAGTGCATCTGGTTTGCAGATAGATTTTCATTGCAAACTATGTACGACTCATGTATAAGCTTTGCATGATGTATAGGGTTTGGCAAGGTCGAGCGTGAAGACAAGCGACGGTCCTCCCGCGACGCCCCCAAGCCCCAGGCCGAGACGGACGAACACGAGGTGAGATGTGAGCATGATCCTGCCAGCGCGGCGTGTAAGGACCCCATCTCCCCGGCCCGAGCCACGGGGACTGTGGAGCTCAGAGGGGCTGGATGACGTCGAGGCGATGATGCTGCGCCTGTGTACGGGCTCGCGGCTCGACCGGCTCGGCCACATCCTCTGGGACCACATCAACACCGGGGGCAAGCGGCTTCGGGCCCGGCTCGCGCTCTCCGCCGCCGAGGCGCTCGGGCTGTCTCGCGCCGACGCCATCGGCTGGGCCGCGGCCTGTGAGCTGCTTCACAACGCCTCGCTTGTGCATGACGACCTCCAGGACGGCGATCGCCGCCGCCGGGGCCGCGAGGTCGTGTGGGTGCGTCACGGCGTCGCCCAGGCGATCAACGCCGGGGATCTCGGCCTCATGCTCCCCACCTCGGCGATCGCCCAGCTCCCCGTGAGCGGTGAGACGCGCTGGCGGCTCGCCCAGGCGCTCTCCGAGGCCGCCCAGCGCGTCGTGCGTGGGCAGTCCGCCGAGCTCGATCTCCACGGCCGCGAGCTGCCGAGCTGGGACGACTACGCCCACGCCGTCGGCGGCAAGACCTCGGCGCTGTTCTCCTTGCCCGTTGAGGGCGCGGCGATCCTCGCCGGGCTCTCCGATGAGGACGCCCGGGCCCTGGCGGATGAGTTCAGCCCCGTCGGGCTGCTCTTCCAGGTCCAGGACGACGTGCTCGACCTCTACGGCGACAAGGGCCGCGGCGAGGTCGGCTCCGATCTCCGCGAGGGCAAGGTGAGCGCGCTCGTCGTTGAGCACCTGCGCCTGCACCCCAACGACGCCCCCTGGCTCTGGCGTGTGCTGCGCACCCCCCGCGAGGAGACGACGGAGCGAATGGTCGAAGAGACCATCCACCGCTTCTCGGCGGGCGGGGCCTTGGCGTCGGTGTGGCGCCGCCTCGGAAACATCGACGACAACATCGCCGACTCGCCGACCCTCGCTCGGCACCCCCGGCTGCACACCTTGGCCTCGGAGCTCGTGGCCCGGGCCTTGGCGCCGATCATTCAGACGAACCCTCATCAGATCCTTCGGGAGTGGGCATGAGCACAGAGCACGCCATCGTCATCGGCTCGGGCTTCGGCGGCCTGAGCGCGGCCGTCCGCCTGCGGGCCATGGGCTACAAGGTCACCGTGCTGGAGGCCAACGAGCAGGCCGGCGGGCGCGCCAGCGTCTTTAAGCGGGACGGCTTCACCTTCGACGCGGGCCCCACCGTGGTCACCGCGCCGTACCTCCTCGACGAGCTCTTCACCCTCGTCGGCCGAAACCCCAAGGACTACTACGACCTGGTGCCCGTCGATCCCTTCTACCGGGTGAAGTTCCAGGACAACTCCGTCTTTGATTATGTGGGCGAAGAGGACCGGCTGCTCAGCCAGATCGAGCAGTTCAACCCCAAAGACGTCGATGGTTACCGCAAGATGGCGGCGATGTCGCAGCGCATCTTCGACGTGGGCTACACCCAGCTCGCCGACGTGCCGTTTGACACGGTCTCGGAGATGCTGCGCATCGTCCCGCAGATGATGAAGCTCAAGAGCTACCGCACGGTGTACGGCCTCGTCGCGTCCTACATCGAGGACCCCCGGCTGCGGCAGGTCTTCACCTTCCAGCCGCTCCTCGTGGGCGGAAACCCCTTCAACACCACCTCCATCTACATGCTGATTCATTGGCTGGAGCGGAAGTGGGGCGTTCATTTCGCCAAGGGCGGCACGGGGGCGCTCATCAACGCGCTCACCCGGCTCTTGGACGAGCTCGGCGTCGAGGTCCGCCTCAACACGCCCGTGGAGCGCATCGAGGTGACGAACGGCCGGGCCACGGCCGTCGAGACGGCCTCGGGTGAGCGTCTGCCCTGTGATCTCGTCGTCTCCAACGCCGATCCGTCGATGGTCTACACCAAGATGATCGCGCCGGAGCACCGCCGCACAAACACCGACGCCTCCATCGGCCGCATCAAGCAGTCGATGAGCCTCTTCGTGATGTACTTCGGCGCCAAAGGTGTGTGGAAAGACACCGCACACCACACGATCTTGCTCGGGCCCCGCTACAAGGAGCTCCTGCGCGACATCTTCGATCGGCGCGTCTTGGCCGATGACTTCTCCTTGTACCTCCACGCCCCGGGCCGCAGCGACCCGAGCCTCAACCCGCCGGGCCACGACGGCTTCTACGTGCTCTCGCCGGTGCCGAACAACAAGAGCGGCGTGAACTGGGAGGAGACGGCGGAGCGTTACGGCGAGAAGATCATCGACGCCTTGGACGCCGGGGAGCTGCCCGGGCTCAAGAAGAACCTCGTCACGAAGTTCTCGGTGGATCCCCGCTACTTCGCCGGTCGTCTGCGCTCGATGGACGGCGCGGCCTTCGGCAGCGAGCCCATCCTCACCCAGTCGGCCTGGTTCCGCACCCACAACCGCAGCGAAGACGTGCAGGGCTTGTTCTTCGTCGGCGCGGGCACACACCCCGGCGCGGGCATGCCCGGCGTGCTCTGCTCGTCCAAGGTGCTCTCTCGTGTGCTGCAGGCCCCGGCGCGGCCCCTGGCGCTGCCTGAGGCGAGGCTGGCGAGCAAATGAGCGCCTCGTGTGACATGGCGCCCGCCGCCGACGCGCCGCTCATCGCCGACTCTGTTGGCGTGCTGCACAAACACGCGCGCTCCTTCACCTGGGCGTCGTGGTTTTTGCCCGCGGCGCGGCGGGACGACGCGGCGGTGCTCTACCACCTCTGCCGTCTCATTGACGATCTCGCCGATGAGGCTGAAGACGCCGTCGCCGCCCGGAAAGAGCTCGATCTCCTCCGGGATGAGCTGCACGGGCGCCGCCCGGCGCGGCCGCTGGTCGTGGCGTCGTTGCGCCTGCTCGATGAGCGGGGGCGCCAGGCCGTCGATGAGCTGATCGAGGGGGTGCTCGGGGATCTCGGCGAGGTGATCGTCCCCGACGACGCCGCGCTCCTTCGTTACTGCTACCGCGTCGCCGGGACCGTCGGGCTCATGATGTGCCCGATGCTCGGTGTCACGGATCCCCGCGCGGCGGCGTACGCCATCGATCTGGGGATCGGAATGCAGCTCACGAACATCTGCCGCGACGTGCTGGAGGACGCTGAGCGGGGCCGGGTCTACCTCCCCGCGACGCGCCTCGCCGCGGTCGGGGTGCATCCGGCGGATCTGCTCGCTGGGCGCGCCTCGGCCCGAGGGGTCGCCGAGGTGGTGCGCTCGCTCCTGGAGCTCTCGCGCCGCTACTACTCGAGCGGTGACGCCGGGATGCGGTTCATCCCCTGGCGCACCCGCGTCGCGATCCTGGTCGCCAGCCGGGTGTACGGGGCCATCGGCCACCGCCTCGCGCGGCGCGGCGGCGACGCCTTGGCCGGGCGGGTGATCGTGCCCCCGGCGCAGAAGGCCGTCGCGGTGATCTCCGGCCTCTGGAGCAGCCTGCGCCTCGCGCTCGCCGCTCCCCGGCCCCACGACGAGGGGCTCCACGCCTCCCTCGCCGGCTTGCCTGGCGTGACGAGGAGCGCCTGAGTCCTATGGGTTACCGCATCAAGACCGTCGCTGAGCGCACGGGCATCCCCCGCAACACGATCCTCGCCTGGGAGCGGCGTTACGACCTGTTCAACGTCGCCCGGGCGTCGAACGGCTTCCGGGAGTACACCGAGAAGGACGTCGAGCTGCTCGCGCGCATCAAGGCGCTCTGTGACGAGGGTTACCGCGTGAGCGAGGCGATCTCGCTCCTGCGGGAGCGTGATGAGGCGCTCGGGAGCGTGCCTGCGCCGGCCAAGGCCCCGATGAGCGGGGTGGTGGGCGGCCAGCACGACCTCATGGACCGCCTGCTCGCCTTCGACCGCGCTGGCGCCGACCGTGTGATGGAGACGCTCTGGTTCTTGCCCTTCGAGCGCATCGTCGACGACGTGTTCTTGCCCTGCCTCAAGGAGATGGGCGACGGCTGGGCCCAGGGCCGGTACAGCATCACCCAAGAGCACTTCATGTCGGCGTTCTTGCGGGACCAGCTCGGCGCGATGCTGCGCCAGCTCGGCGGCGGGCCGGAGCAGGGGCACACCGCGCTCTGCGCCGCCATCGAGGGGGACAGCCATGAGCTGGGCCTCCTGACCGTCGCGATCAAGCTCGCCCTGCGCGGCTGGCGCATCGAGAACCTCGGCGCGGACCTCCCCGTCGTAGAGCTCGCGCGCCACGCCCGGACGAGCGATGACGCCCAGCTCGTCATCGTCGCCGTCACCCTCAAGCGCCCCGAGGCCGAGCTGCGCCGGGTGCTCAACGCGCTGCGCGCGCTCATCCCCCGGGAGATCACCGTCGTCGCGGGCGGCCCCGGGGTCACCGTGCTCCGCGTGCCGAACGAGGACCGCGCCCTAGACGGCGTCTACGTCTGTGAGCGGTTTGAGGACATGACCTCGGTGCTCGCGGGCCTGGACACGACCCTCGGCCAGCGCCGAAACCCGCGGCTGATCAGCGGATCTTGACCATCGCCGCGGCGCCCCGGATGGCCTCCAGGGCGTCGGAGGCGGCCTCTCGCACGTCGGCGTCGAGGTCCGTCAGCCGGGCGCGCAGGGCGGGCATTGCGCTCTTGGCCCGGAGGTCCTCCAGGCCGCGGCAGGCCTCGACCCGCACGAGGGGGTCCGGGTCGTCCAAGGCGCGAATGAGCGGCTTCACCGCGCCCTTGGAGCCCGAGAACGCCATGAGCTGCACCATGAAGTAGCGCATCAGGGCGTCGTCCGGGGCGAGCCCGTAACACTCCACCACGTCGGGCAGCGCCTCCTCACGGTCAAAGAGCACCGCGTCATAAGCGGCGTCTTGCTTGATCGGATCCGGGTCGCGCAGACGGCGGAAGAGGTCGGCGTAGCGTGGACGCATCAGGCTTTGCCCCGAGGATGAGGAGATTGGGTAACCCGTGACGGCCCGGACTGTCAGGGCGTCCGGCGCGCTTATGCGCTCGGCGTGAGGCTGGGTTAAGGCTTCGGCGCTCTGAAGGAGGGCCCCCGGCGATGCCAAGAATCCTCATCTCGAACGACGACGGCGTTCACGCCTACGGGCTCCCCCCGCTCATCGAGGCCCTCACCCCGCTCGGCGAGGTGTGGGTGGTGGCGCCGGAGCGTGAGCAGTCCGCGCAGTCCCACGCCCTCACCATGCACAAGCCCCTGCGGGTGCGCCGCCGGGGCGAGCGCAGCTTCGGCGTCACCGGCACCCCGGCGGACTGCGTGTACATGGCGCTGAACAAGCTCCTGCCTGGCCGCCCGGACATCGTCGTCTCGGGCATCAACCGCGGCGGGAACATCGGCAACGACATCCTCTACTCGGGCACCGTCGCAGCGGCGATGGAGGCCTGTCTGGTCGGCATCCCAGCGATCGCCGTGTCCTTACACGTCGAGTGGGACGTACACGCCTCGAAGCACCACTGGGGGACGGCGGCTGAGCTCGCCGCGCGCCTCGCGGCGTCGGTCCTCCGCGACGGCCTCGCGCCCCGGACGCTCCTGAACGTGAACGTGCCCGACGTGCCCCCGGAGGCGCTCAAGCGCGTCTGCGCGACCTCGATGGGCGTGCGCCGCTACGAGACGAAGGTGGACGAGCGGGTCGACCCCCGGGGCCAGCGCTACTACTGGCTCGGCGGGGCCCACGAACGTTTTGAGCCGATCCCCGAGTCCGACGGAGAGGCCATCGAGCGCGGCGACGCCTCGGTGACGCCGATCCAGGCGGATCTCACCTCGTGGGCGACGCTCTCGCGCCTGCGCCAGCTCGACATCTTCCAGGCGCGCGGCGGCGACGAGCCCCGCTGATCCGCGCCCCTGGCCCCAAGAGGCCGTCGCCCGGGGCGGAGTCGGGGCAACTTGCCGCGCCGCCGCCGGGGGCCCGCGCCCTTGGGTTACACTTCGCACGAACCTGCCCCTCGGAGCCCGACGTGGAAGATCTCGTCACTCGTCTCAACCGGACCATTCGCGACGTCCCCGACTTCCCCAAGCCCGGCATCATGTTTAAGGACATCACGCCGGTGCTCGCCCAGCCGCGCCTGCTCCGCGCGACCATCAACCACTTCGCGGAGCTCTACACCGGGCGCCACATCGACGCCGTCGTCGGCATGGAGTCCCGCGGCTTCATCTTCGGGGCGCCGCTGGCGATGGAGCTCGGCGCGGCCTTTGTGCCCGCGCGGAAGCCGGGCAAGCTGCCCTACACGACGATCTCTTATGAGTACGAGCTCGAGTACGGCTCGAACCGCCTGGAGATGCACACCGACGCCCTCAAGGAAGGCCAGCGGGTGCTCGTGATGGACGACCTGCTCGCCACGGGCGGCACGGCGCTGGCGGCCTGTAAGCTCATCGGCGCGCTCAAGGCCGAGGTCGTCGCCTGCTGCTTCGTGATCGAGCTCGGCTTCTTGAACGGCCGCACCCAGCTCGGCCCGGTGCCCGTCGAGTCGATCCTCGTCTACTGAGCCCTCACCGGCAAGGAGCAGGGCGGTGGACCCCTCACCGAGCGTGGCCCCGCCCCAGCGCGCGCTCCTCGGCGCCGCCGTCGCGCTCTTCGCCTGGGCGCTCGTCCTCTACGGGCGGGCGCTCGGTTACGGCTTTGTGTACGATGACGTCGTGCTCATCGCCGAGAACCCGGCCTTGGCTGAGCTCGGGACCTTGCCCGAGGCGCTCCGCCGCGAGCTCTTCCACTTCGCCGAGGGCCGCCGGGCGACGCCGTACTGGCGCCCGACGGTCACGCTCTCGTACTACGTCGATCACCTCGTCGGCGGCGGCGCGCCGTGGGCCTTTCACCTCACGAACCTGCTCAGCCTGACGGCCTTGGGCCTCGGGCTCTGGCGGCTCATCACCACCCGCTGGGGGCAGGCCTGGGCCTGGGCGGTGACGCTCTTGTTCATGGCGCACCCCCTGCAGGTGGAGGGCGCGGTGAACGTCGCGGGGCGCACGGACCTCCTCTGCGCCGCGGCCTTGATCTGGACGGTCCAGGCGCGGAGCGCGGCGGCGGTGGCCCTCGGGGCGCTCGTCGCCTGCGGGGCGAAGGAGCTCGGCGCCTTGGCCCCGGCGCTGGTCGCCTTGCTCGGCCCGCCTGGGGCCTGGCGGGTCGCCGCGGGGGTGGTGGGCCTCTGGCTCGCCGCCCGGGGGCTCGTGCTGAGCGCTGAGGTCTTGGAGCCCACGGGGCCGACGGCGCGGTCTGTGGCCGAGGCCGGGGCCCGGGCGTCGTGGCTCATCACACGAATGTTCACGCCGACGGCCCTCGCGCCGGGGCTCACCTTGCCCGGGGTGAACGTCGCCGAGGCGGTCCTCGGCTGGGTGGGTGTGCTCGGCCTCACCGGGCTCGGCCTCTGGCGCGGCGGCCCAGGCGCTCGGGCGGGGCTCGTGCTCCTCGTCGCGCCCCTGCTCGCGGTGGGTGGGCTCGCCACCTCAAAGCTTCGTTACGGGGAGACGCTCTTGGTCTTGCCCTTGCTGGGCCTCGCCTTGATCCTCGCCGAGGCGCTGCGCGGGGCGGGGCGGGCTGCGGTCGGGGCGGCGCTCACCCTCGCCGTCGCCTGCGGTCTCGTCGGGGCCGGGCGTGTGCCGGAGTGGGCCGACGAGCGCAGCCTCTGGTCAGCGGCGCACGCCCGTCTGCCCGACGACCCGCTCATCCGCCTGAACCTCGCCCGGGCGACGCTCAACGAGCGGCCGGAGGAGGCCGAGCGCCTGCTCCGTGACGCCCGGCACCCCGACCCCCGCGCCCAGCGGGAGATCGACGCCGCCCTGGCCCGGGCGCTCTTGCTGCTGAACCGGGAGGCCGAGGCGCTGCCCCGTCTGCTCGCGGCGAGCGCCCCGGACGAGGAGGCGCTCTGGGCCACGAGCGCCGCCTGCGTGCTGATCCCGGCGGGCAGCCCCGCGGGGCGCCGCGAAGGGGAGACGCTCTGCGGCTGGGCCCTCCGTTTTGCCCCCGACGACGCTGCGCTGCACAATGGCCTGGGATTACACCGCGCCGCCGCCGGGGATCTCCTCGGCGCACGAGACGCCTTCAGCCGCGCCGTCTCGCTCGCGCCGACACAGCCCGCGTACAAAAAGAACCTGGAGCTCGCCGCTGAGGCGACCCAAGACTGAGCACGATCAGGGGCTCAGCGTCGCCCAGGCCTCACGCACCTTGGCGCGGAGCGCGTCACCGTCGCCGTCGTTGTAGATCACCGCGCTGCCCAGGCGCTCTTTCTCCGCGAGGGGGAGCTGGCTCTGCACCCAGCGCCGCGCGTCGGCCTCGTTGAGGCCCTCCCGGGACATCAGGCGGCGGAGCTGGGTCTCGGGCGCGCAGCTCACGACGAGCAAGGCGTCATATTGGCGGTACGCCCCGGTCTCGACGAGGAGCGCGGCCTCGACGGCGGCGCTCGGCGTCCCGGCCTCGGCCAAACCCTGGAGACGCCGCTGAATCTCGGCGCGGATAGCGGGGTGGGTGATGGCCTCGAGGTCCTTTCGTGCGGCGGCGTCGCCCATGACCAAGGCGCCGAGGGCCTTCCGGTTGAGGGTGCCGTCGGTGAAGAGCACGGTGGGGCCGAAGCGGGCGGCGAGGGCGGCCAAGGCGGGCTGCCCCGGCGCCACGACGTCTCGGGCGACCTGGTCGGCGTCGATCACCGGGACGCCGAGCTCCTCACGCAGGATCTTCGCGACCGTTGACTTGCCTGTAGCGATGCCCCCGGTGAGCCCGATCGTCTTCATGGCCGCTCCTCGGCGCTTGCGGATCGGAGCGCTGTGACGGCGTCCTCGACGGCCCGGCGGGTGAACAGTCCCTGGTCTTGTTGCAGGGCGGCCTCTAGCGTCGGCAGGGCCTGGGTGGCCTCGACGGCGGCGAAGACCCGCGCGCAGCCCCGGCGCACCTCGGCGTGATCAAACGCGGCGAGGCAAGGCTCGGTGACGAGGCGGTCGAGCTCTTGTAAGGCCAGCCGGGCCTCGATGTCCCGGTCCGAGCCCGGCACGCTGTGATCGCTGATGCGCGCGGCGAGGGCGGCCTCGCGGCCTAGAGCCCGGGCGGCGTAACGGCGCTCCACGGCGTCGGCGTGGCGCAGCCCCCGGACGAGCACCGCCACGCTCTCGGGGTCCTCGATCGGCGCCGGGGCGTTTGGGTTCACCGGGCCTTGGGTGGGCGGCGGGGGCAGCGCGAAGGCCGGACAGATCCCGACCCACACGCCACAGACGACCGCGGCGAGCAGGCGAAGCGACGCCGAGCGCGCGTCGCGATCAGTCATCCATCTTCTCGATGTAGCGGAAGATGGTGCGGGGATCGACGTCGAGATCCCGGGCCGTCTGGGCCTTGTTCCAGTTGTTGAGGTCGAGGACCTCACGAATGTACTGCTTCTTGAAGTCTTCTTCAGCCACGGCCAAGGAGCGCACGGCGCGTTTGGTGCCCTTCTCAAGCCCGAGGTCGTCCGGCGTCAAGAGCGCGCGATCGGACATGATCACGGCCTTCTTGACGCGGTTCTCGAGCTGTCTCACGTTCCCGGGCCAGTAGTAGCCCTTCATCGCGAGGATGCACTCGTTCGTGAAGCCGCGCACCTTCGACTCGTAGCGGGCGGCGTAGCGGCTGAGGATGAACTGGGCGAGCTGCACGATGTCGTCGCCGCGGTCCCGCAGGGGGGGCAGGGTGACGCTCACCTCGTTGAGCCGGTAGAACAGATCCTCACGGAAACGCCCGGTGGCGATCTCCTCCTCAAGGTTCTTGTTCGTCGCGGCGATCACCCGGATGTTGATGGCGCGGCCCTCGTACTCGCCGACCCGCTCGATGATGCGCTCCTGCAGCACACGGAGGAGCTTCACCTGCAGGTTCATCGGCATCTCGCCGATCTCATCGAGGAAGAGCGTCCCGCCGTCGGCGGCCTCAAACTTGCCCACCTTGTCCGCCACGGCGCCGGTGAAGGCCCCGCGCTTGTGACCAAACAGCTCACTCTCCAGGAGATTCTCGGGGATCGCCCCACAGTTCAGCGAGATGAAGGGGCCCTTCGCCCGGCCCGAGAGGCGGTGCAGCTCCTTCGCGACGAGCTCCTTCCCGGTGCCGGTCTCGCCGAGCACGAGCACGGTGAGGTCCGTCGGGGCGACGCGGCGGACCATCTTAAACACCGCGCGCATCGCCGCGCAGGAGCCGATCATCTCGCCTTGGGAGGCGTCGCGGAGCTGATCCCGCAGGTTTCGGTTGCTCGTCTTCAGCTCGTTGAGGGACAGGGCCGCGGAGACGAGGATGCTCGCCTGGGCGGCGAAGACCTGGAGCAACGCGAGCTTCGCCTCGTCAAAGAGGTGGGTGATCGAGTCGTTCCCGAGGTACAGCACGCCGAGCAGGTCGTTTCGGTAGATGAGCGGCACACACATCACGGACGAGAGCCGCAGATCGACGACGCTGCGGGCCTTGCCGAAGCGGCCATCGTTCAGGGCGTCGGAGACGATGAGGGGGCGCCGCGTCTCGACCACCCGATCGATGATCGAGTCGGAGACGCGGGAGAGATCGAGGGTCTCTTGGCCGACGTTGTAGGTCGCCGCGGAGTGGCGCTCCCCGTCACGAAACACGATGACGAAGCCCTTCTCGGCGTCCGTCATCTCGACGACCGCCTTGAGCAGCACGGTGAAGAGCTGGTCCGGCGGGATGTCCTCCATCAGGCGCTGGGACAGGTCGACGAGGCGCTCCATGGCGGCGATGGAGTCCTCCGGGCGGGAGCTCGGCGCCGCGGCGGCGACAGGCGCGGGCTCACCGTCGAAGAGGCTCAGCTCATGCTGGCCGACGTGGACCTTGTCGCCGGGCTTGAGGTCGGCGGCCTTGGCGCGGCGACCGTTCACGGTCAGCTCGGCGCTGCGATCGAGCACGGAGATCGTGACGTGGGTGGCCTTCTTCACGAGGTTCGCGTGGGACGGCGCGACGGCGGGGTCGGGCAAGACGATGTCGTTGCCCGGCGCGCGGCCGAGCGTCGTGATCGGCTTGCGCAGGACGTAGTCCTTCGAGAGTCGCGTCGTCGGGTCGGTATACCGGATGAACATCAGCACGCTCCGAGGGCAGTCTACAGCGCCGATCCGTGGGGTGGATCGCTCGGGCGTCGCCGCGTGCGCGGCGCCGGGTGACGAGCGAGCGCCGCCTCACGGTCTGCCGCTGTAACCCGCCGCGCCTCCGCGGGCCGCGCCCCGGTCAGCGGGCGCGCCGCGGGGCGCCTCACCAGGCGACGTTCAGCCCCACAGTGGTCGGGCCCACCACCAACGACACCGGCCCGCGGGCGGCCTCGTCGGACTCGACGCGCACGGTGCCCTGCAGGATCGCCGCGCCCCAGAGGCCCAAGGCGGCCATGCCGATGGTGTTCTCGGCGGTCTTCACGGCGCGGAGCTGGCGGCCGAGGTCCTCGTCACCCTCGACCTGCACCCCCCAGGTGCCCGGCTTGTCGTCGTGGGAGACGAGCCAGAGCCGCATGGTGAGGCAGGTGATCCCCATCGCCGAGACGGAGCCGATCACCGCCGCGCCGAGGCCGGTCTGACCGTTGTAGAGCTGCAGGCCCCCCGGGGCGACGGTCACGAGCAGAGACGGCCCCTCGGTGGCGGTGGCGCGAGGGCCGTCCTCTGGGGGAGGCGGCGGCTGCTGGGCGCGCACGGCGTCGAAGAACGTCACGACCTCGGGCGGGTGCTCAAAAGGATCGAGGCGCAGGTTGGGGTCGTCACGCAGCGCCGCCTCAAAGGTCGCCTGGGCCGCCGCGTGTTCACCTAGCACAAATTGCACCTCTCCCAGCCAGACCCGCGCCTCGCTCAGCACCTCCCGGCGCCCGGCGAGCTCGGGCTCGCTGAGGATCAGCATCAGCGCGTCTCGCGCCGCCCCAGGAGATCCTTGGATGTAGAGCTGGATCGCCGCGTCCACACGATCCTCAGCTTCGCGCTCGGGAGCGTCCTCGACGCCTTCAGCGGTGGTCTCGGCGCCCCTCGCGCCCGCCTCTTGGGCGATCGCGGCGCTCGTGAAGGTCAGGGCGGCCAAGGCGGCGAGGAGTGGCATCGGCGCCACCTTACCGCCGAAGACGAGGGGGGGCAACGCGGGGATCGTGCGCCGCAAATACGAGCACAAACAAACCCCCGGTCAGTTGCAGGATTGTTCGTGGTTGTGATACACGGTGCACGCTGGGAGATCACAAGCTGCTGATCGACGCATCAAAAACCTGACGAAGCCTGTGGAGCACAGAATGCGCAAACTGGAACAAGAGAAGTGGTGGCCTAAGCTGCTCGCGAAGAAGGACTCTCACTCCCTGCGTGAGCTGGCTGAGGAGTTTGGCGCGACGCCGGGCGCCATCAACAACGCTCTCAAGCGCAACAACATCGTCCGTGACGCGGCCCCTCCAGGCCCGCGCACCCGCCGCGGTCGCCCGCCGGCCCCGAAGGGTGGTGAGGCCGAGGCGCTCAAGCCGTACCTCGATCAGCTCGGTCAGGTGGATGACGCCGAGATCGCCGGCCTCGCCGGTGTCTCCGTAGAGGAGGTCGCGGCGGCGCGTGAGGCCGCTGGCAAGTCCGCTCCGGCGGCCGCCCCCGCGAAGAAGGAGAAGGCGCCGAAGGCCGCCAAGAGCGCCGCGAAGGCCGCGCCCGCCCCGGCGAAGGCTGAGCCCGCCAAGCCCGCGCCCAAGGCCAAGAAGACCACCGCCGCCGCCGTGGCCAAGGCCGCCGCGAAGGCCGCCGTGGTCGAGGCCCCCGCGCCCGTCGCGGCGCCTGTGGTCGAGGCCCCCGCGCCTGTCGTGGCCGCGCCT
>JAKLKD010000095.1 GCA_023150845.1 Myxococcota bacterium | reverse complement strand
CGAGCCCCCGGCCGAGGCCCCGGCGCCGAAGACCGAGCGCGCTCCGAGCCGCCCCAAGGCGCCCACGACGGAGGCCGCCGCGCCGACGCCGCCCCCCTCCTCGCCGCGGAAGCAGACGCCCCCGCCCGTCGAGGCCGCCCCCGCCGCCGCGCCGATCACCGCGACCTTCGTGAGCGGCGATCCTGCGCTCACCCGCCTCACCGCGCGCTGCCACAACGGCACGCCGACCGGCGACGGCCCGGTGCTCGTGAAGATGCCCGGCCCGGGCCCGTGCAAGATCACCGGCACCGCCGCCGATGGCACGAGCCGCTCCGCGCGCATCGTGCTCTCTGAGGGGGGCTCCTACACCTGCTTCTCGGGTGGCGGGAGCGAGTGCCGCTGAGGTCCACTCGGACGCCGAACCGTGGTAGGCTCGGCCCAGCACCTCATCGGAGCATAGGACGTGCGACGATCCCTTCTGCTGCTCGCGCTCTGCGCCACCGCCTGCGGAGATGACTCCGCGCCGCCCCCCGCCGCTGCCCCTACCGCGATCGCGCCGACCGCGCCAACGGAGGCGCCGCTCACCGGGATCGCCAAGGCCCGGTCCCTCGTCGCCGCCCGCGACTCCGCCGCCGCGCTGACGGAGCTAGAGGCGCTCTTCGCCACCGAGCCCGCGGCCATCCCGCTCTACGGCCTCGTCGCCGCGGAGTCCGGCAAGGCCGCCGAGTCCTTGGGGCGCCTCACCGACGCGGGCGCCCCCGCCGGTCAAGAGGCCGCCTACCACCGCATGCGCGCCGAGCTCGCCTTGGCCGCGGGCCAGCCGGAGCTGGTGCAGGGCCTCGCCGCGCTCATCGCCGCCACGAGCCCCGAGCAGGCCGCCGCGCTGACCCTCCAGGCGCGACGCGCCGGGGCCCCCGCCGCTGAAGGCGCCGCGCCGGATCCCTTCGTCGCCGCCGGGACAAACCCAGACCCCGTCGCCGCCGCCACGGCCCTCGCCGCGCTCAGCCCCACGGACTGGGTGGCCAAGGTCGTCCGGGCGCCGCTCCTCGCCGCCGGGGGCCAGGCCGCCCTCGCCCAGGCCGACCTGCAAAACCTCCTCGACAGCCCGCCGTCCCCTGAGGCCGCCCTGCGCGCCGGTCAGGCCCTCGCGGCGATCCTCCCCGACGCCAACCAGAGCGCCGCGCCGCTAGACGCCGCCGCCAAGGCCGCCGTTGAGCTGGGCGCCACGCCCATCGCCGCCCGCCTCGGCCACGAGGCGACCCTGCGGCGCCTCAAGGCCGGCCGCGCCAAAGAGGCCGCCGAGGGCGCGACCGCGCTCCGCGAGGCCTTGGTCACCGCCAAAGACAAGGTCGGCGCCTCGGAGTTGGGCGCGACCCTCGCCTTGGCCGCGCTGGAGCGGGGCGACGCCACGACGGCGCTCACCCTCACCCAAGAGGTCGCCGCCTTCGCCGCTGAGGGCCAGCGGGCCGATCTCGCCGCCGAGGCCGGTCGCACCCGGGCCCTGGCCGCCTTCGCCTTGGGCCAAGAGGCCGAGCTGAGCGCCGCCGCCGCCGCGCTCTCCGCCCCCTGGTCTGACGCCGCCGAGGCCCTCCGCCTTATCTTGGTTGGTCAACCAACCAAGGCTCTCGCCCACCCCGGGCTGAGCCTCCCGCCTCTGGCCGCCGACGCCGCCCTCGGCGAGTCCTTCGCCCGGCAGCACCTGCACCGCGCCCGCCTGCGCGCCGCGGAGTACAGCGGTGACCAGGCCACGATCACCCAGGCCGCGAAGGACTGGGTGAGCGCCGCCGACGCCTTAGGCGCCATGACCGCCCGCCTGGAGTCCCGCCTGGAGTGGGAGCGTCTCGTGCGGGAGGCCGGGGCGCGCCCCGCGGAGCTCCAGGCCGAGCTGCTGAGCCTCGGGCAGAGCCTCGGGGAGACCGGCGCCCCGCTCCGCGCCGAGGCCCAGGCCCGCGCGCTCACCTCCGGCGGCGCCGCGACCTTCACCGAGACCGCCGCCGCCGCCGAGGCCCCGGCCTGGGCGGTGCTCGCCGACCCCAACAACACGGCCCCCGAGGCCCTCGCCGAGCACCCCATCGCGCTCGTCGCCCGCGCCCGGGGCAAAGCCGCCGCCGGGGATCTCACCGGGGCCTACGCCGACTGGGCCCGGGGCTACGGCGCCACGCCCACCCACCTGCGCGGCCCGCTGACCCCGATCTCCGTGCTCGCCGGGGGCCAAGGCGCCGGGGTGCGCGCCGACCTCGCGCTGCTCCACGGCAAGTCCGGCGTCGAGGCTGGCCTCGCCGGGGTGCTGCTCCTGGACTGGCACCACAGCGTCGGCATGATGAACCGCGCCTGGGCCGTCGGCGACGACCCCTCCTTGGGCCTGGAGCCCGCCGCCCGCGCCGCCTACCTCCAGGCGCACCAGACCCTGCGCGCCGAGACCTTGGCCTGGCTCGCTGGCTCCGGCGCCGAGCCCGTCGAGGCGAAGAAGGCCGTCGCCGATCAAGAGGCCAAGGCCAAAGAGACCCCGGCCTTCGCCCGCGCGCTGCCCGCGCCCTTGGCCGACTACGGCAAGCTCCGCGACGACATGAAGGGCCTCGCCATCTTCTCGATGCGCCTGGAGCCCGGCGGCGGTGAGCTCGTCGTGCTCACCCAAGACAAGGGCCGGGTGCTCCGCATCAACGACAGCAAGGGCCTCCTCCGCACCTCCGAGCAGCTCCTCGCCGCCTTGCGGTCGGGCGAGGCGAGCGGCGGGTCGAAGGTCGCGCCGAAGCTCGGCGACAGCCTGCGCCGCCAGCTCGTGGACCCCTTCCTCGACGACCTCATCGGGGTCGGGCGTTACCTCATCGTCGCCGACGGGCCCCTGCGGGAGCTCTCCTTCGCGGGCCTGCCCGAGCAGCAGCAGGGCCTGCGCTTCTTGGCTGATGTGCGCACGGTGACCCAGGCGATGACCGTCGCCGAGCTGCGCCGCCCCGCGCCGGAGGCCCCGGAGCGCTTCGTGACGGACTACCTCGGCCTGGAGCTCGGCGAGGCCGCGGACGCCGCCGAGGGCATCAAGCTCGCCAGCGAGACCGAGGCGACGGGTCGGCAGTTCCCGGCGGAGCGCCGCTCCACCCCGGCGAAGGCCGAGCTCAAGCTCGACAAGCTCAAGGAGAGCCTGACCACCGCGCGTTTTATCCACCTCGCGATGCCGGTCCTCGGCGACCGCGGGGCGATCAAGCTCGGCGAGGAGCAGCTCAGCCTGGCGACGGTGCGCGGCCTGAACCTCAAGGGCGTGATCGCCGTGATCAGCAGCGACGCCGACGCCGCGGTGCAGGAGCGCTGGGCCCAGGCCCTGCACTCCGCCGGGGTGAGCGCCGTGCTGCGCTCGTCGTGGCTCATCCCGCCGGACAAGCGGGCGAAGGTGCTCTTCCGCTTCTTCGAGTCCATCATCCAGGACCGTAAGCCCGGCGTGGCCCTGGTGGACGGCCGCAACGCCCTCCAAGGCGAAGACAACGCGCACTTTGACCCCTCGTGGTGGAGCGGCTTCCTCCTCTACGACCTGCCCTGAGCCGGGATGAGAGGGGTCGCGCTCACCACGCTCCTGGTCTTGGCCGCCGTCGCCGCCCCTCGGGCGGCCGCCGGGGGCGGCGCGGAGGTGATCCCGCCGATCTTGGGGCCTGACGGGCCGATGTGGCTCGGCGCGGTGACCCCCGACGACCCGGCGCCCAAACGCCAGGGCCGGGAGTCGATCGTCGTGGACCCCCGCACCGGGGCGCTGCACGTCGCCGCCGCGGACCTGAACGACGCCGGCCTCGTCGTGAACCGCCGCTGGGACGACGCCGCGCGGCGCTGGGTGATGAGCTTCGACGCCTTGCCCCCCGGCGTCGAGCGCCTCGGCGCGATGAGCCTCAGCTACACCGAGGGCCAGGTGAGCGGCCTGCGCGCCGCCGACGCCCGAGAGGTGAAGGTCCTGCGCGGCCCGGACGGCTTCCCCGCCCAGCTCGACCTCCCCGGCGGCCAGGCCCTCTACTACGACAGCGTCGGCGGGCGGCTCATCGCCGTGAGCGGCAGCGCCCGACCCCGCACCCGCTACACCTATGACGCCGCCGGGCGCCTCGCCGGGGTGCTCTGGGCCGACGGCTCCTCGACGCGGGTGAGCCGGGACGAGGCCGGGCGGGTCACGGCGCTGCTCGGCCCCGGGCCCGCCCAGCTCCTCCTCACCTGGCGCGCCGATGGCCAGCTCACCGCCCGGGACGCCGTGGGCCGGGTCTGGGTGCTGCGTGAGGAGGCGAAGGGCCTCGTCGTCACCGGGCCGACCGGGCGGATCACCCAGGCCCAGCGCGACAATGTTGGACGCCTGACCAACTTTGTGGACCCCCGCGGCGCCACCACCACCCTGACCCGAGACGCCGAGGGCCAGCTCGTCGAGCTACAGTCCCCGGCCGGGCGCTGGCGGCTTGTCTGGGAGGCGCGGCGCCTCGTCGCGCTCATCGACCCGAGCGGCGGCGAGTGGCGGGCGCTCCGTGACCTCAACGGCGCCCTCACCGCCCTCGTAGACCCCTTGGGCCGCCGCCGGGAGCTTAACGTGCGCGCGGACGGCGCCTTAGAGTCCATCAAGCGCGGCGGCGAGACCACCCGCCTCGTGCGGGACGCCAGCGGGCGTGTGACCCGCATCGAGACCCCCGGCGGCCCCGTCGTGCGCCTGCGCTGGTCTGAAGCCGGGGAGCTCATCGAGGTCGAGGACCCCGCCGGGGGCAAGATCAGCCTCAGCGAGCGGCGCGGCGGCCTGCCCGGCCTCATCCGCCTGCGCGACGGCGCCGAGCTGCGCCTTCGTTTTGACGCCCTGGGCCGGGTGCGCGCCGTCGAGACCCCCGAGGGCGCCCGCTTCGACTGGATCCGCGACCACGCCGGTCGCCTCGTCGAGCTGCGCGGCCCCGGCGGCCAGCGCCGGGCGCTGCGGTACCGCGCCGACGGCCTCATCAGCCAGGTCGAGGACGACGACGGCGCCGTCTGGGGCCTGCTCTACGACCTCGACGGCCGGGTGAGCGCCGTGCGCCCGCCGGGGCAGGCCCCCTGGCGGCTGAGCTGGGATCGCCTCGGCGAGCTGATCGGCGTCGAGGTCAACGGCGCGCGCACGGCGCTGCAGCGCGACGAGGCCGGGCGCCCCACCGCCGTCGGCCCCCTGCGCTGGGCCTGGGACGCCTTGGGCCGCCTCATCAGCGCCGAGGGCCCCGGCCTCCGCCTGCGGCTCGGGCGCAACGGCGCGGGGGAGGTCAGCGGGCTCACCCTCGGCGACGGCGCGCCCATCCGCGTGGATCGGGACGGCGCCGGGCGCGTCGTGGCCCTGGACGACGGCCTCCGCGCCACCCGCCTGGAGCGTGACGCGGCGGGCCGGGTGATCCGGGTGAGCGGCGAGGGTGAGCCCTTGACCATCGAGCGTGACGTGCGCGGCCTGCCCGTGCGCCAGCGGATCGGCGAGCTGGACCAACGCGCCGCCCGAGACGCCGAGGGCCGGGTCTTGCGCTGGTCGAGCGCCACGGGCCTCGCCTTGTCTCTGGACCGGGACGCCGCCGGGCGCCCCCTGCTCGTGCGCTTCCCAGACGGCGCCCTCGACCGCCGGGAGCGCGCCCCGGGCTACGCCGCGGCGATCCTCGAGGCCGCCGACGGCGACGTGATCGACGACCTCGAGCTCGGCCTCTCCGCCGCGGGTCAGGTGCTCAGCGCCCGGCGCGGCGGCGGCGAGGAGCGCTGGGCCTTCGACGCCTTGGGCCGCCCCACGGCCTTGACCGAGCCCGCCGGGGCCTGGATCTGGCGCCTCGACGAGCTGACCGGCCCCGACGGGGAGCGCGCCCTCTACACCCCCGAGGGCCGCCCCAGCGCCGCGGTGCCGCCGCTCGGGGTCGTCGCCTGGGGGCTCGGCGAGGACCGCCTCGACTACAGCCTCAACGACGAGGGCCAGGTTACGTCCCTGCGCGGCGAGCGTGGCCGCCTGAGCCTCAGCTACGACGCCTTGGGG
The DNA here is from genome assembly GCA_023150845.1 of Myxococcota bacterium. Lineage (GTDB taxonomy): Bacteria > Myxococcota_A > UBA796 > UBA796 > CAJQPC01 > JADKFE01. The sequence goes on along the minus strand of JAKLKD010000095.1, from coordinate 15,635 downwards.
CGCCCCGTGCGCGGCGCCGGGCAGGGCCCCCTGGAGCTGAGCTGGGACCTCCTCGGCCGCCCGGTGAGCGTGCGCGCCCCCGACGGCGACGCCCGCCTCGCCTGGGGCCTCGACCGCCCCCTCGGTGTCCTCCTCGACGGCGCGGCCACGGAGATCCTCGGCGAGCTCAGCGCCGGGTTCGCCCTGGGCGGCGCCGTGCGGATGAACGTCGCGCTCGGCGAGCGCGGCAGCCCCCGAGCCTTGACCGACGGCGGCGAGCTGCTGCGGCGCCTGAGCTACAACCCCCTCGGCGCCGCCTTGGGTGACGCGCCGCCGTGGCCGGGCTGGCGAGGCCTCTGGGCGCCGTCGGCCGAGGCCCCCACCCTCGACGGCGCGGGGGCCTGGGACCCCTACTCCGGCCAGCCGCTCTCCCCGCGCTGGCGCCCGCCTTGGGCCCACGGCCCGACGGTCCCGACGCCTTGGCCCGAGGTGGACGGGGTCGCCTCGCCCTGGTGGGACCCCGCGCCCTTCGCCCCGGAGAGCGTCTGGAGCGACCCTCTGGCCCTGCTCCGGGCCCTGGGCGAGCTGGGGGAGCTCTTTGACGCGCCCTCGGCGCCGCTCCGCCCGGCGGCGCCCCCGGCGGGCTGGCTCGGCCCTTCAGCGGCCACCCCAACGGATCCTTGGGGCCAGCACCCCGAGGGCCTGCCCCTCGCCCTTGACCCCATCTCGTGGCTCGCCGTGCAGGCCGCGGCGCCGCCGTCGAGCCCCTTACGCGCCGAGGACGTGCTCCGAGCCCTGCTGAGCCAGGAGCTGGCCGACCAGCCCGCCCTGGACTGGGTGCCCGGCTGGACCCCCCGCGGCGCGCTCTCCCAGCTCGCCCCCTGAGCCCCGACCTCGGGATCTCCCCCTTCAAAAGCGCCGTTTCCCTGAGCGCGGAGCCCTCCGCCGCGCTCCTGGCGATCTCTGCCCTTGCGCGTTCGGCCGCCCCTCGTTACATGCGGTGCGTTCTCCGGTGGGTGTAGCTCAGTTGGTTAGAGCATCGGATTGTGGTTCCGAGGGTCGAGGGTTCAAATCCCTTCATCCACCCCACCCCTTCATGGCTACGGGCTCATAGCTCAATTGGCAGAGCATCGGACTCTTAATCCGCAGGTTCCAGGTTCAAGTCCTGGTGGGCCCACTCTCTCCTGAACCGCCGCTCCCTCACCGGGGCGGCGGTTCTCGCTTCAGCCTCACCGCTTCGGCCCCCGCCGCGCGCCTTTTTCGTCACCCGCCGCCGCCGCGGCTTGATCGGCGCTGGTGAATCCGGCGACGAGGCGTTATCAAGGTCCGGTTGTCCGAAACGTAGCTCTGCTCGTCTCGGTCGAGCTTCGCGAGAATGGCGGAATTGGTAGACGCGCTGGTCTTAGGAGCCAGTGGGCTAGCCCCGTGGGGGTTCGATTCCCCCTTCTCGCACTCTCAGCTTCCTTCCCTCTCCTTCCTCCTTCCTCCTTCGAACGCCAAGCCGCACGAGGCCCCTTCATGGACTTCCAGGTCGAGAACGTCAGCGCCGTTGAGCGCAAGCTGAACTTCAACATCTCCGGCGAGCAGGTCAACACCGAGCTGGAGAAGGCGTTCCGCAACATGCAGGCCCGCGCCAAGCTCAAGGGCTTCCGCCCCGGCAAGGTGCCCCGGGCCGTGCTGGAGCAGCGCTTCGGCAAGAGCATCCGCGCCGAGGTGGCCTCGGAGCTCATCACCCGCTCCTTCCGCCAGGCCGCGGCCTCGATGGACTACTTCGGTCAGCCCAAGGTGAACCGGCAGACCGAGCTGGCCGCCAACGAGACCTTCAGCTTCTCGATCACCCTTGAGGTCAAGCCCGAGCTGCAGCTCACCACCTACAAGGGCGTCAAGGTCACCTACGCCAAGCCCGTCGTGACCGACGAGCAGGTCGAGGCCCAGATCACCCGCCGCCTGCAGAGCCAGTCGAGCCTCGCCGAGGTCTCGGGCCGCGGCGTCGTCTCCGGGGACTACGTCCTCGCCGAGCTCGAGATCCGCGACGGCGACGCCGTCGTGCACAGCCACCCCGGCTCGATGGTCTACGTCGATGGCGACGTCTACTACGCCGGCATCGAGACTCTGCTCACCGGCGCCAACACTGGCGACACCGTCGAGGGCTCGGTCAACTTCGGCGCCAACGCCCAGATCCCCGAGCTCGCCGGGCGCACGCTCACCGTGAAGGCCACGGTGCAGTCCATCCAGGCGATGCAGACCCCCGAGCTCACCGACGAGCTCGCCACCCAGCTCGGCTACGAGGGCGGCGCCGAGGCGATGCGCCTCGCCATCCGCGGCAAGCTCGAGGCCTCCGCGGAGGAGGCGGGCCGCAACCAGGCCCGGGCCACCCTGCTCCAGAAGCTCATCGACCTCAACAACGTCGAGGCGCCCAAGGGCCTCATCGAGCAGCAGCTCGCCGACGTGATGGAGGAGCTCCGGGTGCAGCGCACCTACAGCGGTGAGGATCCCCGCCGCATCCAGTTCAACGAGGCCCAGCTCGGCGACCTGCGCACCCGCGCCAAGTTCGCCGCCCAGGCCGGCCTGCTCATCGAGCGCGTGGCCCAGCTCGAGTCCATCGCCGTCTCCGACGCCGAGATCGACGAGAAGCTCCAGGCCCTCGCCGACTCCCGCGGCCAGCAGATCGAGGCCATCCGCGGCTACTTCCAGAAGGAGAACGCCATCGAGGACCTCCGCGGCCGCCTGCTGCAGGAGAAGGTCATCGACTGGCTGCTTGAGGCCGCTGAGCTCGAGACCGTCGATCCGGCCAACGACAACGACGAGGCCGCCCAGGCTCCCGCCGCCGAGTGAGGCCGACGCCACAGCGTGTGGCAGCCGAACGGGCGGAGCAGGGACCAACCCCTCTCCGCCCGCTCAGTCTTTATCTCTTTCCCCGCTGTGCGAAGCGTCAACTGGCGCTTAAGTGAGGCGGGACAGCGCCCATGAGGGCGTTGCTTGGACCCTGGAACGCCCGAAGCTGGAGCGCCTGCGATGTCCTCCGACCCGATGATGAACTACCTGATCCCCACCGTGATCGAGTCCTCCCACCGCGGCGAGCGCGCCTGGGACATCTACTCCCGGCTGCTCAAGGACCGGATCATCTTCCTCGGCACCGAGGTCAATGATCAAGTCGCCAACGTGATCGTCGCCCAGATGCTCTTCCTGGAGTCCGAGGATCCAGACAAGGACATCTACCTCTACATCAACAGCCCCGGCGGCGTGATCACCGCGGGCATGGCGATCTACGACACCATGCAGATCATCCGCCCCGACGTCTCGACGATCTGCATGGGCCAGGCCGCCTCTATGGGCGCCGTGCTCCTCGCGGCGGGCGCCAAGGGCAAGCGGCGCTGCCTGCCGAACGCCCGGGTGCTCATCCACCAGCCCCTCGGCGGCACCCGCGGCCAGGCCACGGACATCGAGATCCACGCGAAGGAGATCCTGCGGATGCGCGAGGTCTTGAACAAGATCCTCGCTGAGACCACGGGCCAGCCCTACGAGCGCATCTCCCGCGACACCGACCGCGACTACATCCTCTCGGCGCAGGAGGCCGTGGAGTACGGCCTCGTGGACGAGGTCCTCTCCCGGCCCATCAAGGGCAAGGAGTGAGGCTTGCGCGCGCGTAAGACCCCTGACGGCAAAGAGCTCTCTTGCTCCTTCTGCGGCAAGTCGCAGAAGGAGGTGCGTAAGCTCATCGCGGGCCCCTCGGTCTACATCTGCGATGAGTGTGTGGAGCTGTGCAACGAGATCATCACTGAAGAGTCCGAGCGGGAGGACTACTACGCCTCTCGGGCCCTCGTGCCGAAGCCGAAGGAGATCCGCGCGCACCTCGACCAGTACGTCGTCGGCCAGGACCGCGCCAAGAAGGTCCTGTCCGTCGCCGTGCACAACCACTACAAGCGCATCGAGTCCCGCACGACGGCGCACGACGACGTCGAGCTGCAGAAGTCGAACATCCTGCTCATCGGGCCCACGGGCACGGGCAAGACGCTCTTGGCCCAGACCCTCGCGCGCCTCTTGAACGTGCCCTTCACCATCTGCGACGCCACCAGCCTCACCGAGGCGGGCTACGTCGGCGAAGACGTCGAGAACATCATCCTCTCGCTCTTCCAGGCCGCCGAGTACAACGTCGAGCGCACGATGAAGGGCATCATCTACATCGACGAGATCGACAAGATCGCCCGCAAAGGCGAGAACCCGTCGATCACCCGGGACGTCTCCGGCGAAGGTGTGCAGCAGGCCCTGCTCAAGCTCATCGAGGGCACCGTCGCGAACGTGCCGCCGAAGGGCGGGCGTAAGCACCCCCAGCAGGAGTTCTTGCAGATCGACACGACGAACGTGCTCTTCGTCTGCGGCGGGGCCTTCGTCGGCCTCGACAAGATCGTCGAGAACCGCGTGAACAAGTCGTCCATCGGCTTCGGCGCCACGGTGAAGTCCCAGCGGGAGTACCGCGTGGGTGAGCTGCTCGGCATGTGTGAGACCGAGGACCTCCTGCGCTTCGGGATGATCCCCGAGTTTGTCGGCCGCGTGCCCGTGCTCGCCACCTTGGACGAGCTCGACGAGCCGACGCTCATCGCGATCCTCACCGAGCCCAAGAACGCCCTGGTCAAGCAGTACCAGCGCCTCTTCCAGATGGAGAACGTCACGCTCAAGTTCACCGAGGGCTCACTCTTCGCCATCGCGCGCCAAGCGCTGCAGCGGAAGACGGGCGCCCGGGGTCTCCGATCCATCATGGAGGAGATCATGCTCGACGTGATGTACGAGATCCCCAACAAGACGAACATCAAGGAGTGCATCATCTCTGAGGAGGTCGTCTCCGGTCGGAAGCCTCCGATCCTGGTGTACGAGACCGACACCGAGTGGGCCTGAGCGTCCCCCTTGGGCTACCCCCGGGTGACGCCGCGCTGAGAGGGTCTTCGAGCGATGTTCTTCGACAAACGTAAGCCGCACCCGCCGCGTCGCCGCCTCATGCCGATGATGCCGCTCCGCGACCTGGTGCTGTTTCCGCACATGGCGGTGCCGCTCATCATCGGGCGTGACAGCTCGGTGCTCACGCTCACTGAAGTCGCCCGGGGCGACAAAGAGGTCTTCTTCGCCGCCCAGAAGGAGGCGAAGACCAACAACCCCAGCCCTGACGAGATCCACGAGATCGGCACCTTCGCGGCCATCTCCCAGATGTTGCGCCTGCCCGACGGCACGGTGCGGATCGTCGTCGAGGGCCGCCGCCGGGGCCGCATCGTGCGCTTCGTGGCGTCTGAAGGGGTGATGCGGGTGGAGGTCGAGGACGTCGAAGAGACGACGGAGTCCTCGAACGAGCTTGAGGCCCTGGTGCGCCAGGCCAAGGCGGCCTTCGATCAGTACGGCAAGACCCACCGCACGATGCCCCAAGAGAGCCCGATTCTCGTCTCGGCCATCGACGACCCCGGGCGCCTCGCGGACGTCATCATCGCCCAGCTCAAGACGAAGATTGAGCAGCGCCAGAGCTTCTTGCAGGAGCTCAACCCCGCCGCGCGCCTGGAGGCCCTGCTCAAGAACATCCAGTCCGAGATCGAGATCCTGCAGGTCGAGCGCAAGATCAAGAGCCGGGTGAAGAAGCAGGTCGAGAAGTCCCAGAAGGAGTACTACCTCAACGAGCAGCTCGCGGCGATTCAGAAGGAGCTCGGCGAGAAGGACGAGTTCCGCAGCGAGCTGCAGGAGCTTGAGGCCCGCATCATCGAGAAGCCGATGAGCGACGAGGCCAAAGATCGGTGCCTCAAGGAGATGCGGAAGCTCCGCATGATGAGCCCGATGTCCGCCGAGGCGACGGTGGTGCGCAACTACCTCGACTCCGTCTTGGCCCTGCCTTGGGACACCTTCACCGAGGACCGCATCGACCTCGCCTTCGCCGCGAAGGTGCTCGACGAGGACCACTACGGGCTCCGGAAGGTCAAGGAGCGGGTGCTGGAGTACCTCGCCGTCGCGGCCCTGGTGGAGCGCCTCAAGGGCCCCATCCTCTGCCTCGTCGGCCCGCCCGGCGTCGGCAAGACCTCCTTGGCCCGCTCCGTGGCCCGGGCGACGAACCGCCAGTTCGTGCGGGTCGCCTTGGGCGGCGTGCGTGACGAGGCGGAGATCCGCGGGCACCGCCGCACCTACATCGGCGCGATGCCCGGCAAGATCATCCAGGCGCTCAGCAAGGCCGGGAGCAACAACCCGGTGTTTCTGCTCGACGAGATCGACAAGATGTCCACGGACTTCCGGGGCGACCCCGCCGCGGCGCTCTTGGAGGTCCTCGACCCCGAGCAGAACGAGACCTTCAACGACCACTACCTCGACATGGACTATGACCTCTCCAAGGTCATGTTCATCTGCACGGCGAACGCCCTGCACGGCATCCCCGCCCCGCTCCAGGACCGCCTGGAGATCATCCGGGTCGCGGGCTACACCGAGCAAGAGAAGCTCGCCATCGCCAAGCGGTACCTCATCCCCAAGCAGATGGAGGCCCACGGCTTGGAGGGTGAGCAGCTCGTCGTCACCCAGCAGGCGATGCTCCAGACCATCCGCCGGTACACCAAAGAGGCCGGGGTGCGTAACCTGGAGCGGGAGGTCGCCTCGATCTGCCGCAAGGTCGCCCGCCGCGTCGTGCGCGCGGGGCCCACGGCCCGGGCCCGGATCACCACCCGCAACCTCGAGCGCCTGCTCGGGGCGCCGCGTTACCGCCACGGGCGCCTGGGCGAGCGTGACGACATCGGCTTCGTCAACGGCCTCGCCTGGACGAATGTGGGCGGGGTCATGGTGCCCATCGAGGCCGCCGCGGTGCGCGGCACGGGCAAGACGACCCTCACCGGCCAGCTCGGCACGGTGTTCCAGGAGTCCTGCCAGGCCGCGATCACCTACATCCGCAGCCGCTCGGCGTCCTTCGGCCTCAAGCCCGACTTCTACCAAGAGCTCGACATCCACGTGCACGTCCCGGAGCTCTGGGGCGTCGACGGCCCCTCGGCGGGCATCACCATCGCCACCGCCGTCGTCTCCGTGGTGACGCGGATCCCCGTGCGCCGCGACGTGGCGATGACCGGGGAGATCACGCTCCGCGGCCAGGTGAGCCCCATCGGCGGCCTCAAAGAGAAGCTCCTCGCCGCCCACCGCGCGGGCATCACCACGGTGCTCATCCCCAAGGACAACGAGCCCGACCTCGCCGAGATCTCCCGGGTGATCCTGGAGAAGCTCGATGTGCGGCTCGTGGAGCACATGGACGAGGTGCTCCTGGCGGCTATGGACATCACCCGGCGCGACGGCCTGTTCTCCGCCCGGGAGCCCGGCCCCGTGGAGCCGATCGAACACGAGTGAGCGCCGAGGGCCTCGGTGGATTGACAGGGCCGTAGCCCCTGGCTATTTGTCCGGGTTCGTGCTGATAAACCCTGTCGCGGAGGGGATCTTGCTGGTCCCCTCCAGGCCCTGTCGAGAGCGAAGAATGAACAAGGCTGATTTGGTCGCTCAGATCGCTGAGGAGTCGAACCTCACCCGCGCCCAGGCCGAGAAGGCCCTCACCGCCTTCACCGACGCCGTGCGTAAGGCGCTCGCTGAAGGCGATAAGGTGACCTTGGTGGGCTTCGGCGTGTTCTCTGTCGGTGTGCGGGAGGCCCGCGTCGGCCGCAACCCGCAGACCAAGGAGCCGATGGAGATCCCGGCGAGCCGCTCGGTGCGGTTTAAGGCCGGTCAGGGGCTCCGCGAGGCCGTGAAGGCCTGAAGATCCTCACGCCTTGACAGCCTCCGAGGGCCCCGTTAACTTGGGAGGGCTCGGAGGCGCTGCGGCGACGCAGACTTCTGAATGGTCTTTTAAGGGCGGATAGCTCAGCCGGGAGAGCAGCAGTTTTACACACTGCGGGTCGCAGGTTCGATCCCTGTTCCGCCCATCTCGGTTGACTAAGTCGCCTTGCCTCGATAAGAGGCACGCGAAACTGGCTATGGGGTTGTAGTTAAGTCGGTTATAACGCCGGCCTGTCACGCCGGAGGCCGCGGGTTCGAGTCCCGTCGACCCCGCCATACCGCCGCTGGAGCAATCCAGCGGCGGTTCTTTTTTTCTGGGCGCGCCCTCGCTCCGTGGCCTCACGGGCGGCGTCGCGACCCTGACCGCGCCGAGCCGACGACGCGGCGCCGCCTGATCCGGCGGTGACGGTGTACACTGAAGGCGATCATGACGACGCCGAGGAGCCGTGAGCGTTCCCGCTTTGCGGCCTGAGCTGCCGGGCTCCCCTCCAGAGCTTGAGCCAGAAGGCCCACCCCCACGACCGCTGACCGATGAGCTGCGCCTGCTCTGGCAGCACCGCGCGCTCTTGTTGGCGTTCGCGTCGAACGACCTGCGCCACCGCTACGTCGGCAGCTCCATCGGCTTCTTCTGGACCGTGGTGAACCCGATCATCGAGCTGGTCACCTACACCTTCGTCTTCCACATCCTCATGGGCGTGACCTTCCACCCCTCCGGCGGCACGGTCCACTACTCGTTGTTCTTGTTCTGCGGCATGGTGGCCTGGTTCTCGGTGTCCGAGGGCCTCACCCGCGCCACGACCTCGATCACCGACCACGCCCACCTCATCAAGAAGGTGAACTTTCCCGCGGCGGTGCTCCCGGCCTTCGTCGTGGTCTCCGCGGTGTTCAACCAGCTCGTGCGCACCCTCATCTTGGGGCTCGGCGTCATCTTCTTAGGCAACGGGCTCTCGGCGACCTTCATGATGGTCCCGGCCTTCATCCTGGTGCAGTCGCTGTTCGTCATGGGCCTAGGCTTCTTCTTGGCCACGGCCAACGTCTACTTTCGCGACACGAGCCACTGGGTGAACGCCGGGCTCCTGGGCTGGATGTTCATCACGCCGATCTTTTACCCCCCGGCGGCGTACCCCCAGCAGTTCCAGCTCCTGCTGCAGCTCAACCCCCTGGCGCACATCGTCGGCATCTACCAGGAGCTGATCCTCAACCAGCGCCTGCCCAACGTGCGGCAGATCCTGCTGACGCTCTTGTTCTCGGGGCTGTCGTTCACCTTGGGCTACTCGGTCTTCGCCCACCACCGCCGCCGCTTCGCGGACCTCACCTGAGCGTGAGGCCTACGAGCGGCGGGGCGGGCAGGCTCAGAAGGCGCAGAGGTAGAGGCTCTGCTCGCCGACCATCACGCCGCGGCTGCCGTCGGTGGTGAACACCGAGAAGCTCACGCCCTCGTAGCCCGAGGTCTTGAGCACGAGCACGGGCGGCATGCCCTTCGCCAAGGAGAACGCGGCGATGGGCACGGGCAGGCCGATCTCGTAGTCCGCGGAGAGGTCGATGGGCGTGTCGTCGGCGCCCTCCATGATGTACTTCTCGAAGGGCTGGTTGTAGACGTCTTGGCCCTGGCGGGCGATGCGCAGGTTGCCCTGCTTGGGGGCGGTGCGCTCGGCGATGATGGTGAAGTCGCCGGCCTTCCACTCCCGGCGGTCCTCGGTGGCGGCGCCGGCCGTCACGCCGAGGCTCTGCCCGCCCTCGCGGCCCTCGGGGAGCAGCCAGATCGCCTCCTCCGCGAAGTCGTAGCCGCCCTGGAACGCGACCATCTGCGTGGGGTTGTCGTCGCAGCCGAAGGGGATGTAGGAGAGCTCGGAGTAGATGACGCGCAGGGGGCCCTGGGAGGAGAGCGCCGTGAAGGGCGTGTTCTCGTTCAGCTCGTCCCAGCCCTGGGGGTTGAAGACGACGAGCTTGGCGTTCGGGTGGACCGGCGTCCAGGGGTTCTGGCGGGCCTCACGGTCCTGAACGGTGAAGGCGAGCCAGCCGGGGAGCGGCGGAAAGGCGGGGGGAGGCATCATGGCGTCTTGCTCCGAAGGACTGGGCTTGGCGGCCTCTTCCGGGGCCTTGTCGCGGCTTCCACCGCTGCAAGCCACGAAGAGAGCGAGGGAGACGATCAGCAGCGCACGGGATCCCATGCAGCACCTTCACTCAAGGGGTTTAGGGAACAACGGGCGAGGGTCCCCGTATCGTATCGTACACCGCGCCCAGACCCAAGCCCCTGGGCGGCGGCCTCCGGTCAGCCCTCGACGGGCGGCGGCGGCAGGCGCAGGGCCCGGCGGGCCTCGATGGCCCCCAGAGACCGGGTGAGGCCACGCTCGACGCGGCGCACCCGCTGCTCAAGCTGGCGGCGGCGCTCCGCCCGGGCGAGGAGCGCGGCGAGGCGGCGGTAGTGGGCGTCGGCCTCGTCGAGGCGCGCCGTGTTCACCTCGTCGATGGCCGCGCGCAGCGCCCGGCAGCGCTCGTCGTCCCCGTCTCGGCGCAGGCTGTGGTGTACGCGGCGGGCGACGATGAGGTCGTCGTCGAGGGCCTCACGCAGGGGCCGCGGGCGGTCGCTCGCCAGGGAGATGAGGCGGCTCAGCGTCTCCTCCGCGAGGATCATGGTGTCGTTGGCGCGCTCGTGGCGGCGCTCGGCCTCGTGAAGCTGGCGGCTCGCGGCGCGGCAGGCCCCGCGTAAGGCCGCCAAGGCGCCCTCGATGACCACCGAGGCCCGGCGGTTGGCCGTCGGTGAGCGCGTGAAGCGTAAGGCGTCGTCGGTGAGGGCCTCGACGTCGCGGTCGGGGTAGACGTCCGGGTCGATGAGGTTCATGGGCTCACTCCAAGGGACGGCGCCCCTCTCGCAAGCCCTGTGCCAAGCCTAGACCCCCTCCCAGGCCCTCCCCCGGCCCGATTCGACGCCGCGGAGGCTGACAGCCCGGGGCTTCAGTTCCGCCGGGCGTCGGTCACCCGGTCTGTCTGCCGCAGCTCCGGGAAGATGAGCGCCCAGAGCCCGGTGATGGCCAAGGTGCCGACGCCGCCGAAGACCACGGCGCGCACCACGCCCCACAGCCGGGCGGTGAGGCCCGACTCAAACTCGCCGAGCTCGTTGGAGGCGCCGATAAACACGAGGTTCACCGCGCTGATCCGGCCGCGCATGTCGTCGGGGGTGTGGAGCTGCACGAGGGTCTGCCGGATGACGACGCTCACCATGTCGCAGGCGCCGAGGGTGACGAGCGCCACCAAGGAGAGCGGGAAGCTCGTGCTGAGGCCAAAGACCACGGTCGCCGCGCCAAAGCCGGCCACGGCGAGGAGCATCCGCGGGCCGACGTGGCGCTCCATCGGGCGCCAGGCCAAGGCGAGGGCGACCACCCCCGCGCCGACGGCCGGGGCCGCGCGTAGGAGGCCGTAGCCCTCAGCGCCCACCTTGAGCACGTCCGCGGCGACGACGGGGAGCAGCGCTGTCGCCCCGCCCAAGAGCACGGCGAAGAGGTCGAGGCTGATGCAGGCGAAGAGCATCCGGCTGTCCCAGGCGAAGCGTAGGCCCTCCAGGAGCGCCTCGACGGTGATCGAGCGCGGGGCGCTACGCTGGAGCGGGAGCGTGGCCACGCCGAGGGACGAGATCACCGGGAAGATCGCCGCCAAGACGAAGGCCGCCGTCGCCCCGCCGGTCCAGGCGATGAGCGCGCCGCACAAGGACGGCCCGATGAGCGTGCTCGCCTGGAACACCGCCGTGGACGCCGCCACGGCCCGGCTCAAGAACGCCGGGGGCACCAAGGTCGCGGCGATGGCCTGCCCAGAGGGGTTCCCCAAGGCGCGCCCGGTGCCCATCAAGAAGCACAAGACGAACAGGAGCGGCGTGTCGGCGTAGCCCTGGGCCGAGAGCGTTCCGAAGCCGACGGCGCAGAGCGACTGGGTGAGCCAGGCGAGGCCCAGCACGAGGCGGCGGTCGTACCGATCGGCGAGCTGGCCCCCCAACAAGGAGAGGGTCAGCACCGGCAAGAACTGGGCGAGCCCCACCCAGGCGAGGTCCAGGGTGTCCCCGGTGACCTCGTACACCCACCAGCCGATCGCGGTGAACTGAATCTGCGCGGCCATGGCCCCGAAGACCCGGAGCTGCAGCCAGCGGCGAAAGGCGGGGATCTCCCAAGGCGCGGTCGGCTCCACCATCACCCTCCAGGTGCGCTGGTCAGAGGAGCGTCGGTACGCAGAGCAGAAACGCCGCCCATCCGTGAAGGACGAGCGGCGTTTAAGAACAGGGGCACCAGGACTTGAACCCGGGACCTGCCGGTTTGGAACCGGCTGCTCTACCGACTGAGCTATACCCCTACAGCGTGCTTGCCCTATCCGCTCACCGCGAGGTGGTCAAGTCGAGAGCGCGGCGACGATGGCCATGAACCAGACGTAGTAGCAGAAGCGTGAGAAGTCGCCCCGCTTCACGAGCTTCACGAGCAGGGTGAGGGCGAAGTAGCCCGCGACCAGAGCCCCGACGCCGCCCACGAGCAGGATGTTCGTCTCGATGTGGGCGGGGTCGACGTCCTTCGCGGTGAGCACGAAGGCGCCCAAGATCGCGGGGATCGCCAACAAGAACGAGAAGCGCGCGGCGAGCTCCCGATCCAGGCCCAGCATCAAGGCCACCGCGATGGTCGTGCCCGCCCGGGAGATGCCCGGCGTGATCGCGAGGCCCTGGGCAAAGCCGATGATCAAGGCGTGCTGGAAGGTCATCTGGTCGAGGGTGATGCCCTTCTGCGGCACCCGGCCCGAGATGAACAGCAGGATCCCGGTGATCGTGAAGGTGATCACGAGGGTGCTGGGCTCGTGGAACATCGCCTCGAAGGTGTCCTTGAAGGTGAGGCCGATGATGCCCGTGGGGACCGTGGCCGCGCCGACGAGGAGCGCGAGCCGCGTGGACGGCCGCTCGGCGAGGGTCCCGCGCTCACGGAACGGCGCCTTGACGATGCCGAGGAGATCCTCCCGATACACCCAGAGCACCGGCATGAGCGTCGCGAGGTGCACCGCGAGGTCAAAGAGCAGGGGGTCGCCGGGGATGGTGAGCCACTGCTGGAACAAGAGCAGGTGCCCCGAGCTGGACACCGGCAAGAACTCCGTGAGGCCCTGAATCACGCCGAGGATGAACGCTTCGAACATCTGCCGCTCCTGCTCTCGCCACGCACGAGGCCCCGCCCCATAACCCCGCGGGTGCTATGATTCACCTATGCGACCCCCATGCGCCGGACTCTGGAGCACCCCCATGGTGCATGTAGACGGCAACGTCACCACCTGCTGCCTAGACGAGGGCCTGGTGAACCGCATCGGGAACCTGCGCGAGACGCCCCTCGCCGCGCTCTGGCGTGGGCCGCTCATGCAGTCTTGGCGCCGGGCGCATGTCGAGGGCCGCTTTGAGGCCAGCGGGCCCTTGTGTACGCGCTGCACCTGGCGCTCCGCCGGGGCCCTGCCCGACGAAGAGGTCGAGGCCTGGCTCAAGGCCCAGAACGACCCGGCGCTGACCGCCCGCTGGCGCGCGCGCCGTGCCGCCGCGGCGGCCTCGGGACCCAAAGAAGGGAGGTAAAAGAGTGTCGCCCGCGTCGTCATCCACCGCCGAGGTGGTGCTGCGCTGCGAGGGCCTGGGGAAGGTCTACCGCAGCGGCTTCTTCAGGATCCCCTACGTCGGCCTTGAGGACCTCAGCCTCGACGTGCGTCGGGGCGAGATCTTCGGCTTCATCGGCCCCAACGGCGCCGGGAAGACCACGACCATCAAGTGCCTCATGGGGCTCCAAGCCGCGACCTCGGGCAAGGCCGAGCTGCTCGGCAAAGACCACCGCGACCCCGAGTCCAAGCGTGGCGTGGGCTTTCTGCCCGAGCGGCCCTACTTCTACGAGCACCTCACGGCCCGGGAGTTTCTGCACTTCTACGGCTCGCTCTTTGGGCTGCCCAAGGCCGTGCGGGCGGCGCGGATCGACGAGCTCCTCGCCCGGGTGCAGCTTGAGCGCTTCGCCGACGTGCCCCTGCGGGCCTACTCCAAGGGCATGTTGCAGCGCGCCGGGGTGGCCCAGGCCCTCATCAACGACCCGGAGCTGCTCGTGCTCGACGAGCCCATGAGCGGCCTTGACCCCATGGGGCGCCTGCTCATCCGCGACCTCATCTTTGAGGAGCGCCGCCGGGGGCGCACGGTGTTCTTCTCTTCACACATCCTCGCCGACGTGGAGCTCATCTGCGACCGCGTGGCGATCCTCGTCGGCGGCCGCCTGCGCGGCCTGGGCACGGTGCGGGAGCTCGTCGGCGACCGGATCAAACACGTCGATATCGCCACCCGGGTCACGGCGGCGGAGACGGAGCTGCCCGGCGAGGTCATCCGGCGCGACGGCGACGCGGTGATCCTGCGGGTCGGCCCCGACGACACCGACCGCGCCATCGACCGGCTCCGGGCCAGCGGCGCGGCGATCCTCTCGGTCACCCCGGCCCGGGAGCACCTGGAGAGCGTGCTCTTGGACGAGGTGCAGCGCGCCGCCCCGATCAACCAGAAGCGCCTGGGGGTGCTCGCGTGATGCAGCTCTGGGCCATCGCGGCGAACACCTACCGCGAGAACATCCGCGACCGGGTGCTGTACTCCATCGTCTTCTTCGCCGTGCTCGTCTTGTGCGCGAGCCTCGTCATGGAGGAGATCACCATCGGCGACCAAGACAAGGTCGTGCGCTCCGTGGCCTTGGGGGCCATCCGCGCCTTCGGCTCGGTGATGTCGATCTTCTTGGGCATCGGGCTTGTCTACAAGGAGATCGAGAAGAAGACGGTCTACACCATCGTCTCGAAGCCCATCGCGCGCTGGGTGTTCATCGTCGGCAAGTACCTCGGGCTCATGGGCGTGATCCTCACGATGATCGCGCTCATGGCGGGGCTCTACATCACGCTGATGCTGACCCAGCAGGGGCCGCCGGCGCTCTCGGTCTACGAGTCGTGGTGGATGCTCACCGTCGAGCTGGGCCTGCTCACGGCCTGGGCGATCTTGTTCAGCTCCTACAGCGCGCCGATCACCGCGGCCTCGTTCTCCATCGCGGTCTTTGTCATCGGCCACCTCGCGGACGACATCTGGCGCTTCGGGCTCCAGGCCGAGAGTGAGCAGGTCCGGCAGATCGCGGGGATCTTGTACTGGTTTCTGCCGAACCTCTCGGTGTTCAACGTGCACGACCTCGCCGTGCACCACCTGCCGATCCCCTTCACCCAGCTCGTCCACGCGACGGGCTACGGCCTGGGCTACACCGCCGTCGTGCTGAGCCTCGCCGTGTGGGTGTTCAGCGGGCGAGACTTCAAGTGAGCCAAGGCCAGGCCCGGGTGCGCATGGTGGACCTCGCCGCGCGGCACGCCGCCGTCGCCGAGGACGTCGAGGCCCGGGTGCTCGCCGTGCTGCGCTCGGGGCGCTACATCGGCGGCCCCGTGGTGGACGAGGCCGAGGCCGCCTTGGCCGCGGCCTTGGGGCGCCGCTACGCCGTCGGGGTGGGCTCGGGGACGGACGCCTTGGCCATCGCGCTCCTCGCCGCCGGGGTGCGGGCCGGGGAGCGGGTGGCGCTCCCGGCGCTGAGCTTCTTCGCGACGGCCGAGTCCGTGCACATGATCGGCGCCGAGCCGGTCTTTGTGGACGTGCTCCCCGACCGCCCCCTCCTCGACCCGACGCTCGTGCCCGACGACGTCGAGATCGTCGTGCCCGTGCACCTCTTCGGGATGCGCGCCGAGGCGCCGCCCGACCGCCGGATCATCGTCACCGACGCCGCCCAGTGCCTCGGCTGGGGCCACGGCGCCCCGGGCGGGCTGACCTCGGCCTTGAGCCTCTACCCCACGAAGACCCTCGGCGCGGCGGGGGACGGCGGGGCCGTGCTCACCGACGACCC
>JAKLKD010000094.1 GCA_023150845.1 Myxococcota bacterium | reverse complement strand
GCCGCCCCGGAGGAGGGCGCCCGCGCCGCCTGGTCCCCGCCCCCGAAGGCGCGGGAGACGAAGGACAGCCGCCCCAACGCCACGACGCCGCCCCCGACCACGGACCCGCCGCGGGCGTCCGCCAACAACGAGCGCGCCTCATCGCCCCAAGGATCGTCCCCCGCCGCGCCCAAAGGGCAGAGCCTTCAGCGCACGATTCTCCTCGGTTTGTTGCTCGGAGGGGCCATCGGGGCCATCGCCTTAGGAATTTTGGTGGCGCTCCTGATCTTCCTTCGATAGTGTCGGCAGGTCTGACCTGTTCTCGAAGGGGTCTGTTGACGTGTCCACACTTCCTGCGCGCTTCGTCGCGACCCTGATCGTCGGGACCCTCGGTTTGGGCCTGCTCGGCTTCGTGAGCGCGCCCGCGCCTGAGGCCCCCGCCCCCGAGGCGGCCCCCGTGGCCGTGGCCGAGGCCCCGATCGAGGAGCCGCCCTTCTACGACACCGTCTACAAGGTGCGCAGCGGCGACACCATCGGCTCGATCTTGCCCCGCCACGGCGTCAAAGACGTCGAGGCCGTGCTCGCCGCGGTGAAGCCCCACGCCGACCTCGCCCGCCTGCGCGCGGGCACGGAGCTGCGTTTTCACTACCGCAAAGAGGTCAGCCGCCCCCTGAGCCTCACCTTGGCCCTCGATGAGGACCGCAGCCTCATCATCGATCTCAGCGCTGAAGTCGCCCAGGTCGAGCTCATCGAGGCCGAGTACACGAGCCAGATCGGCGTTCACGTCATCGACGTGGTCGGCAGCCTCTGGGACTCCGCGCTCAAGGCCGGCCTGCGCCCGGCGGACATCGTGCGCATCGCGAACGTCTTCCAGTGGGAGCTCGACTTCAACACCGAGATTCAGCGCGGCGCCCGCATCGTCGTGGTCAGTGACGACCTCTACGACGACGGCGGCTTCGTGCGCCCCGACGCCTTACGCGCCGTTCGCATCGACAACGGCGGCAAGACGCTCATCTCCATCCGCCACGTCTCCGGGAGCGGCGAGGAGGGCTGGTTCCACCCCGACGGCACCGGCGCCCGCAAGCCCTTCTTACGCTCGCCGCTGGAGTTCTCCCGGGTGACCTCGGGCTTCAACCCCCGCCGTTACCACCCCGTGCTCAAGAAGGCCCGGCCGCACAACGGCACGGACTTCGGCGCGCCCACGGGCACCCCGATTCGCGCCGTGGCCGACGCCGTCGTGGTCTTCGCCGGGAAGAGCGGCGGTTACGGCAACCACGTCAAGCTCGACCACGAGGGCCCCTACGTCACCTCCTACTCCCACCTCTCCCGCATCCGGGTGAAGAACGGCCAGAAGGTGAAGCAGGGCGACATCATCGGCGAGGTCGGCTCGACGGGCATGTCCACGGGGCCGCACCTGCACTACGAGTTCTTGAGCGGCGGCAAACACGTCGATCCGATGAAGATCAAGCTGCCGACGACGGGGGGCATGTCCGCCGCCGAGCTCGCGAGCTTCCACGCCACCCGGGACGCGCTCTTGCCCCTGCTCAACGGCGAGCTCCCTCCCCCGCCGCCGCCGGTCTGGGCGGACGATGGCGGCGAGGCCCTGGCCGAGGGCGAGTGAGCCAGGCGAGGCGCCTCGACGGAACCCCCGCGGAGGCCGCGCGGTCCCACGGCGGGACGCTCGCGCGCGCCCGATCCGTGGCGCGAGGCTGAAGCGGGTTATTAACGGTCCCTTCCTCCCTCTTGGAGCCGCTATGCGAACGCTTCGCCGCCTCGCCGTCTCGACCCTCGCGCTCCTCGCCCTCGTCGCCTGCGACCGCGACGCCATGTACGAGCAGAACACCTTCAGCCAGAACGTGTACGAGGCCTACGACGAGTGTGATGACGCGGAGATCCGGTTCCTCTCCGCCAAACACAACATCCAGACGGCCTTCGACAACTGCGGCTCCAACGGCTTCGCGCACTTCGCTTGGGCCCCAGACGGTGTGCAGCTCTACTTCCAGCTCCCCGCCGCCGCCCACATCATGAACGCCCAAGAGAAGACGATCGGCACGATGCCGCTCACCTCTCCCGTCGGCGGCGTCGCCTGGCTCTCCCGGGAGCTGCTCGTCTTGCCCCTCGCGCCCGAGAAGGACGCCAAGGAGCACCGCCTCGTGCTCTTTGACCGCGTGCAGGCGACGATGAACACCGTGAAGATCCCCATGAGCGAGCCGACGGACCTGATGCCGTCGGGCAAGCTCGATCAGGTGTACTTCACCGCGCTCGACGAGAACGGCGTGCGGCGGCCTTACCTCGTGAACTTCTCGACGAGTGAGGTCACCCGGGCCTTCCCGTGGCTGAACGACCCCGTGGGCAGCTTCACCTACGACGCCGCTCAGGATCTCGTCGCCTGGGGCGTGCCCGTCGTGCTCAAGGACAAGGACGGCAAACAGGCCGACCCCAAGACCTTCTCCGTGACCCTCGCCAAAGGCGCGACCGGCGAGGTCGTGCAGCGTTTTGAGGACGCCCACCGCGCCGTGGTGCACCCCAAGGGCCGCTACATCGCGCTGGAGAGCCTCGGCGAGCCCATCTCCCCCTTCGACCAGCGCGCATGGGACGAGCTGACCCCCGAGGCCCGGGAGCGTGAGCAGCGCCGCACTGAAGAGTGGCTCGCCAAGCAGCCCGACTGGGTCATTAAGCACGTCCGCCCGCCGGTCATCGACGTGTACGACACCGAGACCAAGGAGCGTTTCCGCTTCGTGGGCTTCTTCGGCGACAAGTTCCAGTGGTACACCCAGGTCGACTTCTACGCGAGCTTCGTGCTCTGGGGCATGGAGGGCAAACAGCTCAACAAGAACGTCGCCTTGACCGACCTCTTCGAGCGCCTGCGTATGGCCGCCAAGGGCGAGATTGGCTACGGCGTGTCGCGCTGGATGCCCTTCGATCAGCGCGGCGACACCAAGGCTGGGGAGGCGCCGGCCACGCCGGACGCGCCCACGGCTCCCCCGGCGGAGGCCACCCCCGCGCCCGCCGCTGAGGCCGCGCCCGCGGCGGCGCAGTAGATTGGTCGGCTGACCAGCTACTTCGGGGCCGCGGCGGTCTCCCGCTCGACGAGCTGCAGGTTACGCACGATGGCGGCCTTGTAGGTCGTCTCGGGGTAGTCGCGCAGGAGGCCCTCCAGGATGCCCTTCACCTCTTGGGTGGCGGCGTCCCGCTCGGCCTGGGGCCAGGCGCGGGAGGTCTGGAACAGGAGCCCAGCGCGCTCCCGCTCATGGTGGACCCAGCCATCGACGGCCTCTTGCCAAAGCGGCGCGATCTCGGCGAAGCGCGGGTCGTCCTTGAGCGGGCGTAAGACGTCAAGGGCGGCCTTGTAGTCGTTCTTGGCCAAGGCGTCCCGGGCCGAGGACCCGGCGGACTCGATGGTCGGCGGAGGCGCCGAGGGGTCCGCGGGCTTGCCGCCGACGCGCTGGCCGCCACGATCCGCCTTGGGATCCTTGTCCGGCGTCGGGCTCGCGCCGTCCCCTTCGACCTCGGCGGGCTCCCCGATGGGCTCCTCGCCGATGACCTCACCGTCAGGCTGGCCCAGGGGCGCCTCCTCGACGACCTCCTCGTTGACGGCCGGGCCGATCACGAGGAGCGGCGCCTCGGCGGGCACGGCCCGGGACTCGATCTCGGCGATGCGCCGGAGGTAGGCCTCGATGAGCTCGTGGGGGTCTTTTTTGCCCCGGCGCAGATCCCGGGAGAGGTCGCGGGCGGCGTCGAGGCGATCCCGACGGTCGGCGTCTTCGCCGGGGTCCGACGCCATGAGCGAGTCGAAGGCGCTCTCTAAGGGCGCGTACCGCTCGCTGAGGTTCGGCGTCGGCGGGGCGACCTCGCCCTCGACGGTGGCGCTCCCTTCGGTGGCCTCGGCGCCTTCGCCGCCCGCGCGGGGGCCCTCGCCATAATGAACGACGCAGCCTCCGAGGAGCGCGAGGGGCAGCAGCACGAGGGGCGTCAGACGCATGAGGACCTCCACGACCCTCGCACTCTTGCTCCTTTGGCGCCGCTCGTCAAGGTGAGGGCGGCGCCTCCGTCGGGGCTGGCGGGGCCTCGGCGTCCTCGATCTCGTCCCAGATCGACGGCTGATCGCCCAGGCGGGGCTCCTCGACGCCGCCGGTGTCTACGGGGGCGCCCTCGCCGACGGGCTGGGTGAGGTCCAAGGGCGGCGGCTCCAGGGGCGCCTCCGCGGCCTGGGCCCGGGCGCCGAAGGGGGCGAAGCGCCGAGAGGGGTTGTCCGCCGGGGCCAAGACGAGCACCGAGGCGCCCTCCCCCGCCGGGGCGCCGGGGGCCGTCGGCAGGCCGTTCACCTCGGAGACGCCCACCCGGACGAGCTCATCGTCCTCTTCAGCGAGCTTGGCGTCGGCCGGAGGCGCGCCGAGCAGGCCCAAGGCCGCCATGGCCTCGATGGCCCCCGCCCAGGCCGGCAAGGCGCCGGACGCGCCCTGGAGCCGGGTCGAGCCCCGGGACATCGAGCGGTTGTCGTCGTAGCCGACGTAGCTCGCCACGGTGAGCGCGTGGGTGGGGTCGTAGCCGTCCTCTTGCCAGATCGGCGCGTAGCCGATGAAGGCCGAGTTCTTGTAGTCGTTCGTCGTGCCCGTCTTGCCGCCCAGAGGTGAGGGCCGGGCGATGTCGGCGGCCCGGCGCCCGGTGCCGTGCAGCACGACGTTCCGGAGGATGTCGAGGGTGAGGCGCCCGGCGATGGGGTCGGCGACCTGGGTGGCCGTGGGCCGGGCCTTGTAGATGGTGCGGCCCTCGCGGTCCTGAATCTCCCGGACGAGGAGCAGACCTTGGGCCGGGGCGGGCAGCTCAAAGCTCCCCAAGAGCCCGGTCACCGAGCTGGGGTCCTCGCCGTCGCCGGGGGTGGTCCAGGCCTCGCCCTTGAGGAAGCCCTGGTACATCCGCGCGGCCTCCAGGAGCGTGATGTCCGCGGCGCCGAGGGGCAACGAGAGCACCGAGGGCAGCTCCGTCTCGACCCCCAGCGCCTTGGCGAGCCCGGCGATGGTGCGCATGCCGAGCTGGGCCCGGAAGTCGGGGTGGCCGTAGAGCAGGCGGTCATCGTAAGGATCGACGCCGGCGGCGTTGGCGAGCTGGTCGTCCAAGGCGGCGCGCAGGGCCCGGAGCGTCGAGAGGCGCAGGCGGCCGTTGAGCGAAGGATCGCCGTCGATGGGCGGCAGGCCCGGCTCCCCGAGGCGTCCCAAGAGGCTCTCCGCCACGGGCGCCCAGCCCTCCCCGGCGCGCCCGCAGGCGAGCTGCAGCTTGCCCGCCATGGGCCGGGTCGAGAGCAGGCTTACGGCGCTCGCGGCCGGGGCGACGCCGCTCGTCTGACCGGCGGTGAGCGCGGCGACGGCGGCCTCACAGCGCGGGGCGAGCTCCTCCAGGCTCTTGAGGTTCATCTCTAAGGCGGCGAGCTTCGTGGCGGCGTCTTTTCCGCCGCGCACCTTGGCCATCTCCTTCTCGAAGCCGCGGCCGTAGTGCAGGCTGCGCAGCTCCAGGGCGTCCTCGGGGTGGCCCAAGAAGCTCAGCTCGGCGAGCACGGCCTCCTTGGCGGCGTGCAGCAGGGCCTCCTCTTTGCGGTCTTCCGTCGCGATGACGCCGTAGACGTCCCGCACCCGGGTGATGTAGGCCGCGCGGTCCTCGCCGGGGCGCTGGGCGAGGTCCACCCGTTCGGCGAGGCGGCGGAGCTGCTCGTCGTTGAGGCGGTCCACGAGGTGGGCGAGCAGCCAGATCGTCGCGAGGTTCTCTGAGCGCACCCCGGCCCAGTTGAGGCTCACGAAGTCTTCAGGCTCGTGGTCGGCCTTCGGGTAGTAGAAGCTGCCCGAGAACGGGAAGACCCCGCGGCGGTTGTCCAAGGCGTCCGTCGGCGCCCAGCCGAGCTGCAGGGCCGCGTTGTAGACGAGCACCTTCCAGGTCGAGCCGAGCTGGCGTTTGGCCGTGGTCGCGCGGTTGAAGTTCTTGTTGTCGTTCCCGCCGACCATCGCGAGGATCTCACCCTCACGCAGCACCACCGTGGCGCCTTGGAGCGTCGGGCGAAGCTCCAGATCACAGAGCGCGACCTTGTCTTTCACCGAGCGCACCGACACCCAGACGACGACGCCCGGGGCGAGTGTGTCCTTGAGCGACTGGCGCAGCTCGGCGGTCGCTTTGGCGTTGCGGTCGCCCTTCTGGGCGACGGCGAGCACCGCGGCGGCGCGGTCGAGACCGGACTTGTCGATGAGCCCCGAGGCGACGCCGAGGTCGAGCACGACGCCGTGCTCCGCGTGGGAGCGCACCTTGGCGTAGCGCAGCTCGTAAGGCACCGGGGGCTTGGCCGTCTCGGCGATGGGGGCGAGGCTCGCCTTCTGCACGAAGCTCTTCGCCGTGGCGCCCTCCAAGGCCGGGCCGACCTCGGTGAGGTGGTGCCAGAGCGCGTAGGTGGAGGCGCGCTGGGCGTCGGCGTCAAGGGTCGTGATGATGCGTAAGCCCGCCGAGGACGGGTTCACGATGCCCGCCTTGGTGAACAGGGTCGTGAAGGGCTCGGACTCGATCTGCCGCTCCACCTCGTCCATCAAGACGCTGCGGTCGAAGCGGAACTCGCCCTTCTTGAACGGCAGGGGGCGGTCGATGAAGGCGTCGTAGGTCTGCTCGTCGATCTTGCCGTCCTCGAGCATGCGGCCCAAGACGTAACGCACCCGGGTCTGGGCCTTCTTCTTTGCGCTCTCGCGCTCCTCCTCGGTGGCGCCGATGAAGGGGTTGTAGCGCCCGGGGATCTTCACGAGGCCCGCCAAGAAGGCGCACTCCTGCACGTCGAGCTCCTCGACCTCCTTGTCGAAGAAGTACCGCGCGGCGATGCCCAGGCCGCGGCCGTTGCCGTAGACGTGGAACTGGTTCGCGTAGAACTCGAGGATCTCCTCCTTCGAGAAGTGCGCCTCCAGCCGCAAGGTGTCGATGACCTCGTACATCTTGCCCGTGGCGTCGCGGGTGCCTGGGCGGAAGAGGTTCTCCGCGGTCTGCATCGAGAGGGTGGAGCCTCCGGAGACCATCTGGCCCGCCCGGACGTTCTGGCTCATCGCCCGGGCGAGGCCCCAGAGGTCGATGCCGAAGTGCTCAAAGTAGCGCTGGTCCTCCGACGAGGTGATCGCGTCCACCCAGGCCTTCGGGATGCGCTCGTAGGGCACATACTGCCGGTGCTCGTCGTCGAAGAACGCCCCGATGGGCGTCTCCCCGTCGCGGTAGGTGACGAGGGACTCCTGGCCGATGAGCGTGAGGATGTGATCCCGGGAGATGTGCTCGCCGGGCTCGTCGATGACGTAGCGGCGGTACAGCACCGCGCCGATCCCCGCGCTGATGATCGTGAGCACCAGGAGCGTCGCCAAGGCGCGGGTAATGAAGCGAAGGGCTCTCATCGAGGATCCCCCTGTGGTCTCGTCGTCAGCTCAAGCATCTGCCGCTCTATCTCGGCGAAGGCGCGCTCGCGGGGCAAGGTCAGCGCGCGCTCCCGGCAGGCCCGGCGCAGGGCCTCGCCGCCCGCCAAGGCCCGGCGTGTGGCCGCGGTGAGCCCCGCGACGCCCTCGCCGACGAGGCCCGGCTCGGGGAAGACCTCCGCCGCCCCGTTCCACGGCGTCGTGACCGGGGTGACGCCGCAGGCCATGGCCTCTACGCAGACGTTCCCGTAGGGCTCGTAGCGCGTCGGCAAGAGGAGCACGTCGAGCCCAGGCAAGAGGCGCTCGGGCGCGCTCGACGGCCCCAAAAAACGCAGCTCCGGCAGCCGCCGCCGCCAGCGGCTGAGCTGGCTGTCGTGGCCGATGACGACCAGCGGCAAGGCCAAGGCCTCGGCCACGGCTGCCGCCTCCACGAGCCCCTTCCGCGCGAAGCCCGTGCCCAGAAAGCCGAGCACCGGGCCGTCGCCGAGGCCCCACTCCGCCCGGAGCTCCGCCCGGCGCTGGGGGTCGGGGCGGAACCGTGCGGTGTCGACGCCGTTGTGCACCACCTGCACCCGGTCAAGGGCCACGCCGTAGCGCTCGTGGAGGGCCCGGGCGGCGAAGGCCGAGGGCGTGATGACCCGGGCCGCGCTCAAGGCCGCCGCCCGGTCGAGGGCGAGCTCAATCCAGGCCGTCGGGTCGAGGCGCCACCAGGGCCGACAGCGTTCTAGGTAGGCCGCGTGGGCCCCACCGCCCGCCCGCCAAAGCGTGTGGCCGCGGGTGCGCCCGAAGCCCATCACGAGGTCGTGGCCTCCTCGGGCCGCCTGTCCCGAGGACCACCACAAGCTCAATAGCTTCGCCGTCATGCCCAGGCGCATCACGCGGATCCTGTGGAAGGTGACGCCGGGCTCGTCGCGGAGGTCCGGTCGGACCTCGTCGCAGTAGACGTGCACGTCGTGGCCGCGGCTGTACAAGAACCGTGCCAACCCCACCAAGAACCGCTCCGTCCCGCCGTGCTCGGTGAAACGTCGATGCACCAAGGCGACGTTCATGGTGTGCTCGGCGGCCTGCGCTGCGCCCGGTAGAGCCCGGCCCAGCGCATCGCGACCTGGGCGGCGCCGATCCAGGCGAGCTGCCAGCCCAAGGCCCCGTCACGAAACCCGCCCCGCAGGGTGAGCGATGACACAAGATGTAGAATTGGCCGCGACAACACGTCGATGAGCCGCGCCCGGCGGCCCTGGGCCAAGGACACCTCGACGAAGCGTGCGCTGTACCGGCTCACCGTGGCGAGGTGCTCGTGAAGGTCGCGGTAGGGCCGGTGCTCGATGACCCCGGCGAGCCGCGCCACGGCCCCACCCTGGGCCTCCAGGCGGTCGTGGGGATCCTCGCCGACCCAGCGCCCGGCCTCCCGCCGCGCGAGGCGCAGGTGCCAGGCGGGGCCGAACACCCCACCCTTCACGCGCTGGCCGAGGTAGTCGTTCACCCGGAGCGCCGAGAAGCCCACGACGCCCGCCGGGGGCGCCTCCACCGCGGCGACGATGGCCTCGGCGAGCTCCGGCGAGAGCCGCTCATCGGCGTCTAAGGAGAGCACCCAGGGCTGGGTCGCGAGGGCCCAGGCCCGGCCCTTCTGGGCGACGTGCCCCGGCCAGTCCGTCTCGACGACCCGCGCGCCCAAGGCCCGGGCGACCTCCGGGGTGCCGTCCGTCGAGCCGGAGTCCAGGACGATCACCTCGGACACGAACGGGGCCGATTGAATCGCCGCCGGGATACGATCCGCCTCGTCTCTCGCGATGATGATCAGGCTCACGGGCGACATGACCCCTCTTTACCCCGCGCGCTTGCTTCACAACAACGCGCCGCCTCGAACGACCTGGAGTCCCCCGACATGGGCGTGAACGACAGCCTCTACTCCCCGGACTACCCGAGCTCCCGCGCGCGCTTTCGCGAGGCCGCCCGCGCCGCCGGAGCGAGGCTGCACAGCATCCCGCTCAGCGCCCGGGGTCCCCAAGGAGAGGACCTCACCATCGACGTGGCCTGGCTCGGCGCTGAGCGCCCCCGGGCGGTGACGCTTCACTGCTCGGGCACCCACGGCGTCGAGGGCTTCTGCGGCGCGCCCATTCAGCTCCAGGCCCTCGGCCGGGCGCCCAACCCGCCCGCCGACGGCGCGGTGATCTTCGCCCACGGCCTCAACCCCTACGGCATGGCCCACGTCCGCCGGGTGAACGAAGAGAACGTCGATCTCAACCGCAACTTCCTCTTGCCCGGCGAGGCCTACCAAGGCGCCCCCGAGGCCTACGCCGAGTTCGACCCCCTGCTCAACCCGCCGACCCCGCCCGGCCTCGACCTCTTCGCCCCCAAGATGCTCCTGCTCTTGGCCAAGCACGGCATGCCGATGCTCAAGCAGGTGATCGTCGGCGGCCAGTACGACTTCCCCAAGGGCCTCTTCTACGGCGGCGCCCGGCTGCAGGAGGGCCCGCGCCTGTGGGGGGAGTGGGTGCGCGCCCACCTAAGCGGCGTGGAGCAGCTCGTCTGCGTCGATATCCACTCCGGCCTCGGGCCCTTCGGCGAGGACACCCTGCTCGTCGAGGCCGAGCTCGGCAGCGCCCTCTTTGATCGCCTGCGGGACACCTTCGGGGCGCGGGTCACGCCCTGGAACCCCAACGACGGCGTCGCCTACTCCATCCGCGGCGGCTACCCGTCCTGGCTGCCCGCCCAGCTCCCCGAGGCCCGGGTGGACTTCATCACCCAAGAGTTCGGCACGACGATCCCCCTGCGCACCCTCTACGCCATGCGTGAGGAGAACCGCCTGCACCACTGGGGCGAGCCGACCCCGGCCCATGAGGTGAAGCAGCGCTTCCGCGAGAGCTTCTGCCCGTCGAGCCCGGCCTGGCGCGGGGCCGTGCTGCGGCGCGGCGCGGAGCTGCTCTCCCAGGCGATGGGCCTCGCCTTCAACGACGGCCCTCGCCCCTGACCGAGCGGGTTTGACAAGCGCCCCAGGACCGTTTAAACGCAGTCGGCGCGGCGACGTAGCCAAGTGGTAAGGCAATGGTTTGCAAAACCATGTACCACCGGTTCAAATCCGGTCGTCGCCTCCATCAGACCCCTCACCCCCCGGTGAGGGGTCTTTTTTTGGGCCCAGCCGGGCCCGCCCTTCTTCACGCTTCGCCCGCAACGAAAACAAGCTGACGACCTGTGGAGCGAGGACGTGACAGGCGGCGCGCCCCGTCGTCGATGGATTACATTGGCAGCCACGTCGTCGAGGCCCAAGACGGCCTCTGGCCCACCTGCTGAGCACCCCGCGGAGCGTACGAGCCAATGCTGCAAGAGAAGATGATGAACTTCGCCCTCTTGGGAGCGGAGTGGGTGATGTGGTTGCTGGTGATCCTCTCGGTGATCTGCCTCGCCATCGCCTTCGAGCGTGGGGTCTACCTCTTCCTGAACCGCACGAGCTCCGACGCCCTGAGCGCCGCGCTCTCCGAGTTCCTCAAGACCGGCGAGCTGCGCACGTTCCGCGAGCGCCTGGACAAGGTCGGCGGGGTCGAGGCCCGGGTGCTCGCCGCCGGGGTCGAGGCCGCCGAGAGCGGGGTCGGCGCGGCAGAGGAGGCCATCGCGGGCACCCTCATCTTTGAGCGTATGAAGCTCGACCGCGGGCTCATCGTGCTCGGCACCACCGGCTCAAACGCCCCCTTCGTCGGGCTGTTCGGCACGGTGCTCGGCATCATCAAGGCCTTCCACGACCTCGCGCTGAGCCAGGCCGGGGCCATGGCGGAGGCCTCCAAGAACACCGCCGAGGCCGGGAGCGCCGTCATGGCGGGCATCTCCGAGGCGCTGGTCGCGACGGCCATCGGCCTCATGGTCGCGATCCCCGCGGTCGTGCTCTACAACTTCTTCCAGCGCGTGATCAAGTCCACCTTGGGCCGCACCGAGAGCCTCGCCCACGTCGTGCTCGGGCGCATCAAGAGCCGCGCCCCGTCGGAGGCCTAAATGGCGGCGAAGCTCGGCGGCAACGACGACGACCCGATCGTCGACATCAACATCACCCCGCTCGTCGACATCATCCTCGTCGTGCTCATCATCTTTATGGTGACGGCCACCTACATCATGGAGCCGTCGATCAAGGTGAACCTGCCCGAGGCCGCCACGGGAGAGGCCACCGAGGCGACCTCCCTCGGCCTCATGGTGACCGCCGACGGCACGCTCTACCTCGACGGCGTGGTCATCTCCGAGCCCGCCCTGCGCGAGTTCATCCGCGCTGAGAAGGCCAAGACGAAGGACCTCACCTGCCTCATCGCCGCGGACGGCGGCGTCGATCACGCCCGCGTCGTGTGGCTCATCGACCTCGTGAAGCAAGAGGGCGTCGCCAAGTTCGCCATCAACATCGACCCCAAGACCGTCGAGGCGGGCCGTGGCGGCGGCGCCGTCGCGCCCCCGGCGGAGCCCACCCCGGCGCCCGCAGGAGGCTGAGTGCGCTCCCCGCTCGTCGACCAGCAGCCGCGGTGGCGACGCGCCCTCAGCTCAGGGGGCGTGCTGTTCTCTGTCGGCGCCCACGTGCTCTTCGCGCTGTGGCTCGTCGGCATTGACGTCGAGGAGCAGGTCGAGGAGATCTGGGTCGAGATGGCCGTGGTCAGCGAGCCCCCGCCGCCGGAGCCTCCGCCGCCGGAGCCCCCACCGCCCGAGCCGCCCAAGCCCAAGGTGCAGCCCGAGGCCGTGAAGTTTAAGGACATGCAGGACGCCCCTCCGCCTGACGCGCCGCCCCCCGACGCGCCGCCCCCGGAGCCCCGGAAGCCCGTGCGGCTCACCCAGGGCCTCTCGGCGAGCTCCTTCGCTGAAGGCAGCGGCACCGGCGTCAGCGCCCGGGCGGGCAACAGCACCTCGGTCGCCGCGGGCAAAGAGACCATGACCATCGACGAGGCCACGGGGCCCTTCGTGTCCCAGCCCTACGCCTCGGTGACGACGAAGCCGCGCATGAAGTCCGTGCCCCCGGTGGAGGTGCCCGCCGAGGCGATGAAGGCCGAGGTTCAGGGCTCCTGGACGATCACCATCGACATCGACGTGAACGGCGTGCCGACGGCGGCGACGTTCAGCGGGCAGGTCGGCTTCGGCGTCGAGGAGGCCTGCGTCGCCGCCTGGATGCGCTCCCGCTGGAAGCCTGGCCTACAAGACGGCGCCCCGGTGCCGGTCAAGGGCATCCCCATGAAGTGTGTCATCAAGATCGTCGAGTAGCTGGAGGAACCCCCCGTGCTGTCGCCGCTGCTCTTGGCCCTCCTGGCGCCCGTCTACGCCCAGGATCCGCCGCCTCCGCCGCCCAGCGGAGAGGAGGCCCCGCCGCCCCTCGTCAAAGACCCCGCCCTCGTCACCTTCGTGCAGGCCGCCTTCCCCCAAGACGCCAAGGACGCGGGCGTCGAGGGCATCGTCCTCCTGCTCCTGGAGGTGGACGAGACCGGCCGCGTCTACAACGTCACCGTGCTGGAGAGCGCGGGCTGGGGCTTTGACGAGGCCGCCGTCGAGGCCGCCAAACAGTTCGTCTTCTCCCCCGCTGAAGACGCCTCGGGGCCGATCCCCGTCGCCTTGGAGTTTGAGTACGGCTTCGTGCTCGACGCCGCGACCACGGAGGGCGCGGTCCCCGAGGAGCCCGTCGTGGAGGAGGTCGTCGAGCTCCCGGTGAACCTGGAGGGCCAGGTCGTCGAGATGGCGACCCGGCGCCCCTTGCCGGAGATGAGCGTCGCTGTGCCCGGCACCGACCTCGCCACGATGACCGACGCCGAGGGCCGCTTCGCCCTGCGCGGCGTGCCCGTCGGCCCGGCGAAGGTCGTCATCGCCCGCCCCGGCTGGCAGACCCAAGACGTCGACGTGAACATCGTCGAGGGTGAGGCCACAAACGTCGTCGCCTGGGTTCGCAACGAGTCTTACGACCAAGACGCCGCCATGGGCGTCTACCGCAAAGAGAAGGTCGAGGTCACCCAGCGCACCATCACCATGGGCGAGGTCAAACGGATCCCCGGCACCTTCGGCGACCCCATCCGCGTCGTGCAGTCCTTGCCCGGCGCCGCGCGCAGCCCCTTCGGCACGGGCGTGCTCATCATCCGCGGCTCAAACCCCGAGGACTCCGGCGTCTACGTCGAGGGCGTGCGCATCCCCTTCATCTACCACCTCGGCGGCTTCGTCTCGGTCTTTAACCCCGACCTCATCGGCGCCGTGGACTACCTGCCGGGCAACTACGGCGCGCAGTACGGCCGCACGACCGGCGGTGTCATCGACGTGAAGATCAAGCAAGAGGCCCCCGAGCAGGGCCGCCTCGTCTGGTCCACGGACCTCCTCGACAGCGGCGGCTTCTACGAGGGCCGACTCGGGGACTCGGGGAACCACCACATCGGCGTCGCCGCCCGCCGCTCCTACATCGACGCCGTCTTGCCCCTGGTGCCCCGCTACGGCGCCTCCGGCTTCACCGTGCGCCCGCGCTGGGCCGACTACCAGGTCCGCTACGGCTACACCGGCCTCGACGACACCCGCGTGACGGCCTTCGTCTTCGGCTTCTCGGACAAGCTGCTCTTGGGGACCTCCGACGGCACGGCCCAAGGCACCGACCAGGACGCCCAGGAGGATCTCTCGGTCAACTACTGGTCGCAGCGGGCCCTGGTGACCGTCGAGCACCGCTTCTCCGACACGCTCACGGCGAAGGTGACCCCGGCGTTCGGCTGGGACTACACCTACCTGGGCGCCGGGCAGTCCTTCCAGCTCACCCAGGATCAATGGATCTGGCAGCTCCGCAGCGAGGCCGTGTGGCGCCCGCACCCCACCCTTGAGGTCATCCCCGGCATCGACTGGCAGTGGGGCGGCGCCACCTTCGAGTTCGCCCTGCCGATCAACCCCAACGACGCCATCAACTACGACCCCCTCTCCGAGCGTGAAGACTTCACCCTGAGCGGCAAGGGGCGGGCGCAGAGCCCCGACGTCTACCTCAAGGCCAACTGGCGGCCCTTTGAGGACCCCGAGCGCCTGCTCATCACCCCCGGCCTGCGGGTGACGCCGATCCGCATCGTCGATGAGCTGAACACCATCTCCCTCGACCCCCGCCTCATCGCCCGGGCGAAGGTGGTCAAAGGCGGCTTCTTGAAGGCGGCGACGGGCATCTACAGCCAGCCGCCACAGCCCTTCGAGGCCTACCACCCGAACCCCGACGTGCGCACGGAGCTCGTCAACGAGCGCGCCTGGACCTCGACCGTCGGGTACGAGCAGCAGCTCAACCAGGGCCTCAGCGTCGAGCTGGAGGTCTTCTACAAGGATCTCGACAACCTCATCGTGTCCAACCGCGAGCTCACCAACCTCGCCACGGACCAGTTCAACACGAACGAGGGCATCGGCCGCGTGCGAGGCCTAGAGTTCATGCTCCGCCAGGCCGCGGTGAACCAGACCTTCGGCTGGGTGAGCTACACGCTCTCCAAGAGCGAGCGCCAGGACTACCCCGACTCGGAGTGGGTGCTCTTCGACTTCGACCAGACCCACATCCTCACCGTCGTCGGCGGCTACAAGCTTCCTTACGGCATCGAGGCCAGCGGGCGCTTCCAGTACGTCACCGGCAACCCCTACACGCCCTACAGCGGCGCCGTCTACGACATCGACCAGGACGCCTACACCGCCTTCGCGTCCGGCGACCGCAACAGCGAGCGCCTCCCGTCCTTCGTCGCGCTGGACCTGCGCATCGACAAGGCCTGGACCTTCAAGCAGTGGCGCATGAACACCTACGTTGACCTCCTGAACGTCTACCGCGGGGTCAACCCGGAGTTCGTCCAGTACAACTACGACTACACCGAGTCGGCCTACATCCGCGGCCTGCCGTTCATCCCCTCGCCCGGCGTGAACATCGAGGTGTTCTTGTGATGCTCTTGGCCCTCCTCACGCTCCCTGGCTGCCTCACCCAGAGCCTCAGCCCCTCCTGGTTCATCGACCGAACCCGCCTCCTCGCCGTGCGCTCCGATCCCGCCGAGCCCCGGCCCGGGGACCTCGTCACGCTCAGCTCCTTGGCCGTCGATCCCGCCCAGGACCTGCTCATCGTCTGGACCGGCTGCGTGCTGGAGTCCTCGTCGAGCTACGGCTGCGACACCACGGACCCCGAGGCCATCAGCCTCCTCGGCGTCGAGCCCCTCCTGCCGCCGAGCCTGCAGGTGCCCGCGGATCTCCTCGACGACCTGCCCGCCGAGGATCGCGCCGAGGGCAAAAACTACATCCTCACCTTGTCCGCCTTGGCCGGTGACACCGATCTCAGCGCCATCGACGAGCTGAGCGAAGACGACCTCCTGGAGCTGGGCATCAAGCGCCTGCCCGTGGCAGAGGGCGCCACGCCCAACCACAACCCCGACATCAGCCACCTGCTCATCGACGGCGAGCTTGAGGTGATGCCTGGCGGCGTGCTCACCGTGCAGCGCGGCCAGACCTACTCCATCGCCCCGGTGCTGAGCCCCGAGAGCGTCGAGGAGTACAGCTACATCAACTCCGACGGCGTGACCGAGACCCGCACTGAAGAGCCCTACTTCACGTTCTACGCGACGGACGGCGACTACCCGGTCAACTTCTCCCTCTACCCCCTGAGCGCCGTGGACTGGACCGCCCCCGTCGATCCCCTGTCCGACACCCTGACGATCTGGTCCGTCGTGCGAGATCGCCGTGGCGGCATGGGCTGGTTCACGCTCACCGTTGAGGTCGAGGGGTGAGGCGCCAGAGGCGATCTGCGCCTTCGCGCTTGGCGATCGTGTCCTCATCAATCCCCATGGCGGACCCGAATTCGGTCACTCGACGCGCAGAAGTTCGCGTCGCGCTTGACACTCCCGCCCAGATCCGGCTAACCGTGCGCCCTTGCCCTGCGCGTCCTTGACACGCCCGTGACAAGGACGCGCCAAGCCTACGCTCGGCGCTTGTGCTATCCTTCCGCGTCTATGCGAACGCACCTCCCCCACTGCTGCCGCCCGTCAAGCCCGGAGAAGCGAGCGATGATGTCCCTGTCCACCTCAGCTCAAGCGTCGCTCGCTGGGGTCCTCAATGGCGCCCTGCTCGTCGCGGCGGCCCTCACCTCCTCGAGCGCTCTCGCGAAGACCCCTGCCCAAGAGGCCCTTGAGCAGGTTCAGGCGACCGACGTCACGAAGGACGTCGTCCAGAACCGCTTCTTCCTCAAGGAGGAGCGCTTCGAGATCGCCCCGGTCCTCGGCGTCGTGCCGAACAACCCCATGGTGCAGCGCTACGTCGGCGGTGTGCTCGTGGCCTACCACCTCTCCGAGACGCTCTCGATGGGTGGCACCTTGCTCTACTCGCCGGACCTCGGCGAGACGGACCTCAAGGATCTCGCGAACACCCTGGTGGTCATCGCGCACACCTCCACCGACAACACCGACTTCCAGCAGCCCCTGGACAAGATGGTGCTGGGCGCCACGTTCTCGGCGAACTGGGCCCCGGTGTACGGCAAGATCAACCTCGTCGGCGCCACCGTCGTCAACTTCGACTTCTACGGCACCGCAGGCGTCGGCATGTTGACCCTCGCCGAGTACTACGCGCAGTGGGACGACGACCTCGACGCCCAGGGCGTCTACCCGCCGGTCTCCCTCGGGACGAAGACCAACCTCGTCAAGCCGACCTTAAACCTCGGCATCGGCATGGACTTCTTCCTGAACCAGTCCGTCGCGCTCAAGCTCGACGCGCGCTCCTTCCTCTACGTCGGTCGTGAGCCCGACTACACGCCCTTGGACGACAGTGACGCCCAAGAGAACCGCGTGTACAACAACTTCCTGGCGTCGGCGGGGGTGTCCATGTACTTCCCCACCATGAAGCCCCGCATCACGAACTTCTGAGCCCCGATTCTAGGAGGATGTCCACCATGCGACTGATCTCACGGTCCCTGGCGTTGTTCACGCTCTCCACCATCGCCGGGCTCGCCATCGCCGCGGAGCCCACCGACGCGGCCTCGTCCAGCGATGAGCTGGCGCTCGACGCCCTCGCCCAAGAGGAAGACACGAGCGAAGAGGACGACGACCTCGACGACATCCTCGGCGGCCCGGACGAGGAGTCCGTCTCCGACGAGCAGAAGGCCCTCCGCGAAGGCGACCTCGACGACCGCGTCGGCGTGAAGGCCGAGAACGTCGTCGAAGACGAGGCCACGGAGGAGATCAAGCGGCTCATCAAGGTGGTGCCGCCCAAGTCCTTCCTCAAGCTCGGTCGTTTTGAGGCCGTGCCCAACGTCGGCTTCGTCACGAACGACCCCTT
The DNA here is from genome assembly GCA_023150845.1 of Myxococcota bacterium. Classification (GTDB taxonomy): domain Bacteria; phylum Myxococcota_A; class UBA796; order UBA796; family CAJQPC01; genus JADKFE01. The sequence continues at coordinate 3,966 of JAKLKD010000094.1, read as the reverse complement.
CCTCAACCGCTACATGATCGGCGTCGGCCTCGGTTACCACCTCACCGAGATCTTCGCGATTGAGGGCAACCTCGCCTACTCCCCCGACCTCGGTCGTGGCGACTGGAAGCCCATCACCGAGCAGCTCGTCGACAAGAACCACGTCTCGCCGGACATCTCGAAGCTGCAGCTCGTGGCGAACGGCACGTTCTTGTTCTCGCCGATCTACGGCAAGGTCGCGCTCAACGGCAACCGCATCATCAACTTCGACATCTACGGCGCCTTCGGCATGGGCGTGACCCAGACCGTGGACGACCTGGAGGCCCTCCAGGCCGAAGGTGAAGAGATCGCGATGGCGACCGAGGTGCAGTTCCACTCCACGACCAACTTCGGCGGCGGCGCTCGTGTCGTCTTCAACGAGACGGTCTGTGTGCGTGTGGACGGCCGCTCCCTCATCTACATTGAGACGGTGAACTCCACGACCCTGGAGATGAAGAACAACTTCATCCTCACCGGCGGCGTGGGCTTCTTCTTCCCCTCGATGGACTCTCTGGAAAAGTAAGAACGCGGGCCTAGCCCTCGGAGCATCCCCATGAAGACCTCGCTCTTCGTCCGTGCTGGCGTGTTCAGCCTCGCGCTGCTCTCTTCTTCCCCCGCCTGGGCGCTGTCGTGCGACGAGATCATGAACATGGTCAACGTCAACGTGCCCGCCAACATCATCGTGCAGACGATGGAGAGCAGCGGTGAGGTGTTCACCAGCGACGCCGTGCGCTGCCTCGTCAACAACGCCGCCCCCAAAGAGATCGTTGACACCGCGAAGCGTATGTCGGCGAGCGCCCAGCCCACGGAGACCGAGATCGTCCGTGAGGACGCGCCCGAGGTGAAGAAGCCCGAGGGCGGCGAGTCCTTCGAGGACGAGGAGCGCATCGGCGAGAAGCGCACCAAGAAGGACTCCTTCGAGGATCTGCCCGAGGAGGGTGAGCAGAAGCGCACCTCCAAGGACGGCTGCGGTCGCCAGATCGAAGAGGCCGTCGATCTCTACAAGGCCGCCAAGCCCTTGGCCTCGTCCAAGGTGCTCTTTGACCTCGCCGAGGGCGGCACCTGCCCCAACGACGGCTCCGAGATCTACTACTACCTGGGCCGCAGCCTCTATGAGCTGCAGATGTACCACTCCGCCCAGTACTACTTTATGCAGGTCGTCAAGAAGGGCCCCTCGGACCGCTTCTTCGACTACGCCTTGCCGAAGGTCGTCGCCATCGCGCGCCTGACCGGGGACGACTCCGAGCTGCTGCGCATCGTGCACAAGATCCCGCCCGATGAGTACCCCCGCGCCGCCAAGAACTACCTCCTCTACCTCATGGGGATCCGGCTCTACGACGAGGACAACCTCAACGAGGCCAAGCGTTACTTCGCGCAGATCTCCACGAAGTCCGGCGACCTCTACCTCAAGTCCCGTTACTTCGAGGGCGTCATCGCCAACCGCCAGGGCAAGCTCAAGTCCGCGGTGAAGTCCTTCGGCGACGTCGTCCGTGACGCCAAGAACGTCGATATCTACACCGAACAAGAGCTCGCTGAGGTCCAGGCCCTTGAGGACCTCGCGCTCATCAACGTCGCCCGCATCTACTACGGCATTCAGCGCTTCGACGAGTCGAGCCGCTACTACGCCATGGTCCCCCGCAGCTCCAACTACTGGCCCCAGGCCTTGTTTGAGGCGGCCTGGGCCAACTTCATGCAGAACGACCTCAACCTGACCCTCGGTCAGGTGCTCACGGTGCACTCGCCCTTCTACGCTGAGGACGAGTTCATCCCCGAGGCCACCATCCTGCGCGCCCTGACCTTCTTCAACCTGTGCGAGTACAGCCAGGTGGAGCGGGAGCTCTTGGCCTTCGAGGCCAAGGCGAAGCCGATGCAGGACGAGCTCAAGGACTTCGTGAAGCAGTACAGCACGGCCGAGGGCAAGAAGCTCGCCGACCAGGCCTTCGACGCCTACTTCGGCGGCGTGAGGAAGGAGACGGTGCTGCCCAAGTCCATGTTCCTCCGCTTCCTCCGGAACCAGGACCTGCTGGCGCTTGTCAAGCATCTGCAAATGATGGAAGAGGAAGAGAAGCTCATCAACGCCCAGAAGTCGCTGTGGCTCGACAGCGTCGGCGCTCACCTCAAGAACGTCTTTGAGGAGGACCGCCGCCGGTACAAGCAGCGCGCGGGCTTGGTGTTGCTCTCCGAGATGGCGCGTATGTCCAACTACCTGGGCGACCTGCTCACCCAGTCTCAGATCATCCGCTTCGAGGTCGTCTCTGCCCAGCGCAGCGACTACCAGTACAAGGTCTCGAACACCGACCTCGCGGAGACCACCAACCGCGATCAGGTTGACTTCGCCACCGACGTGAACTTCATCTTCTGGCCCTTCAACGGCGAGTTCTGGGTGGATGAGCTCGGCTTCTACTACTACACCGAGCAGGGCTCTTGTAAGTAGTCGCCGTCCGCCCCCTCCAATCTCCGCTCGTGTCTCTGTGCCCCCGGCGCTCCGAGGAGTTCCTCGCTTATGTCGTCTCTCCGCCCCCTAATGCTGCCCATCACGCTGGCTCTGCTCGGCGTAGCCACCTTCGGCGACGCGGCGTACGCCCAGGATGACCGCGACGCGCGCGAGGAGCGGCGCGTCCTCAAGGCCACCGACGTCGATGAGTCCGCGGGCCTCTCTGAGGAGTACCGTCGCCTCGCTCGGCAGAAGCGCCAAGAAGAGATGGAGTTCGCCCGGCAGCTCCTCTCGGGTGACACCATCCAGGGCGAGTCCCGGGCCGAGCTGATGCTCCGCCTCGCCGACCTCTACTTCGAGGAGGGCCGCGACATCTACCTCACGGAGATGGCGGCTTACCAGACCGAGGTCGACCGCTGCTACAACGACAAGGCCTGCGACCCGACCGCGCTCAAGGCGAACAACACCGAGTCGCGGAAGTGGCAGGACAAGAGCATCAAGCTCTACAAGCAGATCCTCGCCTCTTACTCGACCTTCGCCCGCGCGGACGAGGCCACGTTCTACCTCGCCTCGGCGCTCAAGGACACGGGCCAGCCCAAGGAGGCCCTCGACCAGTTCACTCACCTGGTGAAGACCTACCCTGAGTCGCAGTATGTCCCCGACGCCTACGTGCAGATCGGCGAGTACTACTTCGACGAGAACAACGCCTACAAGGCCCTTTTGGCCTACCAGAAGGCGACGGCCTACCGCGACAGCAAGATGTACGGCTTCGCGCTGTACAAGCTCGCGTGGTGCTACTACAACGTCGGCGAGCACCGCAAGGCCATCGACACGATGAAGTCGGTGGTGAAGTACTCCACGGCGGCGCAGCAGGCCGGCGGCACGGGCAAGTCGAACCTGCAGCTCCAGGAGGAGGCGTTTCGCGACCTCGTGCGCTTCTTCGCCGACGCTGGCGAGATGGACGAGGCTTACGAGTACTTCAAGAGCCTCGGCAAGACCGACCTCATCCGCGACATGCTCAAGCGCCTCGCGAGCACCTACTTCGAGCAGGGCAAGTTTGAGGACTGCATCCAGACCTACCGCCGCCTGATCGCGGAGGATCCGAACGCCCCCGGCGCGCCGGACTACCAGAACGAGATCATCCAGGCGTACCGGAAGATCGGGAAGAAAGAGGACACGCTGGCGGAGATCGACAAGCTCCGCCGCACCTACGGCAAGAGCTCGGCGTGGGCCCGCGCGAACGCGACGAACCAAGACGCCATCAACGAGGCGATGCGGTTCATCGAGAAGAACCTTCGCTCGGTGGCCTTGGACTACCACAGCGAGGCGAAGAAGCTCGGCACGGGCGCCAACGCGCGCAAGACCTACGACCTCGCCTACTCGGCCTACTCCACCTACGTCGAGGAGTTCCCCGCCGGGGAGCACGCCTATGAGATGCGCTACGCCTTCGGCGAGCTCCTCTACACCCTCAAGAAGTTCGACGAGGCCTATGTCCAGTACATGGAGGTCGTGAA
>JAKLKD010000093.1:15233-37099 GCA_023150845.1 Myxococcota bacterium | reverse complement strand
CAGAGCACCCCGTGGATCGGATCACGGCCTTCCCGGCACGTCCAGAGCACCCCGTGCGTCAGATCACGGCCTCTCGGGAACGTCCCGAAGACCCCGTGATCACGATCACGGCCTCTCGGGAACGTCCGGAACACCCCGTGATCACGATCACGGCCCCTCGCGCTCTGCTCCTCCGCGCTCGGTGCAACCTTCCTCCGCTCCCGGCCTCTTGACTTAGCGCAGAACCAGTTAAACAGGTGTTCAGGTTCGGCTGTGGCTCGGAGGTCAGATGTCAGGGAGAGGCCCGGAGGAGATCGTCGTCTTGGGCGCGCGGGAGCACAACCTCAAGGGGGTTGACCTGCGTATCCCTCGGGACAGCCTCGTGGTCTTCACGGGGCTCTCGGGCTCGGGCAAATCTAGCCTCGCCTTCGACACGGTGTACCAGGAGGGCCAGCGGCGGTTCATGGAGTCGCTCTCGGCCTACGCCCGGCAGTTCTTGGGCAAGATGGAGAAGCCCAAGGTGGATCACGTCGAGGGCCTGTCCCCGACGATCTCCATCGACCAGAAGACGGTGAACCGCAACCCGCGTTCGACGGTGGGCACGGTCACTGAGCTCCTCGACTACCTGCGCCTCTTGTTGTCGCGCCTCGGCGTCGCCCACTGCCCGCTCTGCGACACCGCCATCACCGCCCTCTCGCCGGGGCAGATCGCCGAGCGAATGCTGAGCCAGCGGCCCGGCGCCCGGCTCACGGTGCTCGCCCCCATCGTGCGTGACCGAAAGGGTGAGTACCGCAAGGAGCTCGACGACCTCCGCCGCCAAGGCTGGCTCCGCGTACGCATCGACGGCACGATCTACCGCCTCGACGAAGAGCTCCCCGCGCTCGCCCGCTACGAGAAGCACACCCTCGAGATCGTGCTCGACCGCGCCCGGGCCGTGCCTGAAGACCGCCCCCGCATCACCGAGGCCGTCGAGCGCTCTCTTGGCCTCTGCGCCGGGGTCGTCAGCGCCCTCGTCGAGCCCGAGGGTGAGGCCGAGGTCCACGCCACCTGGTCGAGCTCCCGGGCCTGCCCCACCCACCCCGACATCTCCATCCCCGAGCTTGAGCCCCGGCTGTTCAGCTTCAACGCTCCCCAAGGCGCATGCCCCACCTGCGGCGGCCTCGGCGAGCTCGTCGACTTCGACCCCGACCGCCTCGTCGACCCCTCACGGCCCCTCAAGGACGCCATCCTCGCCTTCAACGAGGAGGGCCGGGTGCCCTTCTCTTGGGTCGGTCAGGACGTGATCTTGGCGTTGGCGGCCCACCTCGGCGCGCCCGTCGACAAGCCCTGGCGGGAGCAGACCGACGCCGTGAAGCGCGCGATCCTGCTCGGCGAAGGCGTGAGCTTTGAGTACGCCTACACCCTCGACCGCGGCGCCCGCCAAGACCAGCGCACCCGCACCTGGGCGGGCCTCCTCGACAACATCAAACACGTCTACCACTTCACGAAGTTCCCCAGCTTCGAGCGATTCCGGCGCCACCGCCCCTGCCCCGACTGCCAGGGCAAACGCCTCAACCCCGTGGCCCTCGCCGTGCGGTTCCGGGGCTACAACATCGCCGAGCTCTCGGCGCTCACCATCCGCGACGGCCTCCAGCTCTTCGACGGCATGCGCCTCACCGGGGCCGAGCGGCAGATCGGCCAGGAGGTCCTGCGGGAGATCAGCGCGCGGCTGCGCTTCTTGGACGAGGTCGGCCTCAGCTACCTCAGCCTCTCCCGGTCCTCGGCGACGCTCTCCGGCGGCGAGGCCCAGCGCATCCGCCTCGCGGCCCAGGTCGGCTCCGGCCTGCAGGGGGTCACCTACGTCCTCGACGAGCCGTCTATCGGCCTGCACCCCCGGGACAACCAGCGGCTCCTGCGCACGCTCTTGCGCCTGCGGGACGTGGGCAACTCCGTGCTCGTCGTCGAGCACGACCGCGAGACGATGGAGGCCGCCGACTGGGTCGTCGACGTCGGCCCCGGCGCCGGGGTCGAGGGCGGCGCGCTCATCCACTCCGGCCCGCCCGAGGCCCTGCTCACCGCCCAAGGCCACACCGCGGCCTTCTTACGCGGCGATGAGCGCATCTTGCTGCCCGAGGCCCGGCGCCAAGGCAACGGCCAACGGCTCACCGTGGTCAACGCGAGCGCCAACAACCTCAAGAACGTCACCGTGTCGATCCCCCTCGGGGCCTTCGTCGCGGTCACCGGCGTGAGCGGCTCGGGCAAGTCGAGCCTCGTCGTGCAGGTCCTTGAGCGCGCCTTGGCCCGGCTCGTGAACGGCGCGGAGACCCCCGATCCCGGCCCCCACGAGCGCATCGACGGCGTCGAGCACCTCGACAAGGTCATCGTCATCGACCAGTCGCCCATCGGGCGCACGCCGCGGTCCAACCCCGCCACCTACACCGGCGCCTTCGACGAGATCCGCAACCTCTTCGCGTCCTTGCCCGAGTCCAAGTCCCGGGGCTGGAAGCCCGGCCGCTTCTCGTTCAACGTGCCCGGGGGCCGCTGCGAGGAGTGTGAAGGCGCCGGGGTCAAGACCATCGAGATGCAGTTTTTGGCCGACGTCGAGGTGGAGTGTGAGGCCTGCGGCGGGCGGCGCTTCAACAACGAGACCTTGGAGGTCCGTTATCGCGGCCACAACATCGCCGAGGTGCTCGCCCTCCCCCTCGCCGAGGCCGCGGAGTTCTTCCAGCACCACCGCCGCCTCAAACGGATCCTCGACACCCTGGTGAGCGTCGGCCTCGGCTACGTCTCGCTGGGGCAGCCCTCAACGACGCTCTCCGGCGGGGAGGCCCAGCGGGTGAAGCTCGCGACGGAGCTGCACCGCCCGGCGACCGGTCGCACCCTCTACATCCTCGACGAGCCGACGACGGGCCTGCACTTCTTCGACGTGCGGCGGCTCCTCGACGCGCTCCAGCGCCTCGTGGACGCGGGCAACTCCGTGCTCGTCATCGAGCATGACCTCGACGTGGTGAAGGTCGCGGACCACGTCCTCGACCTCGGCCCCGAGGGCGGCGACGGCGGCGGGCTCATCGTCGGCGAGGGCACCCCCGAGCACATCGCCACCTTAGACACCCCCACGGGCCGGGCCTTGGCCTCGTTGCCCGAGTTCGGCGCGGCGCCTAGAGCGTTTAAGCCCCACCGCGCCGCACGGCGCGATCGCCCGCCGGACCTCCAGGTGCGCGGCGCGACCTGCCACAACCTCAAGGGCGTGAACCTCACCGTGCCGAAGGACTCCCTCACGGTGATCACCGGGGTGAGCGGCTCGGGCAAGACCTCCTTGGCCTTCGACACCCTCTTCGCCGAGGGCCAGCGGCGCTACGTCGAGTGTATGTCCACCTACGCCCGGCGCTTCTTGGGGCGTCTGGACCGCGCGCCGGTGGAGAGCGTCGAGGGCCTGGCCCCGGCCATCGCGATCAACCAGAAGACGGCGTCCCACAACCCCCGGTCCACCGTCGCGACGGTCACGGAGATCTACGACTACCTGCGCCTGCTCTGGGCCCGGGCGGGCGAGGCCCACTGCCCCCACTGCGACGCCCCGCTCCTGGGTTACGCCCCGAGCGCCGCCGCCCGGCACCTCCAGGCCGCCGCGCCGGGGCCGGGCTGGCTCATCGCGCCCTTGCCCAAGGCCGAGGACGGCGAGGCCAAACGTAAGGAGCTCCTCCAAGACGGCTTCTTGCGCCTCTTCGGCCCCCAAGGAGAGGTCTCGACCGAAGACGCCGCCGCGGCGAAGGCGCTCCTGGAGTCCGAGGCTTACCTCGTCGCCGACCGCCTCAACCCCGCCACGACCGAGCGCCAGCGCGTCGCCGAGGCCGTGAAGGTCGCCTACGCTTATGGCGGCGGCAAGGCCGCGTTCCAGAGCCGCGAGGGCGACCTGCTCCCGCTCTCTGAGGAGCCCGCCTGCCCCGTGCACGGCAAGATCTGGGCGGGGGAGATCACGCCGCGGCACTTCTCGTTCAACTCCTACCTCGGCGCCTGCCGGGCCTGCGACGGCGTCGGCGTCACGATCTCCCTCGATCCTACCCTGCTCTTCCCCGACACCAGCCGCGGCGTGCTCCAGGCCCTCGACCCCCGGGTGGCGTCGGTGATGACCCGCTCGGCGAAGCTAGCGAGCCACCTCAGCGCGCTCCTCGCGGCGCTAAAGCTCAAGGCGGAGACGCCTCTGCGGAGCTACAGCGCGGAGCAGCTCAAGGCCCTGCTCTACGGCCTGCCCGGGGTGCCCCTGCTCATGCAGTGGACGAGCACCTGGGGCCGCGCCAAGAACGTCATCACTGAAGAGGGCGACTGGCCGGGCCTCGTGGCCATCGTCGAGTCCTGGTCGGCGGGCATGGAGTGGCTGCGCCGGGCTCGGCCCTGCCCGTCCTGCGGCGGCGGTCGGCTCCAGCCCGAGGTGCTCGCCGTGCGTGTGAGCGGCCTGAACATCCACCAGGCCTGCGCGCTGACCGTCGACGACGCCTTGTCCTTCTTCCAGTCCCTCACCTTGGATGACACCCAAGCCGCCATCGCCGCCCAGCCCCTGGACGAGGTGCGCGGGCGGCTGCGGTTCTTGCGGGACGTCGGCCTGGGCTACCTCAGCCTCGACCGAGGCGCGGCGACGCTCTCCGGCGGCGAGGCCCAGCGCATCCGCCTCGCCTCTCAGCTCGGCAGCGGGCTCACGGGCTGCATCTACGTCCTCGACGAGCCCACCGTCGGCTTGCACCCCCGGGACACCCAGCGCCTCTTGGGCACCCTCGTCGGCCTGCGGGATCTCGGCAACACCGTCATCGTCGTCGAGCACGACCCCGACACCATGGCCACGGCGGACTTTATCGTCGACATGGGGCCCGGCGCCGGGGATCTCGGCGGGGAGATCGTCGCTTCAGGCACCCTGGCGGAGCTCCTGGAGCACCCCCGCAGCCTCACCGGGGCCTACCTCAGCGGGCGGCGCCCGATGCCCCGGCCCGCGGCGCGGCGCCCGGTGAAGGACACGATCACCCTGGTGAAGCCCCGGGTCAACAACCTCAAGGTGCGCTCCCTCGACGTGCCCGTCGGCGTCTTGACCGTGGTCACCGGTGTGAGCGGCAGCGGCAAGTCTTCGCTCATCATGGACGCCCTGGTGCCCGCGCTGAGCCACGCCATGCAGCTCAGCGAAGACGCCGGGCCCGCCGAGGCCGTGCACCTGCCCTCAGGGTTCAAGAAGCTCGTCGTCGTCGATCAGTCGCCCATCGGCACCACGCCGCGCTCGACGCCCGCCACGACGACGAAGCTCATGGACGCCCTGCGAGACCTCTACGCCCAGGCGCCCATCGCGAAGGAGCGCGGCTGGGAGAAGGGCCGCTTCTCGTTCAACAACGCCGACGGCCGCTGCGCCCACTGTGAGGGCCGCGGGTCCATCCTCGTCGAGATGCACTTCTTGTCCGACGTCTGGGTGGTCTGTGAGCACTGCAAGGGCCGCCGCTTCAACGACGCCACCTTAGAGGCCCGCTGGGCTGGGCTCTCTATCGCCGACGCCCTGGATCTCCGCGTCGATGAGGCCCTGGAGGTCTTCGGCAAGCACAGGTCACTGGCGGGGCCCCTGCGCCAGCTCCACGACGTAGGCCTCGGCTACATTCGACTGGGCCAGCCCGCGACGACGATGTCCGGCGGGGAGGCCCAGCGGGTGAAGCTCGCGAAGGAGCTCGGCAGCCGGGGCTCCTCGGCGATCTACGTCCTCGACGAGCCGACGACGGGCCTGCACTTCGCCGACGTCGACAAGCTCATCGGCGTGCTGCAGCGCCTCGTCGACAACGGCGCGACGGTCATCGTCATCGAGCACAACCTCGACGTCATCCTCAACGCGGACCACGTCATCGACATGGGCCCTGAGGGCGGAGACGCTGGGGGTGAGCTGCTCTACCAGGGCACGCCCGAGGGCCTCGCCGAGCGGCCGACGCCGACGGGCCGGGCCCTCGCGGCGCTGATCCCCTCACCCGCCGTGTCCGCTCAGAGGCCCAAGCCAGGGAAGATCGCCACGGCCTCAAAGCCGCCGTCGCGGTCACCAAAGGCGATCTCGTCCACGCCGTCGCCGTCGAGGTCAACAAACGTAGCGTAGACGCCGACGGCCTCGCGGTCGTCATCGCCGATGAAGTAGGCGTCGAGGTCATCGCCGTGGATGCGCCCCGTGGTCGGCCCGTAGAGCAGGCCCAAGGCGCCGTTGGCGGTGCCGCCGCTGCTCGCCGCAGGGTCACCGATGAGCAGATCGGTGTAGCCGTCGCCGTCGCTGTCGCCGCTCTCGATGGCAAAGGAGAAGGCGTTGGCGTCTTTTGTCGCGCCGTAGATCAAGAGGTCCGCGCTGGAGAGCTTGGAGCTGCTGATCGGGCTGAGCCAGAGGCCGACCGTCCCGCCGCCGCTCACCGCGGTGGAGTCGCCGGGGGCGGCGACGAGCAGGTCGTCGTAGCCGTCGCCGTTGTAGTCGCCGACGCGGCCAGCGCGGTACCCAAGATAGTCCTCGTCGCTGTCCCCGAAGACGGACACCGCGGCGTCGTCCGCGGTGTAGTAGCCCCCGAGCGGCCCCTCGTAAACCAGGGCGCGGCCTTGGCGTGTGCCGCCAGCGCTCGCATAGAACGGTGAGCCGATGAGGGCGTCGTCGAAGCCGTCGCCGTTGGTGTCGCCGAGCCACAAGGCGCTGACGCCGACGGGCTCGTTGGAAGTGCCGTCGAAGGTGGCGATGGCGACGTCATAGATCGCCAGCGCGCCGGTGTGGTTCGCCGGGGTCACCCAGACCTTGCCCGTGCTGAGCCCCGCGGAGTTGACGTAGTTGCCGTCGCCGATGATCAGGTCAGCCACGCCGTCGGCGTCGTGGTCACCTTGGCCGTCCACGACGCTGCCGAAGTTGGGTGACTGCCCGAGGGGGTCATCGACCGCGTGGAGGAACAGGCTGCCGTCGGTGATCGACCGCTCCCCCGTCATCGCCCCGCTCACCAAGACGACGACGGGGGCCTGGGCGCGGTCGGTGCCGTAGTACAGGCCGACGAGCAGCTCCTCGACGCCGTCGCCGTCGACGTCCTGCGCGCTCCCCAACGTCGTGCCGAGCTGGGAGGACTTTCCGCCGGTGTACAGCCCCAAGGTGGCCACGCCCGTGGCGCCTTCACCGTCCTTAACCTCCCCCTCCACCACGAAGGCCTCACCGCCATAGTAGGTGTAGCGGCTGGAGAGCGGCGCCGAGATCGCCAGGCGATCCCCCTGCCCTTCGCGCCCAATCCGGACGAGCCCGCGGCCGAAGTACACGTCCGACGAGCCGAAGGTCTCCATGAAGAGGTGAACGGGCGCGTCGCGCCGCTCGCCGGAGTATCGGCAGCCCGTCGCCCCGCCGTCGCAGTCGTTGTCGAGGTCGTCGTCGCAGACCTCGGCGGCGCCTGGGTTCACCTGGTCCGTGCCGTCGTCACAGTCCCCAGGCAGGGCGACGTAGCCCGAGGGTGGATCGCAGGCCTGGACGGCCTCTTCGCTCCCGTACCCGTCCCCATCGCCGTCGCGGTACCAGGGTGTATCGCCCGCCTCGTCCACGAGGCCATCACAGTTGTTGTCGGCCCCATCGCAGCGGTCCTCGGCGTCGGGGTGGGTGTCCGAGTCGGCGTCGTCACAGTCCCCGCCGCTCGCCGTGAGGCCCGCCTGGGGCTCGCAGGCCCGGTCCACGACGCCCGGGGCGCCGAACCCGTCGCCGTCGGCGTCCACATACAGCGCGAGGTCAACGCCCTCGTCCACCACACCATCGCAGTTGTTGTCCTGCTCGTCGCAGATCTCCGACGCGCCGGGCTTGGTGTCGGGGTCGCTGTCGTCGCAGTCCACGGGCGTGAGCACACCGTCACCGTCCGCGTCGAGGCCTTGGCCCCCGCTGTCGTCCGATCCGCGGTCTTTGTCACCGCAGGCCGAGGTCAAGAGGAGGAGGGGCAGCGTACAGGCCGCCGCGAAGGCAAAGGCGCGTTTGGGGGTGTGCATGGCCACACAATACCCCAACAAGCGCCCACATTTACTCGCGGCGGCTCGCGATGACCGTCCCGATGCCGATTAGAAGCCCAGGCCCGGGAAGACCCCCACGGACTCGTAGCCCGCGTCGGGGTCGGTCAAAGCGATCTCGTCGGAGCCGTCCCCCTCGAGGTCGACGAAGGTCGTGCTGTACCCAATCCCGTCATAGTCGGCGTTGCCGATGAAGCGTGCGGGCAGGTCGACGACACCGTAGGTGCCGGTGTCCGGCCCGTAGAGCAGCCCGACGGCCCCGTTGTAGCTGAGCCCGGCGCCGCTGAGGTTGGGATCACTGACGATAATGTCACGATATCCGTCACCGTCGCTGTCGCCGCTCTCGAAGCTGTTCTGGAAGGCGTAGCTGCCCTTCTCTTTGCCGAAGATCTGCACCTCGGCGCTGCTGAGGGTCTTCCCGGTGATCGGCGAGAGCCAGAGGCCGACCGCCCCGCCTTGGCTCGCGCCCGTCGAGTCGCCCGGCGCCGTCGCCATGAGGTCGGCGTAGCCATCACCGTTGTAGTCCCCGACGCGCTCGACGCGGTAGCCGAGGTACTCCTCAGCCTCGTCCCCGTAGATAACCTGGTCAGCCTCTTCGGGGCTGCGCTCGCCGCTAATGGGCCCCTCAAAGAGCAAGACCGCGCCGCGTGAGCTCTTGGCGCCGCCCGAGAACTGGTAGGAGCCGACGAGCAGGTCGTCGAAGCCATCGCCGTTGGTGTCCCCGGCCCAGACCACGTCGGAGGCGAAACCTTGAGAGGAGCCCGCCGCGATGGTGCCGACGGCCACCTCGTGTACGTTGAGGGTGCCCGTGTGGTTCGCTGGGAGCACCCAGAGCTTCCCGTAGCTCAACCCGTCCGAGCCGTAGAAGCTGGGGTCGGCCAGCACCAGATCGGCCACGCCGTCCGCGTCGTGGTCTCCGACCCCGTCCATCGCCGCCCCGAGCCCGTAGGAGTAGCCGGTGGGGTCGCCGGAGGAGTAGAGCACGAGGGGGCTCAGCGCCACGGAGATCTGCCCCGTGCCCGCCCCGCTCGTCAGCGCCACGACGAGGGAGGACACGCCGTCAATGTCCCAGACGAGGCTGCTGAGCAGCTCCTGGGCGCCGTCCCCGTCGATGTCGTCTACGCGCCCCATGCGCTCGCCGAGGTAGGCGTCCTCGTCGTACGAGCGCACACTGAACGTCGAGGCGCTCGTCGCCTTCTGGCCGTCGTAGAGCGCGCCCTCCAACGCGAAGGCCGCGCCGCCGTTCTTGGCGCTGTCGCTGAAATAGGGCGCGCTGATGATGAGGAGATCCCCACGGCCCTCACGCTCCAGGCGAACGAGCGAGGCGCCGAAGCTGACGCTGGCGCTGCCCCCCGAGGCGGACGCGCCGGAGTAGAGGTGCACGGGCGCGTCGCTGCTGTAGCCCGCGTAGCGGCACTCCGCCGCCCCGCCGTCGCAGTCGTTGTCGATCTGGTCGTCGCAGATCTCCCGCGCGCCGGGGTTCACCTTGAAGGAGCTGTCGTCGCAGTCATCGGAGGTCACGGCGTAGCCCGAGGGCAGCTCACAAGACTCGAGGACCTCGCTCCCGCCGTAGCCGTCGCCGTCCGCGTCGCGGTACCAGGGGTGGGTGCCGTCCTCGTCCACGACGCCGTCGCAGTTGTTGTCGCGGCCGTCGCAGCCGTCTCCGACGCTCGGGTTGACGCTGGCGTCGGCGTCGTTGCAGTCCCCGGACAGCTCCACGAGCCCCGCCAAGGGCTCACAGCCCCGGCCGGCGATCCCCGCGGCGCCGTAACCATCCCCGTCGCCGTCGTTGTAGAGCGCGAGGTCAACCCCCTCGTCTACGACGCCGTCGCAGTTGTTGTCTTTGTTGTCGCAGACCTCGGGCCAGCCGGGCTTGACGTCGGGGTCGTTGTCGTCGCAGTCCGCCGTCGAGAGCACGCCGTCATCGTCCGCGTCGAGGGCGGGGCGGCCGCTGTCGTCGGTTGAGGCGTCTTTGTCGCCGCAGCCCACGGCGGACATGGCGGTCAAGAGAAAGGCGGCGAAGGTGGCGTGTTGCGAGGTCTTCTTGATCTGCATGAGACCACTTTACCCCAAAATTGGCGCCACCCGCCTCACCTCACGCGAAGTCGTCCTTCAACGCCCACCCACGCCGCCCCAGCGGGGGCCGCCTGAAAGTCTGGGGCGCCGTCGTCACGCGCAAGAGCGAAGCCTCGGGCGGTGACCGCGCCGCCAGTGAGCGCGAGGTTGTCCGTGAGCGGAACCCGCCCGCGCAGGCCGAAGGAGATGTGGTACGGCGTGAACCAGCCGACGCTCGCTTGCACCCAAGGCAAGCCCGCGGCGACGTAGGGCTGGGCGCGCAGGCGCACCTCACGGTCGCCGGTCTCGAGGGTCGTGTAGTCGCCGAAGGGCAAGGCCAGATCGACCCCCGCGGCGGCGGACCACCACCGCGAGCCCGTGCGGGCCCCGACGCTGGCGAAGGCCGCGCCGTGGTTCACCGTGGCTCGGGTGTAGGGGGCGCCGTCATCGACGTTCTGCAAGAAGTACTCGCCGTCGTAGACCCAGCCGCCGCCCAAGGCCACGGTCACCGAGAGGCGCTGGCCCTTGTCGCGGGGCTCCGGGCGCTCGGTGAGCGTCACCGCGCCGCCCTGCAGGGCGTAGACGTAGAGGCCGTCGGCGCCGCGAGACGCGAGGTAGAGCGGCTGGGGGGCCGCGGCGAGGGCCGCGGTGAGGCGCGGCGAGAGCGCGAGGCCCTCGGGCCCCTCGGCCAAGGTCGCGGCGAGGGCCGAGAGCTCGGCGCCCATGAGCGGCAGCTCGACGCTGAGGCTCTCCCCCGGCTCGACCCGCGCCCGGGCCCGGCCGACGACGACGCCGTCCATCACCGCCAAGGCGTAGTGTTGCCCCGGGGGCACATAGACAGGCCGCGCGGCGGACACCGGCTCGGCGCCATCGACGATGAGGGTGAGGCCCTCGGGGGCGTCGTTCACCTTCACCGCGGCGCGCTGGGCGCCCAAGAGCGTCGCCCGAGCGGCGTCGAAGGTGGTGACCGCACCGGGGTCCACGAGCTCCAGGGGCGCGTGGTCGGCGTCGAGGGCCACGGCGTCCACCCAGGCCTTCACCATTACCTGACCGCCGACCTCAACCCGGTACGGCGCCGCGGCGGGGTCCGTGGCGAGGCCGTCCTGGAAGTAGCGGTAGACGGCGAGCCCCTGCAAGGCGAGGGCCTCGACGAGCAGCTCCCGGTGGGCGGGCGTCTTGAGCGCCGGGAGATCCTTGATCACGGCGTCGAGGCGGCTCATGATCTGCAGCTCGCCGTCGAACTCGTCGAGGAGCGGGCGCAGGGCCGTCAGCTCGGCGCTGAGCTGGTCGATGGCGGCCTGGTCGGCGGCGCTCCAGTCTTGGCTCGGCGCGACGGCGTCAGCGGCCAAGGGGCGCAGCTCGGGGTGCACGCGGGGGTCGGGCGCCTGGTCGAGCCAAAGGAGCGCCCCCTCCTCGGCGGCATGGGCGGCGCAGACAAAGAGCAGCGGGATCATCGACATACGAGGGCGCCTCCTTCGACGGCGCAGGTCACGCCTCGGGGCAGATCAACCTTCACCGAGGTGCTCAGGCGCTGGCCGCCGACCGTCGCGCTGACCTCACAGATGCCCGCGGGCAGGTCGCGGACGAGGGCCGAGCTGGTGCCGGAAGCGGCGCGATCCCCGCAGCGGGCCTCGACGTTGGTGGCCTCCGCGACGGTGAACTTCGCCGAGCGGATACGAGGCGCGTCCTCACGGACGGTCGTGGGGGTCGTCTCGACGGGCTTCGGGGCGGGGACAGGCTCCGTCGGCGTCGGGCGCACGACGCGGCCATCGCTCGGCGTGCTCGTCGGGGTCTTGACGACCTCAGGGGCCGCAGGCGGGGCGACCTCGGCGACGGCCTCCTCCGGCGGGGGCTCCACGACGGGCGCGGCGACGGGCTCCGCCGGGGGCGCCACGGGCTCGGCGACGGTGACCGGGGGGGTCGGCGGCGGCGGCGTCTCCCCAGCGTCGAGGAGCCGCGGGCCGAGCCAGAGCCCCGCGAGCAGCACGACGATGGACGCGCCGACGGCCACGCCGATGAGCAGCCCGTTGGGGCGCTCGGCGATGAGCGGGGCGACCTCGGTGGTACGCGGCGGCGGCGCCTCAGGCTCGTCGTCGGCCTGGGGCTCCAGCGGGGCGAGGGTCGGGCTCGTCGTCGTCGGCAGGGTCATCATGGGGAGCGGCTCAAGGCCGCCTAAGGGCGAGTTGATCGCCGTCGAGCCGTCAGGGCCCACCCCCATGAACGCCGAGAGCACCTGGGTAGAGTCCGAGGCCAAGGAGGGCGGGCGGGGGTCGCCGTCGGCCTCGACCTGCTCGATGAGGCTGCCCGAGACCGTGCGCTCCTCGACCCGGGTGTGCGCGGCGATGCCGCCGAACACCTGGAGGCAGAAGGCCTGGAGGTCGTCACCCGGGAGGCGCCGGCCGATGTCGTGGAGCCCCTGGACGAGCTGGGCGGCCGTGGGGCGGTCGCCGACCTCATAGGCCAACATAGCGCGCAGGGTCTTGCAGAGGTCGTCGGCCTCACGCTCGGCCACCTCACGGCTGATCAAGACCTCACGCAGCGCGGCGCTGGCGCGCTCCACCTGGGCGACCTGGCGGTCCGGGGCGAGCTCACAGCGCCCGAGCGGCGCGCCGACGACCAGCTCGTAGAGCACGCAGCCGACGGCGTACACGTCCCCGCCAGGGAGCTCCTCTTCGCCGAGCAGGCGCTCCGGCGACATGTACGCGACGGAGCCGTAGCGCACCTGCTCGGTCTTCGCCTCGCGGCCCTGGAAGTCCGCCCGGGCGATGCCGAAGTCGAGCACCTTGACCTCACCCTCCTCGGTCAGCCGGACGTTGGAGGGCTTGATGTCGCGGTGTACGACCCGCATAGGCTCGTCACCGCCCGCGCGCCCGGTGTAGGCGGCGTCGAGGGCCAAGGCGACGGCGCGGGTGACCTGCACCGCGGCCAGGGGCGGGAACGGCGCCTCGATGGCCTTGAGGCCGAGGAGGAGCTGCTCCAGGTCAAAGCCCGGCACATACTCCATCACGACGGCCCAACGGCCGTTCACCCGGATGAGGTCGTCCACCTGCACGATGTGGCGGTGGCGGAGGCGCCCGAGGAGCCGGGCCTCGTCGCGCAGGCGGCGGCTGGCGTCGGAGGCCTGGTCAAGCTCAGGCCGCAGCAGCTTGAGCGCCACCTTTCGCCGAAACCCACCCGCGGACTCCATCTCGGCGAGGTAGACCGCGCCGAACGAGCCAACGCCCAGCTCTCGGGCGAGGTGAAAACGGCGCGCGACGGACATCGAGGGTGCTCCTGCGGTCGGCTCAGCTTCCGGTGTCGTCGTAGCCGGGGTTGGTCCCGGCGCCGCCGATGCAGCTCGGATCGTCCCCGTCGATGTCCAGCTCGACCACGTCCACCTGAGCGCCCTGGAGCGGCGTGTGGTTGTTCTCGACGAGCTGCGCGGTGAAGGGGTAACGACCCGCGGGCAGCTCGCCGGAGACCCAGGCGTAAGGCACGCCCAAGGCGTCGACGTTCCCGGCGGGGTAGACGAGGTGCCAGTGCCCCTCCCCATCGACCGGCGAGAGCTCCTCCTCGTAGAAGCCCGGGTTCAACGTGATGTTGTCGATGTCGACGACCATCATGAAGTCGTTGCAGTACGGGCCCAAGGCGGGATCAGGGAAGATGATCTCGATGGTGGGCGTCGTGGAGGCGGGCGTCTCGGACGGGGTGTATGGCGGCGGCTCGCAGGCCGCCAAGACCACGCAGAGGACGGGGAGGAGGTAGCGCGGGGTCGAGGTACGCATCCGCAGGAGTATACTCCAGATCAGCCGTAGAAGCTCAGCGTACGCGGACCATACACTCGGCGGGCAGGACGTGCTCGTCGTGCTCCGGGCGCAGACGCCAGTAGGGTTGGGCGCAGATGACCTGGCCCCCCGCGTCCACGACGAGCTGCCGGGTGTTGCGTAAGGTGTAGCCCGGGCGCAGCTCGTAGACGCAGAACACGGCGACCTTGACCTCCTCCAGCCCGCCCTGGGCGGCGACGAAGGCCTTCACCCGCTCCGACGGCCCCACGCCGCGCACGCCGACGCCCAAGGCCGGGGTGCCCAAGACGAGGCCGTTGAACTCGGTGAGGTCCACGGCCACCGGCGCGTCGCCGATCTCCAGGAGCTCGACCTCGAAGGCGCGGTGCTCCAGCATCGCGCGCATCCTCGGGACCACCGCGCCGCAGAGGCCGCGAGCGTTGTCATAAGCGATCAGCAGGCGCAGGCGCTGGAACGGCATTTTTTCCTCGTCATCCCCTTACCCGCTGGTGAACTCTGGGTCAACGGGGCGAGGCCGCTCACGCGATCTGCTTGACCCGCCCGCGCGCCGCGCTAAGTGCAGCCTCTTAGCACTCAGGAGAGGAGCGCCTCATGAGCCGATGGCTGGTCTCCCAAGGGGATCGTCAGTTTGCCGCGAAAGATCTCGACGAGCTGAAGTCGCTCGCGAAGTCCGGGAAGCTCGCGGCGACCGACATGATTCAACCGCCTGGCGCGGCCGACTGGCTCTACGCCTCAGAGATCCCCGATCTCAAAGGCAGCTTCACGTCGAGCCGATCCAGCATGCTCGACGACGTCGACGCCCCCCCGGCGCCTTCGCCCCTGCGCACACCGCTGATGATCGCCTTCGGGCTCATCACGCTTGGCGCCGCGTACGTCGGCTACGACTTCTACAAGCAGATCCCCACCCACGACCAGCTCGATCTGCTGGGCGAGGGTGGCCTGGCGATGACCCAGCTCCTCGTCACCTTCCCCGACGCGCCGGTGCTCGCGAAGCCTGACGGCGCGCCCATCGGCACCGTCGCGAAGGACTCCACCATCGACATGCTCGGCAAACGTGGGGTGTGGTACCACATCCGCTCAGCCGACGGCCTCGATGGGTACGTCAAGAACGACCACGTCATCCCCGGCTACCTGTTCGGCGGCAAAGAGGCGCGGGAGGACTTCGACCCCCTCTACAACCCCGATCGTTACGTCTTCGTCGAGAACTCGTCCTGGCTGCAGCTCGATCAGCGGAAGTCGAACCTCACGGTCTTCCAGTTCTTGCTCCAGAACAAGTCCAAGTTCGTGATGACCGACGTGATCCTCAAGGCCACGATCAAGGATCGGAACGATAAGGTGCTCGACACGGTCGAGATCCCCATCGAGGGCGTCGTGCCCCGGCACGAGGCCGTCATGGTGGGCACCTTGGCCCCGCCCGACCGCGACAAGACCACGCCCAAGCGCATGATGACCTCGGCGCTCTTCCAGGAGCTCGCCAAAGAGGACGAGGAGCTCAACCTCCGCTGGTCCGAAGGCGTCGAGATCGAGATGAAGGTCTCGGGCTTCGCTGAGGCGGAGATCGACATCCTCGAGGTGCGCGCCGTGCCGAACGCCGAGGCCACGAAGTAGCCTCGGGCCTCGTCCGCGCGCTCTCCCGGGCGCGTGGGCCCTACTGCAAGACCGCAGTGCCCAAGAGCCCGATGCTCGCCGCGGACTCCAAGGTGGCCCCGTTCGTCGGCAGCACGGCTTCGCTGGTCTGGTAACGGTACATCCAGACCGCCATGAGGCCGCCAGACGGCATCCCGGAGAAGGCTGAGGAGGGCACGGTCAAGGCGCCGGAGTCCGAGCTGTGGCAGAGGATGGAGCCGATGAACGCGGTGCCGTTGGGGTTGTAGACGTCCAGGCGCAGGATGAAGCTGTCGGTGACGCCGCTCGGCGACCAGGTGAAGCTCGCGTTTGTGGAGCGGATCTTCGCCGTGAAGGCCCGGGCGCCGTCTTCAGCGATGGCGATGGGCTGCAGGTCCGTGAAGCCCTCCGCCGTCTCCAGCACGTCGTTCACCTCGAAGGGGCCCCAGCTCCCGCCGTCCGTCGCCGAGAGGTCCCAGGCGGTGTTCTTGACGTAGTCGGACTGGGCGAGGCCCGAGGCGCTGTACACCCCGGCGCTCTCGTTCAGGGTGATGGTGCGGCTCCCCGCGCTCAAGAACAGGCGGCTGCCGACGTCGATGAAGCTGGAGCTGAGGCTCGACGTGGCGGGGTCCCGGGCGCAGCTCCCCCGGGCGGGCAGGCTGTCGCTCCAGGAGCCGTTCACCGGGCTGTGCAGGGCCGCGGCGACGGAGAAGTCGAGGGTTTCCGAGGCCCCGAAGCAGCTCGGGCAGCCGACGGCGAAGTAGCTCAGCTCGACGAGGCCGCCGACGAGGCCCGTCGGGCTCACGCCGCCGCTGTCGTCCCCGCCGCTGTCGCCGGGGTCGGCGTCGGAGTAGGTGAAGCCATCAAAGAGCGTGAAGGTCTCCCCGTCCGCGGTGATGGTCACGTCTACGGAGGCCTCGGAGTTGACCTTCGGCGTCGTGATGAGCGCGAGGTCGTCGTCGAGGACCGTCGTGTCCAGGGCCGCGCTGCCGAAGCTCACCACGGCGCCCTCAGCGAAGCCGCGCCCACGCAGCTCCACCGTCGTGCCCCCGGAGATGGGGCCCCAGCTCGGGTCGAGGGACTGGATACACAAGGGCTGACCGGCGCAGGGGTCGAGGCCCGTGCCGCCGGATTCGTCGCTGGAGCTGTCGAGCTCTTGCAGGCCGAAGGAGTTGCAGCCGCTCATCATGAGGGCGACCAGGGGGAACATCACCGTTGGTCGGCTCACCATGACAGCGTGAAGAACCTCGACGAGCTGTAGCTCGAGTAGTAGTAGCCCCAGCCGTCGGGGAAGTGGTCGCAGTACGAGCCCGTGACGCTCCCGCACCAGCCCGCGCCGAAGCCCGCCTTGAAGCTCGTCGTGAGCAGGCCCATGTCCGCCAAGGGCCAGCTCAAGATGAGGGTGTTCGCGTCGGGGAAGGTGGCCGTCGGGGACAACAAGGTGACGAAGCCCGCGCCCGAGGCGTAGCCCTGGAGCTTCGCCGAGCCCGACTGGTAGACGAGGCGGTAGTAGGTGTAGTCCGCCGCCGTCGGCACGGCCCACATCTCGACGAAGGCCTTCGAGGGGTCAAACTCCGTCGCGGAGATGAACTTCAGCTCCAGGGTGCTGCCGTCGGAGCGGTACTGCACGTTGAGCAGATCGAAGGTGAAGTCGTAGTTGTCGCCGACGTTGTCGTCGATCGGCGTGACCGACAGCCAAGGCGGCTCCCCCATGATGAGCTGGAGGTCGGCGAGGTAGGTCGCCGTGCCGTCGGTGAAGGTCAGCACGAGGTCGAGGGCCTCGCCCAAGGCGGCGCCGGAATCGACGGTCAGGTTGAAGTCGGCGGAGCGAGTGCGGCCGACGGTCATGGAGCCGACGGTCTCTACGGCGGTCTGTGGGGTCGCGGCGACGACGGAGCCCGACCCGACGCTCAAGGTGCCCTGCACGACGCCGAAGGTGTCGAGATCCCCGACGTTGGTGAGCTCCAGCTCCAGATCCGCCGTCTCGCCGGGATCCAGGAGGCCGTCGTTGTCGCCGCCGATCCGATCGTCGATGACGACGGAGGTCACCTTGATCACCGGCCAGGGCACGGTGAGCTCGATGGGCAAGCTCCAAGACTCCAGGCCGTCGGTGACGTCGACGTTCACGGTGATGGGCAAGGAGCTGACGTGGTCCGTCGTCACGGCGAAGCGGAACACGTCGCTGTAGGCGAGCTGCTCGCCGGGCTCCAGGTCGTCGGCGTCCGCCGAGAGCGCGGCGCCGTCGGTGATCACCACGTCGGCGTCCGCGCTGGACAAGGAGATGGACACCGGGCCCGCGAAGGCGCCGCCGTCGTTGCGGAGGCTGAAGCTGAGCGAAACGTCTTCAGCGCCAGGGGTCAGGGGGCTGACGCTGGCGCGGGCGCCGCTGAGCGTCGGCTCCGGGGGCTCGGGCACATAGACCAAGGTCTCGCCGTCGAGCACGAGGTTCGGCGTGACCGACGCCTCCCAGCGCTCGGACCCGGTGGCGAAGGTGAGGTCGGTCACCCGGCCCGAGGCGGCGCTGTCGATGCGGGCGAACCAGCGCAGCGGACCCGCCGAGGGCGGCAGGAGCGCGTGCTGCTCGGTGAGGTCCGCCTCGACGGTGAGCGCGCCGATGGGGGCCACGCCGCTGTAGACCATCTGCTCCCAGGTGGGGGCGTCAGGGTCGCCGACCCCGAAGAACACATTCATGAGCCCGGCGCCGCTCAGGGCGAGGGTCAGAGAGCCCGTCGTCGGCGAGCCGACGATGAAGGTCTCGTCGAAGCTGTACTCGTCGAGGCCGTCACTCACGTTGAAGGTGATGGGCACCGGGCTGTTGTCGGGCCAGGCCGGGTCGATGGTGAGCTCAAACTCTGCCGAGGCCGTCCCGTAGGCGGCGACGCCGTCATCTAGGGTGACCGTCGCCTCGCTGAACGCACCGCCGCCCTCAGGCAGGCTCGCCGTGACGGTGAGGCTGTCAGCGCTGGCGTCGGCGAGGTTCAGGAGATCGAGGCTCAGCGTCGTCGTCTCGCCGGGGTGCGCGGGGTTCGGCGCCCAAGACAGCTCGCTCGTGAGGTCGATGGTGAGGGGCCGCACGAGCACGTCGTCAATGTACCAGTCATCAACATCGCTGCCCTCGTAGACCCAGGCCAGGTAGACCACGCGGGCGCCGGACAGCTCGCTCAGCTCGATGAGCGGGGAGCGGGACCACTCGTCCTCAACGGGGGGCTCCAGCTCCGCGATGAGCACGTAGTCGCCGTCTTCAGGATCCCGAGAGCCGACCGAGGCGTAGAGCTTGTGGCTCGCCCCCTCGACGTAGGCGCCGTACTCCCGCCAGGTCACCTGCACCCGGTCTTGGCCGGAGAGGTCGATGGCCGGGGAGATGAGCCAGTCCTCCATCGCCGAGATGCCGTCCACGCCGCGGGCGTGGTAGGCGCTCACCGCGCCGGAGTACGCCCGGGTGGCGCTCAGGCTCCAGACGTAGCCGGGGAAGCCTTGGGCGTCGCTGCCCCAGCCGATGTCCGACAAGAAGTTCTCGCCGGTCTCGACCTCAAAGTCTTCGAAGAAGGGCAGCGGGAGGCTCGTGGAGAGCACGGGCACCAGGAAGGGGCCCTCGACGCTCAGGTCGGCGGGGAGGTAGGAGACCACGCTCAGCTCGGCCTCGTCCGAGGCCTTGAAGTAGTACTCCATCGCCGGGGGCGCGAGGTCATCGGCGGCGAGCTCGACGCTCCAGACGCCGTCCGCGGCGACAAGCTCCGCGCTCGACCAGTACTCTTCACCTTGGGCCCGGTAGATGACCGTGACCGAGGCCACGCCGTCGCTGTCCTCGGCGACGACGCTCAGCGGGAGCGTGGCGCCTTGGGTGACGGAGTCCGGCGGGGTGTGGGTGAGGGTCGGGCCGAGGTTGACCTCGCCGGTGTCCTCGCCGTCGGCGCCTTTACACGCGGAGAGGGCGACGAGCCCGACGACGGTGAGGCTCGTCAGCAGGCGCGGCGTCATGCGCCCTCCGTCACGTCACAGACCGGCTCGGGCTCGGGCATCGGCAGGCCGACCGGGGGCGCGCCGCCCTCACCGTCCTCGTCGTAGAGCCAGCAGTAGGTGAGGCACTGGTAAGCGACGATGTTGCCGCTGATGTCGCCGATGGGCAAGCAGTCGAAGCCCGCGGGGCAGTCTTCGCTCGTGTCGCAGGTCACGCCGCAGTAGCTGCCCGAGGTGCCGAAGCCGAGGCAGAGGTTCTCGTTGCCGCCGCAGTCGTCGTCGTCGGAGCAGGGCTTGCAGTAGTAGCCGCCGGCCTCGTAGCAGTCGCCGGAGCCCTGGTCGCAGTACTCCTTAAAGTCGCAGTCGAGCTGGGTGTCGCGGCAGCCCCGGGGCTCGCAGGTGTTGAACTCGGTGTTGCAGACGTCGCCGGGGTAACAGTCGGAGTCTTCAGCGCAGCCGGCCACGCAGCTCCGGTTGTCGCAGTACTCCTCCATGCCGCACTGCGCCGAGGTGGAGCAGGGGATGGTGACGCAGACCCCCAGCTCACACACCGCGCCGAAGGGGCAAGGGGTGGTCTCGGAGCACTCGGGCTCCTCTTGGCAAGCCGCGAGGCTCCACAGCAACAACACGATCATGGGGTGCCGTCCTCGCCGGTGTCCGACTCTTGAACCGCGCCGTTGGGCAGCAGCTCGTACTCGACCTTGATGAACCACTGGGAGGGGGGCACCTGGCCCTCCTCAAACCGGAGGCTGTTGCGCTCGACGACGTAGACGTAGTCCACGTCCCGGACGAGCTCCTTCTCGAAGTCTTCTTCGCTCGCCGAGGAGTACAACGACACCTCCAGGGTGTCCTCCCGGGGGCGCTCGGAGAGCTCGTACTCCGCCACGAGGCCCGAGAGCGTCAGGCCGAGCTCCTGGGCGATGGGCGAGAAGTCGTCGTCGCAGATGGACTCGATGAGGCCGTTCGTGCGCTGGGCGAGGTCCACATACCGTGAGCCGAAGCTCGCGACGCCGTCATCGGAGGAGCAGGAGGGGTCGCCCTCAAACTGGGGCTCCTCGCTGCCGACCACGGCGGAGAGGTTGAACAGGCTGTGGTCGCGGAACGCGGCGTCGCCCTTGAGCCCGGCGAAGTAGGTGTAGTAGTGGTCGACGGCGTACTGCGAGGAGTCGTTCTCATCGGAGACGATGATGAGCGAGAGGTTCGCTTCGGGCCGCAAGAAGCCGACGTTTGTCGTCGAGAGCAGCGGCTCGGAGAGCGCGGAGAGCGCCGCGTCGAGCCCCATCTCGATGCCTGTGCCCGTCGTGCCTTGGGCGACCATCTCGGAGAAGATCTCCCCGGCGCCTTCAGTGTCAGGCTTCAGGATGAGCACGTCATTGTTCAGGGTCATGCCGTCAGCGAGGGCGACGGAGGCGGTGAGCCCGCCGTTGGCCGCGTCGTCGGCGCTGCGGCTGAGCACGATGCGCTCCCCGGCGGCCAAGGTCGTGCCCGCGGGGATCGTCGCGCCGTTCCGGCCGTCGTCGGCCACGGTGAGGCCGCTGAGGTCGAGGGTGTGGTCGGAGACGTTGGTCAGCTCGACCCACTCGCCGAGCTCGTCGGCCACGGCGGCGGGGTCCACCATCAGCTCGCTGATGATGAGGTCACCGACGACGGGCGCCGTCCCCTCCCCGCTCTCTTCAGCCCCGCTGTCGCCGGAGGCCGTGTCGCCGCCGGTGTCGTCGGCCTCGGGGCCCGAGGCGCCGCAGCTCGGGTTCTCGGCGCCGGGGCTGCCGAGGTCACCGGCGCCGTAAGCGCTCACGCCGGAGCACCAGGCGTCGCGGCGGTCGTTGCCGGTGACGGTCATCATCGTGGGGTCGAGGCTCCAGGACGCGCCCGCGGGCAGATCCCAGTCGCGGTCCCAGGCCACACGCTCCAGCACGAGGCCGTCTGCGCTGCGCAGGATGACCTCGTCATCGCCGCCGACGAGGCGCCCGGAGAACTCCTCGGCCTCGTTGTCCGTCGTGATCACGCCGATCTGGTAATCGACGTCAACGCCTTGAAAGAACTGGATGAACGCCTGGAAGTTGGACGCGAGCTTGTTCTGCTCCTCCACCATCGAGCAGGAGTTATCGACGACGAGCAGCACGTCGACGGTGTTGCGCCGGGCCTGCTGGAAGACGTCGGTGTGCTTCTGGGTGTAGAAGTTGTTCTCTGTGCAGGCGCCCAAGGCCAGGGCCATGAGGAGGCCGCCGCCGAGGCCGAGCGCCCGAGACTCACTGCGCATCCGCCACCTCGTCATCTGCTTGATCTTCGGCGTTTCCAGGGTCTAATCCTTCGATGAGCCCCAGGAGGATCTCGTCGGAGAGCGCCGCGGTCTGGGCGTCCCAGTGGAAGGAGGAGTACACCACGAGCCCACGCCCCGCGGCGAAGGACACGAGCAAGGGCGAGTCGGGGACGACGCTCACGCCGTCGCCGCCGTCAGGGCGGAAGTTGACGTCACCGCTGAGGTGGACGGTCACGTCTTGG
>JAKLKD010000093.1:0-15157 GCA_023150845.1 Myxococcota bacterium | reverse complement strand
GCCGCGCCGGCCTGGAGGCGGTTGCGCAGCACGTCGCTCTTGACCTCGGCCGCGACCCGCTGCCCGCCGACGCCGAGCTGGGCGGCGTCATACGCGAGGTCGTCCCCAGCCAGCTCCAGCTTGTCCGGCCAGACGGCCTCGATGAGGTCATAAGCCCAGTCCGAGACGACGAGCACACGGCCGCGGTCCTCGACGTAGGCCCGCACCCGCTCGATGACCTCGGGGTCCTTCACGAAGTCGTCGTCGTCTTCGATGCCGTTGTACTCGTAGTCGCCGAAGCCCCGGGCGCCGGAGTTCACGAAGACGGCGTCGTAGGTGTCGATCTCGGACTGCCCTTCAGCGCTGACCGCCAAGAAGAGGCTCTCGGCCTTCTGGGCGATGCCGTCGGGGTCGATGCTCGGGTCGTACGAGGCGCAGCAGATGTAGCCCTCGTAGCGCTGGTAGGCGATCTCTTGGCGGAGCAGGGTGGACTCGACGAAGTCAAAGTCGCCCGTGACCACGGCGATGTTGTCGAAGGGCTGAGCGATAAACTCATTCTCGGTGCAGCCGCCGCTCAGAAGCGCGGTCGCGAGGGTGAAGGCACCCGCGCGCAGAGGGACCGGACGCATGGGGGAGACTCCCAGAGAGGGGCTTACTTGAGCACCATGGAGGCGCCGAGGTAGATGTAGCTCTCGGACTGGTTCTCCTGGTAGATCGAGTTCTTGAGACCGAACTCCGGGCCCTGGATGTAGCTGTAGGCCGTGAACGACACGGGGTTGGGGTCGAAGTTGATGAGCTCCGAGCCGAAGTAGGTGTGCTCGCCGTCATCCCAGGGGATCGAGATGGCGAGGCCGGGGTCGCCCGTCTCCGCCCAGGTCGTGCCGGAGATGGAGGTGACGAAGATGGCGTCGGGGTAGGTCATCGCCGGGGTCCAGGAGTAGACGAAGTCCTGGGTGCGGTCGTGGGTGTAGTTGCCCCAGAGCTGCGGCGAGATCATCGACCAGTCCGAGGGCACGGTCGGGAGCACCCGCTCGACGATCTCTTCAGCGAGCCCCTCGGGGTCGCCTTGGAGGTGCAGGTCGTAGACGTTGTCGGTGACGTAGTCCGCGAGGGTCAGGCCGACGCCGACGTAGGTGATCATGCCCGAGGCGGCGTCTACCTGCTTCTCAAGGGTGACGATGTTCTTGTCCGACTCCAGCCAGACATAGTCCCCGGCGGAGAAGGTCGTGGGGTTGGGGCAGTCCTCGCTGGAGCTGCCGGACCCGGTGATCGGCCCGATGGCGTTGGTGTCATAGGGGGTCGGCTCGGGCTTGCTGCCCATGCCGCCGCCCGACGGACAAGGCGGGTCCAGCGGGATGAAGAACACGCAGGAGGCGCTCACGGACTCGGAGATGGCGCCTGACGAGTTGTCGAGGCCACGCACCACGGTGAAGCGCAGGTCGATGGCGACCTCATCCAAGGAGTAGTCGCCGCCGATGACGGTGAAGGCGTCGGGGATCCGGAGGCCCTCCTCTCCCGTCGTGAGCAGCACGTCGCGCAGGCCGAGCTCCGCGGCGTTGGAGAGCGTCATGCGCCCCCAGAGGTTCTCGGCGTCGAGCACGGTGATGGAGTCAACGCGAATGTCGGGGTTGAGGCCGTCGCCGTCAAAGAAGGTGATGTTCGTCTCGTCCTGGAGGAAGTTCGTCCCCCGGGCGAAGACCGTGAACTCCACCGTGTCACCCTGCTCCGCCTCGACGGGGTCAAACACCGCGCCCAAGGCGATGCGGTCCACCTGGAAGCCGTCGTAGAGGGTGACGATCTTGCCGCTGTCCTCGGTGTAGACGTCGCGCAGCCCGGGGGGCGCGTCAGAGTCGATGGAGATCGTCGCGTTGAGGAGGGTCTCGGAGATCACGGACACGTCGAGCACATCGACGCCGTCGCCGAAGTTGGCCCAGGTGCGCCCGGCCTTCCAGCGGGTGTTCGTGCCGACGAGCTCAACCTCCACGGTCTCGCCGAGCTTGCCCCGATCCGGCGTGACGGTGAAGAACTCCTCGGTGACGCGGAAGGCGCGGTCGAGGACGGACGTGCTCCCAGCGATCTCGACGGTGACGTCGCGCTGGCCGATGTCCGTGGTGGGGTCGATGACGATGTCCGCCACCGCCGTCCAGCCGTCCTGCACCGTGACTGACTCCACGAGGATGCCGTCGCCAAAGTCCAGGGAGGTCGCGCCAAACTCAAAGGCGCTGGAGTCGGCGAGCACGGTCACCGCCATGGACTGCCCGAGGCCGCCCGCGGGCGGGGCCACCGTGAAGCGGCTGAGCGCGCCGTCACCCGAGGCGCCGCTGTCTTCTAAGTCGCCAGACTTGCAGCCGACCGCGAGCAGCGTCATCACCGTGAGGCCAAGGGAGAGGGCGGATGTACGCATGGAGGGCTCCAGCAGGTAGGCCTAGGGGGAGGCCCACGTCGAGACGTTCGGGGGATTATAGCTGTGCTTCGGCTGCCACCGCAAATGTCGTCGCGCAAGACCCCCAGAGACGACCACGGCGGACCCGAGGGCCCGCCGTAGGAACGTCACGCGAGGGGGTCACTCACCCGACGAGGGAGAGCACACCCGCCTGGCACAGCTCGATGAGCTGGCTGGGGAAGAGGCCAAAGTAGAGGATCGCCGCCGAGGCGATGGCCAAGGCGCCAACGCTCGCCGCCGTGGGGCGGATGCTCAGGGGCTCACCGCCCTCCTGCATAAACATCACGACGATGGGCCGCAGGTAGTAGTAGACCCCGATCGCCCCGGAGAGCGCGGCGATGACGGCGAGACCGACGTAGTCGGCGCGCACGGCCGCGGCGAAGAGGTAGAACTTGCCGACGAAGCCCATGGTCGGCGGGATGCCGGCGAGGGAGAAGAGGCAGAGCGCGAGGCCCGCGGCCACGGCGGGGTTCCGCGTCGAGAGCCCGGCGAGGCCCTTGATGCTCGTGAGGTCGTCCCGATCACCAGCCATGAGCGTCAGCACCGCGAAGGCGCCGAGGTTCATGAAGGTGTAGGCGAGCAGGTAGAACAGCAGGCCCGAGACCTGGCCGTTGAGCCCGACGCTCTCGGCGTCCACCGCCACGAGCGCCATGAGCATGTACCCGGCGTGGGCGATGGAGGAGTAGGCCAACATACGCTTGAGGTCGTCCTGCACGAGCGCGACGAGGTTGCCCAGAAGCATCGTCACCGCGGCGATGACCATGAGCGGGGCGGCCCAGTCATCCTTGAGGCCCAAGAAGGCCACAAAGAGCACACGACCGAAGGCCGCGAAAGACGCCGCCTTCACGCCCGTCGCCATGTAGCCGGTGACCGAGGCCGGGGCGCCCTCGTAGACGTCCGGGGCCCACATGTGGAAGGGCACCGCGGCGATCTTGAACAAGAAGCCCGCGATGATGAAGGCCACGCCGAGGCCGAGCATCCCGCCGTGCACGCCGCCCTCGATCGCCGCGCGGATACCCTGGAGCGAGGTGGTGCCCGTGGCGCCGTACACGAAGGACACGCCGTAGAGCAGGATGCCCGAGGCGAAGGCGCCCATGATGAAGTACTTGAAGCCGCTCTCAATGCCGCGGGCGTCGGTGCGCTTGATCGCCGAGAGGCAGTAGAAGGCGATGGACATCACCTCGATGCCGACGAAGAGCAGCATCAGGTCCGCGCCCATGCCCAGGAGCATCATCCCGAACAGGCCGAAGAGCACGAGCGAGTAGTACTCGCCGATGCGCACGCCGACCCGCTCCAGGTAGTCGTGGGACAGGAGCGTCGAGAGCGCGGCGGAGATCAAGAACACGGAGTTGAAGAAGACGCTGTAGGCGTCAAACGACACCATGCCCGAGAAGCCGAGGCGGTCCTCGACGGCGACGCCGACGTTGAGCCCCAAGGCGACGAGGATCGCCGTCAGCGAGAAGCCCATGAACACCCGCTTGTCGGCGGGCCGCACGACGGCCTCCCACAAGAGGATAATCAGCGCCGCGCCGAAGATGACGAAGGCGGGGGCGAAAGCGGCGAGGTCCTGGGAGAGCCCTTCGGGCACCAGCACCGGGGGAGGGGTCAGGGGCGACATCAGCGGCTCCCAGCTTCCACAGCGGCGGCCGCCGAGGGATCAAAGAGCGAGGCGGTGGGGGGAACGGAGGGAGTGGCCTCAGCCAGGCGGAGCACGACGCGCTCCACCGACGGCTGCATCACCTCCAAGAAGGGCTGCGGGAACACGCCCATCAGGACGATGAGCACGAGGATCGGCGAGAGGTAGACCAGCTCGCGGGTGGTCAGGTCCTGCAGCGCCTTGTTCTTGTCATTGGTCAGCGGACCAAACATCACGCGCTGGAACATCCACAGCATGTAGATGGCGCCCAAGATGACGCCCGAGGCCGCGAAGATGGTCAGCACCGGGGAGCGCTCGAAGCTGCCGAGCAGGATGAGGAACTCGCCGATGAAGCCGTTGAGGCCGGGGAGCCCGACGCTCGCGAAGGTCACGAGCATGAACACGAAGGCGAAGACCGGCACGACCTTGGCCAAGCCGCCGTACTCGGCGATGGCCTTGGTGTGGCGGCGCTCGTAGAGCACGCCGACGAGGAGGAACAGCGCGCCGGTCGCGAGGCCGTGGCCCAACATCTGGTACACCGCGCCGGTCACGCCCTGGGCGTTCAGAGCGAAGAGGCCCAGCATGACGTAGCCCATGTGGCTCACGGAGCTGTAGGCGACGAGCTTCTTGATGTCGTCCTGCACCATCGCGACCAGGGCGCCGTACACGATGCCGATGACGGCGAGGGCGCCCATGGCCGGGGCGAAGGCCACCGCCGCCTCGGGGAAGAGCGGCATGGCGTAGCGCACGAAGCCGTAGGTGCCCATCTTGAGGAGCACGCCCGCCAGCACCACCGAGCCGCCCGTCGGCGCCTCAAAGTGCGCGTCGGGGAGCCAGGTGTGCAGGGGCCACATCGGCACCTTGATCGCGAAGGCCAAGGCGAAGGCCGCGAAGAGCCAGAGCTGCACGTTGTAGGGCACGTCGAGCTTGTAGAGGTCCACCAGGAGCGCGCTGTACTGGCCGTTGTTCTGCTCAGCGTAGATGAAGTACAGGCCCAGCACCGCGACGAGCATCAAGAGCGAGCCCAACATCGTGTAGATGAAGAACTTGATCGTCGCGTAGATGCGCCGCTCACCGCCCCAGATCCCGATGAGGAAGTACATCGGGATGAGCATGAGCTCCCAGAAGACGTAGAACAGGAAGGTGTCCAGCGCCACGAAGGTGCCGATCATGGCGCTCTCCAGCACCATCATCCAGCCGAGGTACTGGTTGAGCCGCTCGTGCACCGCCGGGGTCGCGCTCAGGATGATCACCGGGGTCAAGACCGTGGTGAGCAGGATGAGCAGGAGCGAGATGCCGTCGATGCCGACCGCGTAGTGGATGCCCAGGTCGGGGATCCAGGGGATGGTCTCGGTGAGCTGAAACTCAGCGCCCGAGGGGTCGTAGCTGCCCCACAGCGTCCACGAGAGCGCCAAGGTGACGAGGGACCCGACCAGGGCGAGGCCCGAGGCCGCCTTGTCGGGGGCCACGAAGCACCCCAGCCCGACCGCGAGGGGCAAGAAGGTCAAGATCGAGAGGATATGGTCCACCGAGTCACCCGATCGAGTAGACGAAGACGATGAGGAAGGTGCCGACGGCTACGCCCAAGGCGTAGGCCTGCACCCGGCCGGTCTGGAAGATGCGGCCGTAGCCCTGCGCGAGCCCCTGGGCGGCCTTGCCGCACCAGTTCACCAGGCCATCGATGAGCTGGGCGTCCACCACCGCCCACAGCACATGACGGCTGATGAGGCGCGTCGGCGTGAGGATGACGGCGTCGTAGAGCTCGTCGATGTACCACTTGTTGAGCGAGCCCTGGTAGACCCGGTCGCTCTCCGTGGCGATGTAGTCGAGCTGCACGCCGTGGTCCGTCGCCTTCTTGTTGCCGTACACCACCCAGGCGATGCCGACGGAGAAGCCGATGAGGATGAGCGTGACGCTCATGAAGAAGAGCTCTTGGCCCGTGCTGCGGGTGAGCGCCGCCGTGGTGTAGTCCGCCACCATCGGCCAGTTGAAGTCGCCGAGCGCCTTCTCCGACGCGCCGAACACCGGGGCGAAGAAGTGGTGCAGCACCTCATGGGCGCCGACCGGGAACCAGTGCGGCGTGTTCAAGAACCCGCCGAAGAGGCTCAGCACCGCGAGCACGATGAGCGGCACGGTGATCGGCCAAGGCGACTCGTGGGGGGTGTGGCCGTGGCCGTGATCGTCGTGATGGCCGTGACCATGCGCGTCATGGCTATGCGCGTCGTGGCCGTGGTCGTCGTGGGCCTGGCCGCCGCGGTACTCCCCGAAGAAGGTCAAGAAGTAGAGGCGGCTCATGTAGAAGGCCGTGAGCAAGGCCGTCACCAAGGCGAGGCCGTAGCAGATGCCCGCGACGTTCACCCACTCACCAAAGAGCGCGACGCGCTCGGGCGGGGTGATGAAGGTGAGCCAGAGGATCTCATCCTTCGAGAAGAAGCCCGAGGTCAGCGGGAACCCGATGATCGCGAGGTAACCCGCGGTGAAGGTCCAGAAGGTCACGGGCATGTACTTCCGCAGCCCGCCCATCCGCCGCATGTCCTGCTCGTGGTGCAGGGCGTGGATGATGGAGCCCGACCCGAGGAACATCAGGGCCTTAAAGAAGGCGTGGGTCAAGACGTGGAAGAAGCCCGCGGTGAACGCGCCGATGCCGACGCCCAAGAACATGAAGCCGAGCTGGCTGACCGTGGAGTAGGCCAGCACCTTCTTGATGTCGTTCTGGGTGATGGCGATGGTCGCCGCGAAGAAGGCCGTGAGCGCGCCCGTCAAGGCGACGAGGCCCATGGCCATGGGGCTCATGACGTAGAGGAAGTTCAGCCGGCAGATCATGTAGATGCCGGCGGTCACCATCGTCGCGGCGTGGATGAGCGCCGACACCGGGGTCGGGCCCGCCATAGCGTCGGGCAGCCAGACGTAGAGCGGGATCTGCGCGCTCTTGCCCGTGGCGCCGCCGAAGAAGAGCATACAGACGCCGGTCACGACCAGGCCCCCTACCCCACCGACGAGGGCGGGGTTGGCGGCGATGACCTGCTGCAGCTCGGCGAAGTTCATCGTGGCCTTGTCGCCGAGCGACCAGTACAGCCAGAACAGGCCGAGGATGAACATGAAGTCGCCGACGCGGTTCGTGACGAAGGCCTTCTTGCCCGCCACCGCGTTCGCCGTGTCCGAGAACCAGAACCCGATGAGCAGGTAGGAGCAGACGCCAACGCCTTCCCAGCCGACGAACATCAGCAAGAAGTTGTCGCCCATGACGAGCAACAACATCGCGAAGACGAAGAGGTTCAGGTAGGAGAAGAAGCGCCAGACCGAGCGCTCATCCTTGGCGTCGTCCATGTAGGCCGACGAGTACAGGTGGATGAGCGAGCCGATGCCGGTGATGACACACATCATCACCGCGGACAGCGGGTCGGCCAAGAAGCCGATGTCGGCCTTGAAGCCCCCCACCTGCATCCAGGTGTAGAGCGTGTAGGTCAGGGGCTCGACGGCGTGGTGCTCATCCCCGTGACCGCCGCCCATGAAGCTGGCGAGGGTCATGAAGGAGAGCACGGCGGACGCCGCGACGGCCAGAGTGGCGATCGCGCCCGTCACCGGACGCGGCACACGCGGCCCGAGGACCGCGTTGACGACGGCGCCGAGCAGGGGGAGCCCAGGCACCAGGGGGAGCAGATTGGGGCTCACGGACTCAGCCTTTCAAGAGGTTGAGGTCGTCGAGATCGACCTTGTGTCGGTTGCGGTACAGCAGAATGACCAACGCGAGGCCGACTCCAGCCTCGGCCGCGGCCACCGCCATCACGAAGACCGCGAAGACGTGGCCATCGAGGGTGCCGTGATGCCGCGCGAAGGCGACAAACGAGAGGTTCACGGCGTTGAGCATCAGCTCGACGCTCATGAGCACGATGAGGATGTTGCGGCGCGTCAAGACGCCGATCACCCCCAGGAGGAACAGCGCCGCGGAGACCGCGAGCACCGGGAAGAGGCCGACCTGTTCCATCACAGCTCCTTCTTGGCCAGCACGACCGCGCCGACGACCGCGACCGTCAGGAGCGCGGAGACCACCTCGAAGGGCAGCAGGTAACGGCCGGAGAAGAGGGTGTACCCGATCTGCTCGATGGTGCCGAAGCCAGGATCGAGCTTGTCCGCGGGCATAAACGTCGCGCTGCGCGCGGCGGAGGCGCCGACAAACACCGTGAGCCCGACGAGGCCACCGACGCCCGCGCCGAGCACCGCCCGGGGGGAGAGGTTCCACCCTGGGTCGTTGTCTTCGCGCAGGTTGAGCACCATGATCACGAAGATGAACAGGACCATGATCGCGCCGGCGTACACCAGGATCTGGATGACGGCGACGAAGTGGGCCCCGAGCATCGCGTACATGGACGCGAGGCAGAAGAAGCTCGCGACGAGCGCGATGGCGCTAGACGCGGCGTTCCGCCGGGTGATGACCATCGCGCCCGCGAAGACCGCGAGCACAGAGAACGTGTAGAAGAGGAGGGCTTCAAACATCCGCGTACCAGAACCGCCTGCGTGTGCGCACGAGCGCAAAAGCTCAGGGGATGACGGGTGGAACTTCGCCGAGGAAGCCCTCGGGGGAGTGCTGGGGGTTCTCCCGATACCACTGCTCGGCCTCCGGCTTATCCCCAGCCATGAGATCCCGCATGTAGTCCCGCGTGTGGATCATGTCCTGACGCGAGAAGGCGTTGATCTCATAGATGCGCGTGTCCATACGGATCGCGTCCTTGGGGCAGGCCTCGACGCAGAAGCCGCAGTAGATGCACCGCAGCATGTCGATGTCGAAGCGCACCGGGTACTTCTCAATGGGATCGTCGGCGTCTTCACCGGCGACGATGCTGATGCACTTGGCCGGGCAGGCCGTGGAGCAGCACATGCAGGCGACACACTTGTACTTGCCGTCGGGCCGCGTCGTCAGGCGGTGCGCGCCCTTGAAGCGGTCGTTCACGGGCTTCCGAACCTCGGGGTACTCCATCGTGTCGAACGTGGACTGACCCTTGAGCTCGCCGATGATGTTCTTGATGACATGGCCCATGGTGATGGCCATGCCCTTGAGCACCTCGACCAGGTAGATCGACTCAGAGGTGCTGAGCTTACGCTTCTTGATCGCCGGGATGACGTCAGACATCGAGGGCTCCTAAGGGATGGCGGCGTAGAGGCGCATGGCGTTGGCGTCAATGAGCAGCCAGACCGCGGCCAAGAGGATGTTGACCAGGCCGATGGGCAGCATGTACTTCCAGCCCAAGTCCATGAGCTGGTCGTAGCGGAAGCGCGGGAGCGTCCAGCGCACCCAGATGAACATCCAGCAGCCGAAGAGCACCTTGACGACGAAGGCGTTGAGCTGGGTCACGAAGACGATGATCTCCGTGAGCAGCGGCATCCCCGAGGCGATCTTCATCGCGCCGAGGCCGATGAGGCCGAAGTGGGCCAAGGCCGCGCCCGCCCAGATCGCCGTGAAGATCTTCCACTCGTGCTGGCGCAGGGTGTCGTCATGCAGGGCGCGGTAGAGGAGCCCGTTCAGGCCGCTGGTGGGGGCGAGCTTGTTGGGGCGGGGGCCTTTGAAGGCGTCCATCGCGGCGTAGAAGGGGTCCTTCCGGCGGCCGTAAGCGACGCTGGTGGCGAAGAGGAAGAACAGACCGCCGCCGAGGCCGATGGCCATGAGCACGAGGTCGATGTTCTCGCGAAGCATCGCCCCGTTCACGAAGGGGATGTTGTAGCCCCCGAAGAACAGGGTGGCGGTGACCGAGGAGGCCACGACCATGTTCGCGTACTCGGCCATGAAGAAGAGCGCGAAGCGCAGGGAGCTGTACTCGGTGTGGTACCCGGCGACCAGCTCCGCCTCACCCTCGGGGAGGTCGAAGGGGTTGCGGTTACACTCGGCGAAGGCGGCGACCCAGAACAGCACGAAGGCGATGACGCCGACCGGGGGGCTCAGGAGCACGCCCCAGTTGAGGATCGACTCCGCCTGAATCTGCATGATCTCGTCGAGGCGCGTCGTGCCGTAGGTCATGAACATCGCGACGACGCCCATGCCCATGGCGAGCTCGTAGCTGACCATCTGGGCCGCGCTGCGCAGGCCGCCGAGCAGCGAGAACTTGTTGTTCGACGACCAACCCGCGAGCATGATGCCGTAGACGCCCAAAGACGTCATCGCCAGGATGTAGAGCAGCCCGCCGTCGATGTCCGCGACCTGGAGCTTCACCGCCAGGGGGCCCGTCGTGCCGAGGTACTTCTCGGCGATCTCCGCCGGGATGAGGATCTGGTCACCCCAAGGCACCACGGAGAAGGTCACCAAGGCCACCGACATCGAGATGATCGGCGCCAAGGCCCACAGCGGCCTGAAGACGTGGGAGGGGACCACGTCCTCTTTGGTGATGAGCTTAAAGACGTCGGGCAGGGTGTGGATGAGCCCGCCCGCCCGAACGCCGAGGATGTGCGCGCGGTTGGGGCCGGGGCGGTCCTGGATGTAGGCCGCGCCCTTACGTTCCGCCCAGATGAGCAGCGGCACGATCTGCATCACGAACGCGACGGAGAAGACGCACTTCACCAGCGCGAGGATGACCGTGAGCATAGTCTCAGACATCGGAGGTCCTTGGAGCGCGAGGGTCCAACTACTTGGCTGGCGCGGCCTGGCCGGGCTGGTCAGCCCCAGCGCTCGGCGCAGAGAGGGTGATGAGCTGTCCGCCGTGGCCTAAGCCCTTGAGCGTGAGGCCGTTGAGCGCCTTCACGCCCGCGGCGAGCTCCTGGAAGATCGCGGCGGGCATCTCGGGGATGACGGCGCCGCCAAAGGCCCGGCCGATGGCGTCCACGGCGCTGTAGTCCGCGACGCTGTCCCCGGCGGGGGCGACGGTCTTCCGCAGCCGCTGCACGCGGCCCTGGCGGTTGATCCAGGTGCCAGCCTGCTCGATGGAGTGGGCGGCGGGCAGCACGACGGCGGCGGCGGTGGCGGTGGCGTTCTTGAAGGTGCCGACGTAGACCAGGGCCTTCGGCGCGGCGATGCCCAGGCGCCCGATGACGTCGTCCTGGAGCACGAGCAGCGCGTCGATCTCCCCGGCGGCCAAGGCCGCCTTGAGCGCCTCGGCGTCGCCCACCGAGCCGAGCTGGCTCGCGGTGAGCGCCGCGCCGAAGCGGTTCGGGGTCTTGTCCGAGTCCACGAGGATCTCGTCCTGGTAGGTGAAGGCGTCGGGGTCGTTGCCCTCGATGACGTAGGCCCGGGCGCTCGGCAGCCGGGCGCGCACGAGCTTCACCGCGGCCCAGTTGGCCTCGGTGGTCGCCTTC
This sequence comes from Myxococcota bacterium, assembly GCA_023150845.1. Lineage (GTDB taxonomy): Bacteria > Myxococcota_A > UBA796 > UBA796 > CAJQPC01 > JADKFE01. Next base: position 3,821 of record JAKLKD010000093.1, on the reverse strand, counting down.
GCGCCGAACACCACACCGACCTTCGCGCCCTTGAGCAGCATCGCCGCGGCGTTCGCCGCCTCGGGGAGCTCCGCCCGCTGGCCGTTGACCTTCGCGCCGGTGAGGCGCTTGAGGCTCGTGACGTCCTTGTAGGAGAGGCGGCCCTGGTCGCAGATCCAGGACTTGTTCACCTCGTCGTTGCGACGGGGGGTGAAGCGGTAGACCTCGTTGTCCTGGTGGTGGACGAGGGTGTTGCAGCCCGTGGCGCAGCCGCCGCAGACCGACTCCGACTCCTTGAGCCACCAGACGCGCTTCTTGAAGCGGAAGTCCTTCAAGGTCAAGGCGCCGACGGGGCAGATGTCGGCGAGGTTCCCCTGGTACTGGTGCGAGAGGCGCACGCCGGGGAAGATGCCGATCTGGGTCTGGTTGCTGCGGTTGAACAGGCGCAGCTCACCCGTGCCCGTGACCTCGTCGGAGAAGCGCACGCAGCGTGAGCACTGCACGCAGCGCTCCGCGTCGAGCACGATCTGGTCGCCGATGTCCTGGCGTTTGCCTTTGCCCATCTTGGCGTCGGCGAGCCGGGAGTCGTGCTGGCCATACTCCATGTAGTAGTCCTGCAGGCGGCACTCCCCGGACTGGTCACAGATCGGACAGTCCAGGGGGTGGTTGACCAGCAAGAACTCCATCACGGACTTCCGCATCTGGGTCACCTTGGGGGTGTCCGTGCGGATCGCGAGGCCCTCGGTGGCCGCCATGTTGCAGGCGATGTCCGGGCCACGGCCGCCCGCCTCGACGTCGACGAGGCACATCCGGCAGTTGCCAGCGACGCTGAGGTGCGGGTGGTAGCAGTAGTGCGGGATCTCGACCCCGACCTTCTTGGCGGCCTCGATCATGTTGGTGCCTGGCGGCACCTCGACGGCGATCCCGTTGACTTTGACCAAGGGCATCGGTCCTCCTACTTCGCCACCGCGAGGCCAGCCGGAAGCCCAGCGCGAGCGGACTCGACGCGGGCGACAAACTCATCGCGGAACTTGGTGACGAAGCTCTGAACGGGCATCGCGGCGGACGCGCCGAAGAAGCAGATGGTGCGGGAGTGGATGTTGTCGGCGAGGTCCCGCAAGGCGACGAGGTCGTCTTCGGTGGCCAGGCCATCGCGCAGGCGGCAGAGGATGTTGTACATCCAGGCGCTGCCTTCGCGGCAGGGCGTACACTGACCGCAGGACTCATGCGCGTAGAAGCGCAGGAGGTTGGTCAGGGCGTCCACCATGTCGGTGGTGTCGTCCATGACGATGAAGCCGCCGGAGCCCAGGTATGACCCGGCGACCTTGTTGATGGACTCGTAGTCCATGTTCGCCTGCTCGACCTCGGCGGGGGTCATCACCGGCACGGACGAGCCGCCGGGGATGATCGCCTTGAGCTTGCGGCCGGGGCGCAGGCCGCCGCACCACTTGTTGAGCAGGTCCATCATGGGGGTGCCGAGGGGGATCTCGTACACGCCGGGCTTCATGATGTGGCCGGAGCAAGAGAAGAGCTTGGTGCCCGGCGACTGCTCGGTGCCGATGGCAGCCCTTGTAGCCCTCGATCGAGCTGATGAGCGCCGTCTCTTCGCCGCAGATGTACGCGCCCGCGCCGAGGTGGGTGTACAGGTCGAAGGAGATGCCGGTGCCGAAGATGTTCTCGCCGAGGTAACCCTTGGCGTAGGCCTCAGCGAGCGCCTCGTCCAGGCGCTTCTGCACATACGCGAACTCGCCGCGCAGGTAGATGTAGGCCCGACGAACCCCCAGCGCGTGCGAGGCGATGATCATCCCCTCGATGAGCTGGTGGGGGTCGTTCCACATGCAGAAGCGGTCCTTAAACGTGCCCGGCTCGGACTCGTCCGCGTTGCACAGGAGGTAGACCGGCTTGCCGCCGCGCTTCTCAGGCGGAGGCACGAAGGTCCACTTCCGGCCCGTCGGGAAGCCCGCGCCGCCACGACCACGCAGCCCCGACTTGAGGACGACGTCGGTGACCTCCGCCGGGCTCATCGCCAGGGCCTTGCGGGCCGCGTTGTAGGCGCCGTGCTGCTCGGCCACCGCGAGGGTGTGCGAGCCCGGAACACCCCAGATTCGACTCAGGATACGGGGGTATACGTCCACTGGTCCACCTCAGGTCGGGGCACGGGGAGGGGGCGATCCGCCGCCATCGCGTCGAGGATCTCGTCCACCTTCTGCTCCGTGAGCAGCTCATAGAAGTCGTCGTTGATCTGCATCATCGGCCCGGAGCCGCAGGCCGCGAGGCACTCCACCCGCATGAGGGTGAACTTGCCGTCGGGGCTGTTGCCGTGCTCGTCGAGCTGAAGCTTCTGCTCGATGTGCCGGATGATGCGGTCGGCGCCGAGCAGGGCGCAGGAGAGCGTGTGGCAGGCCTGAATCAGGTACCGGCCCGTCGGCTCCTTCTTAAACATCGTGTAGAAGGTCGCGACCTCAAGCACCTCAGAGGGCTTGAGCGAGAGCGTGGCCGCGACGAGCTTGAGCACGTCGAACTGCAGCCAGCCCCACTTACGCTGGGCCTTCCACAGCACCGGCATGATGGCCGAGCGCTGGGTGGGGTACTTCGCGACGATCGCCGCGATCTCGGCCTTCTCTTCTTCCGTCCACTCCACGGGCCCCCGCACGGTGAGCCCGTGCATGTCCCGGAGGTGGATGGACTTCTGGTCGTGGGACATCGCTCAACGCACTCCTACCGGTCCAGCTCACCGGCGATGATGTTGATGGAGCCGAGCGCCGCCGCCACGTCCGCGACCATCGCGCCCTTGAGCATCTGGGGGAACGCGGAGTAGTTCGCGAAGCAGGGGGGGCGCACCCGCACACGCCAAGCGCGCGGGCTGCCGTCCGAGATGATGTAGAACCCGAGCTCGCCGTTGGGGCTCTCGGTGCAGGAGTAGATCTCGCCCTTGGGCGGACGGACGCCGTGCATCACCAGCTTGAAGTGGTTGATGAGGGCCTCCATCTGGTTGTAGACCTTGTCCTTCTCCGGCAGCACGACGAGGTGGTCGTCGATGAGGTGCGGGCCGTCGGGGAGCTTGTCCAGCGCCTGGAGGATGATCTTCCGGGACTCCTCAAGCTCATCGAAGCGGATGAGCAGGCGGTCCATGGTGTCGCCGTTCTGGTAGACGGGCACCTTGAAGTCGTAGCGCTCATAACCCCAGTAGGGCTGGTCCTTCCGCAGGTCCATCGTGAACCCGGTGGAGCGCAGGCAGGGGCCGGTCCAGCCGAAGTTGAGCGCCATCTCTTTGGAGATGGGGCACACCCCTTGGGTGCGGTCAATGAAGATGCGGTTGTTGGTGACGAGGTCCTTCACGTCACCGACGAGGCCCTGCATGTCCTCCATCGCCTTGCGCAGCTTGGCGACCCAGCCGTCGGGGAGGTCCTGCACCACGCCGCCGATGCGGGGGTAGTTGGTCATCATGCGGGCGCCGGAGAGCTCTTGGAACAAGAAGAGCATCTTCTCGCGCACGTTGTTGAGGTACCAGAAGTTGGTGAGCGCGCCGAGGTCCACCATGTTCGCGCCGAGGCAGACGCAGTGGTCGGTGATGCGCGCCATCTCCGAGGTGATGACCCGGATGGCCTGGGCGCGAGGCGGGGCCTCGATGCCCATGAGCTGCTCCACGGCGTAGCACCAGGCGCTCGCGTTGTGGATCGTCGAGCAGTAGTTCATGCGCTCGGCGTAGGGCACGACCATGTTGTAGAACACGGTCTCGGACTGCTTCTCGTACCCGCGGTGCAGGTAGCCGATCTCCGCGCCCGCGCGCAGGATGGTCTCGCCGTCCAGCTCAAGCTGAACGCGCAGGGTGCCGTGGGTGA
>JAKLKD010000429.1 GCA_023150845.1 Myxococcota bacterium | reverse complement strand
CCGTCTGCGCCGGGGTAACCCGCGCCGATCGTGTCGACGCTGTTCGCGCCCACCAAGGGCGCCGAGCCCTCGTCAACGCCCACCTGGTTGTTGCCCACGAAGAGCTTGACGACGACCTCGGTGTCATACGCCGCGCCGATGAGCCGAGCCACGCCGTCATTCAGGCCCTCGCCGCGTGTGACGGTGACCGGGCCGCCGACGTAGTGGTTGCTCGCGACGGCGCCAGCGGCGGCGCCGAAGGCGCCATAGGCGCCGGTGTTGTCGCCCACGATCGTCAGCGGCACGTTGCCTGAGCTCCCCGTGGCCTCGGCGTCCGCGGAGGTCCAGGCCGCCACCGCGAAGATCGACGAGCCCTCCGCGCTCAGATCGAGGGGCGCTGATCGTCTGAGGTGCTGGTCGGGGCGAAACCGGATCGTCGGCAGATCCCCAAAGACGGCCTTCACCCGGGTCGGCTGGCTCACCACGCTCGACTGAATGAAGTCGTGACCGCTCCCAGACTGGTCAAGCCACGCGCCGACCGCCCCAGCTCCCGCGTCGGTCACCCCTTTGTCGGCGTCGAGGTAGACCACGACCCCGTTGATCTGCGCGGGGGTCCAGTACTCGAAGGCCCCGACGCAGCGCTGCTCCGTCAGGCCCTCCCGAGAGAGCACCACGTCCACCACGCCCGGCTCATGCGCCCCTGGCACCCCGGAGACGTGGGTGGCGTCCTCGATGGTGAGGTCGGTGAGCGGGCTCCCGCCCAGCGTCACCCCCGTCACCCCCGTCGTGTCCAGCGCGGTGAGCGTCACACGACGGCCTCCACCCGCGGTGTCGGCGAGGGCCAGGTCAAACGTGCAGTCCCAGACCGTCGTCGCCGAGCCCGTGTCCGAGTCGGGCGCTGAGTCTTCACTGTCGGAGTCTTGGCTCGCGGAGTCTTGACGGGCGGAGTCTTGACTGCCTGTGGTGGCCGTCTCGCTGGGCGTGTCTTTGCGCCCTTCGCACCCCAAGGCTGGGGCAAAGACGAACAACAGGGGGATGAGTTGGCGTCGGCGCATGGTAGGGAGCATACACGGCCCTCAGCTCGAAGGGAGGCTCGGGCGCGCTTGGTGACGCCGCCCAGACCAAGCACCCCTGAGCAGACGCCGAGCCCCCCTGGGCACCTCAGCCCTCGCGCGGCGCGGCGCTGAGTGTGCTATAAATCCCGCATGTCTGACCCACTCTCCCGCCGCGAACGGCAGATCATGGACATCCTCCACCGCGTCGGCCGCGCGACGGTCGGCGAGGTGCGCGCCGAGCTTGAGGATCCGCCTACCTACTCCACGGTGCGCGCCCTCATGACCACGCTGGAGACCAAGGGCCACCTTCGGCACACGGCGGAGGGCAAACGGTACGTCTACGCGCCCACCGAGGGCCAGGAGGCGGCCAGCCGTGCGGCGCTCTGGCGTGTGGTGGAGACCTTCTTCGCGGGCTCCCCCGCGCGGGCGGCCTTGGCGCTCGTCTCCGACGCCTCCTTGGCGCCGGGCGAGCGCGAGGCCCTGGAGGCCGCCATCGCCAGCGCCCGCCAGGACGGCCGATGAACACGCCTCCGCTGCTCGCGATCGCCGCTGGCGCGCTGATCGACGGCTCGCTGAAGGCCACCGTGGGCCTCGTCGGCGCTGGGCTGCTCACCGCGGGGCCGCTCCGCCGGGCCTCAGCGGCCCAACGGCACGCCGTCTGGCTGGTGGCGCTGCTCGGCGCGCCCCTGCTCGTGCCGATCGCTGCCCTCCGTGGCGCGGCGATCGCCCTCGACGCGGGCCCCGCCCTCGCCGTCTGGGCGCTTGGCGCCGCCGTCGGCCTTACGGCGCTCCTCCTCGACTTATGGGCCCTGCGGCGGCTCACCCTGCGGGCCGTCCCCGACTCCGCTGACCCTGGGCTAGGCTTCGTCGAGGGACTCCACGGGCCGCTGACCTGGGGGGCCTGGCGGCCGGTCGTGCTGCTGCCCGCCGCGGCCAAGGGCTGGGCGCCCCTCACGCTTCACGCCGTCCTGGCGCATGAGCGAGCCCACATCCGGCGCGGGGACTGGCTGGTGCACCTGGCGACCGGGCTGGTGCAGGCCGTC
>JAKLKD010000092.1 GCA_023150845.1 Myxococcota bacterium | reverse complement strand
CGTAGTGAACGGGAACGACCTTGCGCTGCAGCTCCTCGCCGAGCTGCAGCGCTATGCCACCCCGCAAACCGTCGCGGTCATCGACACCGGCGTCAACGGTTTCCACGAAGACCTCTACGGCCTCGTGATCCCGGCCGTTGACTCTGATCAACATGGCCACGGAACCGCTGTGGCTGGCCGAGTCGCCGCAAACACAAACAATGGCCTCGGGCTCGCAAGCCTAAATTACGGCGGCGCCTATCTCTGGGTGCGCAGCTACCCCGCCCTGGCCGCGGAGAACGCGAGCGGCGATGACATCGCGCGGGCGATCATCGCCGCGAGCAACGCCGACGTATCGGTGATCAACATGTCCTTTGGCGGACGCGGCGAGGCCCCCGCAGTCGTCGTGGAGGCCATCAATTATGCGCTTAGCAAGGATGTGATCTTGGTCGCCGCTGCTGGGAACGGCGGACCCGGCGTCCCCGCCACTGCGTTCTGGCCCGCCAACGTCGAAGGAGTATTGGCGATCTCTGCGGTGGACAGGAACAACATCCCTGCGGAGTACGCAAGCCGCGTAGACGACCTCCCCTTGGGCGCGTGGTCGTCGGGCGATGGCGTCTGCGTCCTGGATCACGAAGGGGGTTACCGACGCGAAAGCGGCACATCCTTCGCCGCGCCGCAAGTCGCGGGGCTGCTCGGGGTCGCACGCTCGTTGTGCCCAACGCTCACCTACAAGCAAGCGTTCGCGCTCTTGCTGTTAAGCGGCATCGTCGAAGAGGACGGCTCCATAGTCTTTGTACAAGACCGCTTCTTGCTCGCGTTGGCGGCCGCGCACAAGGACATCTGCACCTCCCCTTGACGCCTCCGCCCCAGCCGGGCAAATGGCATTCCCCGCGTCGGAGACTGTATGCCTGTTCAGATCACCAGCATCGCGCCGATCCTCCCGGTGCACGAGATCGAGTCCGCCTTGCCCTTCTGGATCGACCAGCTCGGCTTCACGCTCATCACGAGCGTTGACCACGAGGATCGCCTGGGCTTCGTGCTCTTGGCGAAGGACGACATGACGGTCATGCTCCAGACCCACGCCAGCCTCTTCCACGACGACCCCGCCCTCGCCGACCGCCCCTCCCCGGCCATGCTCTACGCCAAGGTCGAGGATCTCGACGAGCTCATCGCCGCCACCGAAGGCACGACGAGCGTCGTCGTCGCCCGGCGCACAACCTTCTACGGCGCGGACGAGGTGTTCTTGCGGGTCCCCGGCGGCGCCGTCATCGGCTTCGCCGCCTCCGCCAAAGGCTGAGCGCCGCCAGGGCGAGGCCGAGGCCCCCGGGCGCGGGCCCCGCCGCACAAGACAAGCGCGGCTCCTTCGGGCGCTCGACCTCGGCGGGATCCCCGCCGCTGTCCGTCGGCGTCTCCTCTGGGGGTGAGGTGTCCGGCGGCGGCTCGTCCTCGGGCACGCCGCCCTGATCGAGGTTCTCGCCCTCGACGGCCTCGGTGAGCAGGCCCTCGGCGTCCTCGGCGGCGAAGACGGCGTACCAGGCCGTCTCCCCGGGGAGCAGGCTCGTATCGACAAAGACCTTCTCTTCGCCGGGCTCGGGGCTGAGGTCGAGCTCCAGCAGCTCGCCGTCCGTGGCGCTCGTCGGCGGGGCGTCCCGTCGCCGCACCAAGGCCGTCGCGTACAAGGGCCGCACCCAGGGGCTCGACCAGCGCACGGTCACCTCGTCGCCGTCGTCGGACGCGCTGAGGTCTTGGGCCCGGTAGTGCCGCGGGGCGTCGGCGAGGGTGTAGAGGCACAAGGAGTCGAGCTTCCAGCCGCCGTACTCAAGGCCCGGATCGGCGCTGAGGCTCCAGGTGAGCTGGGTCTCCCCCACCTCGGCGAGATCCCGCACGTCGAGGTCCACGGCTGTCCAGCCTTGGTCGAGGATCGCGTCAGCGCCGGTCACCCCGGCCTCGCTCGTCCACCACAAGACCGGCGCCCCGCCCTCCCAGCGCCAGAGCGCGGCCTGGTCGTAGACGTAGGACTCGACGCTCAGCCAGCGCCAGAAGCGCAGTCTCGCCGTCGTCGCGCTGGCGCCGGTGAGATCGAGGGCCGGGGAGGTCACCTGCTGGACGTTGTTGGGTAAGTAGCGTCCTTCGCCGGTCACCGCCGTGCCCAAGACCTTCGTGCCCTCGTAAGCCGCGTCGGGGTTGAAGCCGCCGCCCTCCGGCGCCGCCACCTCCCACTGGTTGACCCAGGGCTCCCCGGCGTGGGGCCGATCCGGCGCGCCGACCGAGGCCACCCAGCCCGGGGCGCCGCCCTCAAAGCCCTCACACCACACCGGCTCGACGTCGCCGACCCAGAAGCGGTAGAGCGCCGAGGCCCGGCCGCCATCGGAGCTCGCCGTCTCCCCGGTGCTCAGGTCAGACCACAGGAGGCGGTACACGACCTCAGCCCCCGCCGGGGCCCGGGGCAGGCGCGCGCTGAGCGCCTCAGGGCCGCCCTCGGCGGGGATGGCCGTCCAGGCGATGTCCTCCACGGCGGCGCCCGCGGGCGGGTCCACGGCGTACTCGACGGCGACGTCCCCCAGGTTCACCAAGGAGCAGCCCTGGTAGGGGTCGGCGAGGGAGAAACTTACATCGTAAGTCTCCGCGTCCGAGGCCTGGTCCCCCAGCGGCGTGTGCTCAAGCACGATGGAGGCCAAAGGCGCGCCGCGCAGGCCGTGCAGGTCGAGCAACGCGCCGAGCTCGCAGGCGTTGGGGGTGCCGTCGCGGAGGTCACCGTTGTCGTCATCGGCGAAGATCACGGCCTCGGCGAGGTCCGTGAGCCCAGGCCCGACGGAGAGCGCGTCGAGGAAGAGCAGGTCCGTGCGCTCCGCCCCGAGCTCCTCGCCGTAGCTGTCGATCCAGGCGTTCCGCAGGTTCCACAAGAAGGATCCCCAGATGAGGCCGTCGTTGTGCACCTCACCGCTGACGTCGGTGGGGTAGACCCGGTCGGTGTCCAGCTCGCGGATGTAGCCGCCGTCCACCCGGGCGTAAGGCGCGAGGATGGGGTCGTCGAGGAGGGTCGCCGCGACGTAGTCCGCGCTGCCTTCGCTCACGTCCCCGGCGAAGGTGCCCCCGGTGAGGATGTAGTCGTGCACCCCATGGCCGTACTCGTGGAAGATCACGTCGGCGATACGCCCGAGGTTGTTGGTTCCGCCGCCGCCGATGTAGAAGTTGATCGTGCCGTTCGTGTAGAAGGCGTTGCAGCAGGCCGTGTTGATGTCGACGGTGGCCCGGACGGTCTCCGGCAGCCAGGGGTGGTCAGGGCGGCGGTCGCTGAGCCAGTCGTGCACGGTGTAGAAGTGGCGCAACACCGAGGCCGCGGAGTAGCTGATGTCCGTCCCACCATCGACCTGCTCATCGGCCACGCCCGTCGCCTTCACCAGGGCCCCGAGGCGGTAGACCTCCAGCCAGGGCCCGGTCATCGTCACGTCCAGCGGCGCGGCGCGGCCGTGGCCCCCGAGGCCGTCCGTGGTCTCCGAGCCCTCGGCGTCGCTCACGAGCACATAGGGCAAAGGGGCCACGACCAAGGGATCACCGACGGTGCGCTCCTCGGCGGTGAGATCGAGGAGCATCCGCCGGGTGTAGGCCAAGACCTCCTCACCGCCCCGGGCCCGCCAGGTGACCACGTCGCCGTCGGTCTCAACCCGCCCGAGCCGCCAGATCAGGCGGTCGCCGTCGGGCACAGCAAGCCAGCGCTCCCCGGGCCGAGGCGCGCCCCCGAGGAGATCCGCGCCCAAGGCGGGGCCCGGCTTGGGCCGGTGCAGGCTCATCAGGGCGAAGCTGAGCTGGTCCCCGGCGGCGTAGAGGTCCAAGAACGCCCCCTCCACGAGGGCCCCGTTGTGCTGAACCGCGTAGTGGACCGAGCGCCCTCGGGCGTCGCGGCGCTCCCGCGTGAGCACCAAGGCCTCCGGCGGGAGCCCCGCCAAGGCCGCGAGATCAGCGGCAAAACGATGGCGCTCGGCGTAAGGCACACCCCCGCCCAGCGCCGCCCGGGGCGTGTCGTCGCGCTCATCCCAGCGGATCCACCAGCTCCCCCAGCGGTCCCGGAACGCCCGCGCCGCCGGGCTCGCGCTGAGCTGCGCCTGGGCGGCGGGGGTCCGGACGAGGTGTGGCGTCGGCTCCCCTGGAGGCAGCGGATCCGCCGGATCGGGCAAGAAGCCGAGGAGGAGCCAGATCAAAGGGCGCATCTTCACCTCATCCGGCGCGGGCGACGGCCCGAGCAAGGGCATAATAGTCCGCGAACGCGCCCACGCTGCACACCCGCGGAGGCCGGAGCTCCCCCCGATGTCTGCTCCCCAGGTCATCATCACCGCGGGCGCCACCCGCAACCCCATCGACGCGATGCGGTACATCTCCGCCCGCAGCAGCGGCACGACGAGCCTCTGGCTCGCCCGGGCCCTCACCGCCCGGGGCGTCGCTGTGCACCTCCTCGGCTCCGCCGAGGCGCTCCTGCGCGCGGGGCCCGGTGACGTGGCGAGCCAGGAAGAGTTCGGCAGCACCCGCGACCTCATGGCGCGCCTGGAGCGGCTGCTCTTGGCGCACCCCGGCGCCGCGGTGATCCACGCCGCCGCCGTCGGCGACTACGAGGCCGAGCCCCGGGCGGACAAGATCCGCTCCGGCCAGGCGCTCCTCACCCTCAGCTTACGGCCGACGCCGAAGATCCTCGACCACATCAAGGGCTGGAGCCCCGAGAGCTTCCTCGTGAGCTTCAAGGCCGCCGGGCCGGGCACGACGACGGAAGGCCTGCAGGAGCTCTGTGAGGGCCAGCGCCAGCGCACGTCGTCAGACCTCGTGCTCGGCAACGTGCTGGGCGCCCTCGGCAGCACCACGGCGCTCTGTGACGCCGCGGGCTTCACCCCGATGGACGATCGTGACGCGGCGTTGGCCACGATCGTCCACCGGGTGGCGGAGGCCGTCGCGCTTAGGCGACGTTGAAGAAGCCGCGCTTGTCGAGGTAGTTGAGCACCTGCTCAGCGCAGGCGTCCACGTCGTAGAGGTCCGTGCGCAGCTCGAGCTCGGGGCTCAGGGGCTCCTCGTAAGGGGCGGAGATCCCGGTGAACTCGGGGATAAGGCCGGCGCGGGCCTTCTTGTAGAGGCCCTTCGGGTCGCGGGACTCGCAGACGTCCAGCGGCGCGTTGATGTAGACCTCGATGAAGGTGCCCTCGGGCATGATCACGCGGACGTTGTCGCGGTCGGTGCGGTAGGGCGAGATGAAGGCCGTCGTGGTGATGATCGCGGCGTCGGCGAACAGCTTGGCGACCTCGCCGATGCGGCGGATGTTCTCGTTGCGGTCCTCGGGAGAGAAGCCGAGATCCTTGTTCAGGCCGAAGCGGATGTTGTCGCCGTCGAGGACGTAGCAGCCGCGGCCACGCTCCAGGAGGAGCTGCTCGAAGCGGCGCGCGACGGTGGACTTGCCCGAGCCCGACAGGCCGGTGAACCACACGACGCAGCCCTTCTGGCCAGCGGCGCGCTCACGGTCCTGCCGGGTCACGACGCCGCCGTGCCAGGTGATGTTCTTGCTCTTGGGGGGGGTCATGGTCTCCTCCGGCTCATTCGTTGACGAGCGGTGTTTGTAGAAGAAGTGCAGCGATCTCAGGGTCGGCCCCATAACCGCTCCCCGGGAGGACAGGCCAACGCGCCGCGCGGATCATGGAGATGTCGCACGTCGTGATCAAGAATCGGATACAGGGCGCCTATGCTGCTCGATGAGGTAGAGGCCTTCGCCCGTGTCGTCGAGGCGGGCTCGTTCACCGCCGCCGCCCGGGCCGCCGGTGTGCCCAAGTCCAACCTCAGCCGCGCCATCGCCCGCCTGGAGGCGGAGCTTGGCGTCGAGCTCCTGCGCCGCAGCACCCGCGTCGTGCGCCCCACCGAGGCCGGTCAGCGCTTCTATGAGCGCGTCGGTGAGCACCTCGGCGGGCTCCGGGAGGCGATGAGCGCCCTGCACGACGAGGAGGTGGAGGTCCGCGGCCTCGTGCGCATCACCGCCCCCGTGGACATCGGCCAGACGCTCCTCGCTGACGCCGCCGCGGCCTTCGTCACCCGCCACCCCAAGGCCCAGCTTGAGGTGGAGCTCTCGTCCCGGGTGGTGAACCTGCTGGAGGAGGGCTTCGACTGCGCCCTGCGGGCCACGGCGCGTATGAAGGACAGCTCCCTCATCGCCCGCCGCCTCGGGCAGACGACGCTCAAGCTCTACGCCTCGCCGTCCTACCTCCAGGCCCACGGCACGCCCAACCAGCTCGACGACCTCGGCGCCCACCAGACCGTGAGCTTCCGGGCGGGGGCGACGGCCGCGATGTTCGGCGAGCTCGGGGCGTCCTCGCGCCTCTTCGCCGGGGACTTCGGCTTCGTGCGCGCCACCTTACGCGCCGGGGCGGGCATCGGCCCCTTGCCCACCTTCTACGCCCAGGACGACGTCGCCGCGGGCCAGCTCGTGAACGTGATCCCGACCTGGAGCCAGGTCCCCGCGACGGTCTACTTCGTCTACCCCGCCACCCGGCACCTGCCACGAAAGGTCGCCGCGCTCCGTGATCTCCTCGCGGCGCGGCTCTCTACCCAGCTCGGCTGACCTCCCCGGCCCGCCCGGCGCCCCTCGGCCTCTGTACGTCAACCCCTCCCGCTGACGCCCCCGCGAGGGGTGTCCTCCTGATGTTGGGCTCCGCGACGCTGTTCGCGGGCATGGCCCTGGCCGTGGAGCACGCCCACCGCCTCGACCCGTCGCTGAGCGCCTGGGTCTCTACCGCCGTGCGCTCCGTCGTGAGCCTCGTCGTGCTCCTCGCCTTGGTGCGGGGTGACCCTCGCGGGCTCCTCGGCGACGCCCGGCCGGCGCTCTGGGCGCGGGGGCTCCTCGGCGCGGTGAGCCTCCTGAGCTACTTCGCGGCGATCTCGATGGTCGGCGCCGGGGAGGCCACCTTCTTGATGCAGACGAGCGCGGTGTGGGTGGTCGTGCTCTCGCCCTTCGTGCTCAAGGAGTCGAGCCCGCCGCTCATCTGGGCCGCCGTCGTGACGAGCCTCATCGGCGTGAGCCTGCTCATGGGGGCCTCCGAGGGCGACCCCGATCTGCTGGGCCGGGTGCTCGGCCTCTGCTCGGGCCTCGCCGCGGCCGGGGCGATGATGTCGGTGCGCCGGGCGAGCCGCACCAACACCCCGACGGTCATCGTCTTCTGGTTCAGCGCCATCGGCACCCTGGTCACCCTGGCCGTGCTCGTGGTGTCGGGGGCGACCTTGCCCCGCTCCCCGCCGGTCTGGGGCGCCTTGGTGACCGCGGCCCTGGCGGCGACCTTTGCCCAGCTCATGATGACCGGGGCCTACCAGGTCGGGCGCGCGCCCCTGGTCGCCGCGGCGGGGTCGAGCTCCCCGCTCCTGGCGGCCTTGGGCGCGTGGTGGTTGTTCGGGCAGCACCCGAGCCCACGCGCCCAGCTCGGCATGGCGCTGATCTTGGTGAGCGGCGCGGTCATCCCGCTGCTCACCGCGGCGCGGCACGACCCGACGCACCCCGCCGCCTCAGCGCCTCACGCCAAGTGACCGGCGCCGCCGCCTCAGCGGACGGCGATGGGCACCCGGCGCGGGCGGGCCTGGTCGGACTTCTTGAGGTGAACGGTGAGCACGCCGTCGCCCAGCTCCGCGCGTAGGCCCTCGGCGTCGACGCCCTCGGGCAAGGTCACGGCGCGGGACCACTCCGTCGCGCGGTGCTCGACGGAGACGGGGCGCTCCTCGCAGGTGCCCTGAATCTCGCCGCGGAGCTTGAGCACGCCGCGCTCAAGCTGCAGGTCGAGGGTCGAGATGTTCACGCCGGGCACGTCCGCGATGAGCAGGTACTCCTCTGGGCCCTCATAGAGATCCAGTCGAGGTCGCGCGGCGAGGCGCGGGCGCGGCTGGGCCGGGGCGGTGGAGGTGAGGGCGCGGGTGGACTCGGTGGTGTCGAGGCTCATGGGATCTCCAGATACGATTGAGTTGTTGATGCGGTTGAGATGCGGTTACTCGCCCGCGGCTCAGGCCGCCTGCACCGGGATGGACCGGCGGCTGGCGACGCGGCGCGGCAGGGTGAGGGTCAGCACGCCGTCCTCAAGGCGGGCCTCGGCGGCGCCAGCGTCCAGATCCCGGGAGAGCGCGAAGCTCCGGGTGAAGCGGCCCGCGCGACGCTCGCGGTGAAGCGCGGTGTAGCCCTCGGGCAAAGCGGCGGGGCGGGCGCCGGAGACGGTGAGCACGTCGTCCTCGACGTTGATCTCCAGGTCCTCCTTCTTCACGCCCGGGGCGCTGAGCTGCACGATGACGGCGCGCTCGCCCTCAAAGACGTTGACCGACGCGGCGCCGCCGCCGACACGCTCCGCGTCAAAACCACGGGTGAGCCGGTCGAAGGCGTCGAGAGAAGAGAGGGTGCGATCGAGGAGCTGAAGGGTGGTGAGCATTGGACAGACCTCCGGTAAGGGCCGTTAATAATCGGCCATGAACGCTCGGTTTGGAGCAGAACCGCTTGTGAGCAGCGGATGAATCAAGGCTGCGCACGTCCCCGGGGGGCGTCAAGGGGGCGGCGTGTCAGCACGATCACGAGTCGCCCGGGGAGATCCACGGCGCTTGGCGCCTTGCGCCCTGGCGGGTTCGCGTGGTAGCGTCGTCAGGTTTCACCCCTCTCCACCGAGCAGGAGCCCTCCTTGTCGGACCCCGTCTCTGCTGACCGCCCCATCACCGACTTTGAGAGGCGCTTCGGGCACCCGCCTGGGCTCTTCGTGCTGTTCTTCGCCGAGATGTGGGAGCGCTTCTCCTACTACGGCATGCGGGCGCTCCTCGTCTTCTACATGACGAAGGGCTTCTTGGGCTACGGCGACACCGAGGCCTACAGCGTCTACGGCGCCTACACCTCCCTCGTCTACGCCACGCCCTTCATCGGCGGCGCCTTGGCCGACCGCTTCTTGGGCGCGCGGCAGGCCGTGGTCATCGGCGGCGCGCTCATGGCGGCGGGCCACCTCTTGATGACGATTGAGCAGGACACGGCGTTCTTCATGGCGCTCGCCTTGCTCATCGTCGGAAACGGCTTCTTCAAGCCGAACATCTCCACCATCGTCGGCTCGCTCTACCCCGAGGGCTCGAGCAAACGGGACGGCGGCTTCACGCTGTTCTACATGGGCATCAACCTCGGCGCCGCCCTCGCCCCCTTGCTCTGCGGCTACGTCGGCGAGACCTACGGCTGGCACTACGGCTTCGGCCTCGCCACCATCGGCATGCTCATCGGCCTCGCGGTCTTCGTCGCGCCCCAGGTGCTCACGCAGATCCTCATCCTCGCGGGCTCCGTCGCCGCGGCGGGGATGATGGTCTGGGCGGGCTGGGAGGACAAGATCATGCTCGGGGTGAACGCCCCGGTGGCCTTGGCCTTGCTCGTCGCCGCGGGCATCGCGGCCATGGCCGTCGGCCAGGGTGCGTTGCCCGACGACGTCGGCCGCCCGAAGGACCCCGAGGCCCAGCACCGCGCCGTGCTCGGCCCCCTCACCGCCCGGCAGACGATCTTCGTGTGTATCGTTATCGCCGTCCCGCTGCTCGCCTTCTTGGTTCAGGACGGGCCCCTCGCGGGCTACGTGCTCACCCTCTTCGGCGGCCTCGCGATGCTCAGCCTGCTCCTGGAGGCCTTCCGCAGCGACAAGATCGAGCGGGAGCGCCTGCAGGTCATCTTCGTGATGATGTTCTTCTCGATGCTGTTCTGGGCCTTCTTTGAGCAGGCCGGCAGCTCGATCAACAACTTCACCGACCGCAACGTCGACCGCGTCGTTGAGGAGCGGGTCATCACCGCCGCCGAGGTCGGCCAGACCCTCAACATCACGCTCACCCAAGAGCAGGTCGGGCTCAACCAAGACGGCAAGGTCTTCTCCCTGACCGACCTCGACGCGGCGCGGACCGCGGCCGGCAGCGGCAACGACGCGACGCGGGGCTGGGTCATCGAGCCGAGCCACGTCGGCATGGGCGTGGGCGGCTCCGAGCTCAAGGCCTCGGTGTTCCAGGCCACGAACGCCATCTTCATCGTCACCTTCGGCCTCATCTTCACCGCGTTCTGGGGCTTCTTGGGCAAACGTGGCCTGGAGCCGACGACCCCGGTGAAGTTCGGCCTCGGGCTCCTCCAGCTCGGCATGGGCTTCGGCGCCTTGTGGCAGGGCACCATGGTCGCCGACCCCCGCGGCATGGTCGGCATGTCGTGGCTCATCTTGGCCTACCTGCTCCACACCACGGGTGAGCTCTGCCTCTCCCCGGTGGGCCTCTCGATGATCACGAAGCTCGCCCCCCAGCGCATCGTGAGCACGGCCATGGGCGCCTGGTTCTTGGCCACGGCGTTCTCCGGCTTCTTGGCCGGGCAGATCGCCCAGCTCACCGGCATCGGCGGCCACGGCGAGGAGGGCTCCAACCTCATCCCCGCCCCCATCGAGACCTTACACGTCTACGGCGCGGTCTTCGGCCAGATCGGCGTCGCCGCCGCGGTGAGCGCGCTCATCATCTTCGCGCTCTCGCCCCTGCTCAACAAGTGGATGCACATGAGCGCGGACGACCTCAAGGGCGGCGGCCACTAAGGCCCCGCCTTCGGGAGACACGAAGAGGCCCTCCTGGGGGCCTCTTCTCGCTTCAGGCGGCGGCGCCTACTGCGCAGCGGGGGCCGCGGGCGGGGCGGCGGCGCCCTCAGCGGGGGCGGCGCCCTCGGCGGGCACACCACCGACCCCAGGCTCCAGAGTCGTCCCGCCGGGGCCCGGGTTCGGCGCGGTCGGCGGGTTCACGGCGTCGGCGGGAGCGGGCGGGGCCACGACCTTCGAGCAGTCGAGCTCGACGCCAGCGAGGTCCGCCACACGTTTGACCGCTTTGGTGTCGTTGTGGAAGAAGATCGACTCCTCGGGCCCAGGCGCGCCGTCACCGTCGTTGTCGGGGAAGGCCAAGACGACGACGTCATCGCCCTTGGGCACCTTGAGGGTGAACTCGCCGACCTTCTCGACCTTCTGCTCGGTGATGAGCTGGGGCGGGCTGTCCGAGGGCGCGGCGCTGCCGCCGTCGGCGGGAGGCGGCGGGAAGATGTGCACCACGAAGGGGCCGGGGTTCGACTCGCAGACGATCTTCCCGGCGAAGGTGATGGTGTCGGCGGCCGTGGCGAGCTGCTCCTGGGTGAACTCGGGCTTCACCGAGGCCGGAGGCGGGCCGCCCGCGACAACCCCACCAGCGCCGGGGGCGCCAGGGGCGCCGGGAGCGCCAGGGGCGCCTTGGCCGGGGGCGCCGCCGCCCTGGGTCGGCGCGCTCGCCGGGGGCTCAGGGCAGGCGGTCAGGGCGATGAGCGCCGCAGGGAGAACCCACAGGGCGCGCGAGACGAGCTTGGACATACCAGAAGTCACCCTCTTTGGAGACGGACCATTCTACGCCACGCGCGCCCAAGTGTGGGGATCTTGTCAAGCGACGGTCACGTCCGAGCGCAGGTAGACGTCCTGGATCGCGTTGAGCAGGGCGATACCCTCGGCGCGAGGCTTCTGGAAGGCCTTCCGGCCGGAGATGAGGCCCATGCCCCCCGCCCGCTTGTTGATCACCGCGGTGCGTACGGCCTGGGCGAGGTCGTCGCTGCCCGTGGACGCCCCGCCGGAGTTGATGAGCCCGACCCGGCCGAGCTGGCCGTTCGCCACCTGGTAGCGGCAGAGGTCGATGGGGTGCTCACTCGCGAGCTCGGTGTAGATGCGCTTGTCGAACTTGCCGTAGCCCGAGCTGCCCATGTTGAGCGCCTGGTAACCCCCGTTCACCTCAGGGAGCTTCTGCTTGACGATGTCCGCGCCTAAGGTCGCGCCGAGGTGGTTCGCCTGGCCCGTGAGGTCCGCCGCGGTGTGGTAGTCCACGCCGCCGCTCTTGAACTGGTTGTTGCGCAGGTAACACCACAAGATCGTGCCCATGCCGAGGTCATGCGCCTTGGCGAAGGCCCGGGAGACCTCCTGAATCTGGCGCGTCGACTCCGGCGAGCCGAAGTAGATCGTCGCGCCCACAGCCACGCAGCCCATGTCGTAGGCCTGCTCGATGCTCGCGAACATCACCTGGTCGAACTGGTTGGGGAAGGTGAGGAGCTCGTTGTGGTTGATCTTGAGGATGTAGGGGATCTTGTGGGCGTAGCGGCGCGCGGTGAGCGCGAGCACCCCCAGGGTGGAGGCCACGCCGTTGCAGCCGCCCTCAACGGCGAGCTGAACGATGTTCTCGGGGTCGAAGTAGTCGGGGTTCTTCGCGAAGCTCGCCCCGGCGCTGTGCTCGATGCCCTGGTCCACGGGCAGGATCGAGACGTAGCCCGTGCCCCCGAGGCGGCCGTGGCCGAAGAGCTGCTGCAGCGAACGAAGGGTGCGCACGTTGCGGTCGGACGGGGAGAAGATCCGGTCCACGAAGTCGGGACCGGGCAGGTGCAGGCGCTCCTTGGGGATGCCCTTGCAGGTGTGGGTCAAGAGGGACTCAGCCTCAGCGCCCAGCAGCTCATCAAGCTTGAGGTTCGACATCGACGGCTCCTTCACGGGGGTGATCTGCTCTTTATCGCAGACCGTCGGCGCGCGCAGGGCGCACATCAGCTCGACAGGAGCTTCAGCCAGAGCTGCTCGTTGAGCAGGGCCGGGTGCCCCCGCCAGAGCACCACGCCGTCCCGCACGACGAGCGCCGCCGGGATCCCATACACAAGCGCGCGCTCGAAGAGGGTGCCGTCCTCTTGGGCCACGGCGTAGGTGATGCCCTGCTCCAAGAGCAGCGCCTGGGTGCTCTCGATCGTGCTCGACTTCGTGATCCGGGTGAGGGCCAACACCTCAACGGGCTGCCCAGCGGCCTCGGTGAACCCGACGAGGCGCGGCAGCTCCCGCTCACAGTGGGGACACCACTGCTCAAAGAACACGACGAGGGTGATGCCCTGGTCGAGGTGGAGGTCGCCCGGCCCGCCGGAGAACCAGAAGAGGATCTCGGGAGGCGGGCCGATGGGCTGGCCGATGAGCGCGACCTCTTGGCTGAGCCGGGCGGCCTGGGGCGCCACCTTGGCGCTCGGGTAGAGGCGCGTCAGCTCGTCAAGGGCGCGCCGGGCCCGGTCGTAGTCCGCGTGCTCCGCGGCGTCTTTTGCCTCACGGTAGAGCGCCTGGGCGAGCTCTTCGGCCTGGGGGCTCGCCGGGGCGGCGCTGGCCTCCCCTTGCTCAAGCGCCGCCACCCGCGCGGTGAGCGCCGCGAGCTGGGCGTCGATCTCCGCGTGATGGGCGTTGTGGGCACGGCAGGCGCTCATCCCGAGCGCCAGCAGACCAAGCCAAACCGCGCGCTGTCCCACCGGATCCTCCTTCATTGAGAGGATCAGAGCATACACCGCCGCGGTCTCGTGGCGAACCCCCAGAGACGACGACGCCCCGCCGAGGCGGGGCGTGTCTCACACCGAGCCGGTGAGTCGGCTCAGCCCGCCAAGAAGGCGTTGATCATGTCCTCGGAGAGCGAGGCGGGGTGGCCGCGCCAGACGATCTCGCCGTTCTTGACGACGGCCGCGGCGGGGATGCCCGAGACGTTGAACTGCTCGGCGACGGAGCCGTCCTCCTTGGCCGTGGGGTAGGTCACCTTGTTCTCCTCGAGGAAGGCCACGACCTTCTCTTCGGTGGCGGACTTGGTGATGCGGGTGAGGCCGACGATCTCCATCTTGCCCTTGTACTTCTCGGACATCTCCTGGAGCTTCGGCACCTCACGCTGGCAGTGCGGGCACCAGACCTCCCAGAAGACCACCAAGGTGGTGCCCTGGTCGAAGTGCAGGGCCTTCTCGGAGCCCGTGTACCACTTCTCCATCGGCTTGGGGTTCGCCACCTTCTTGCCGACGACCTCGAGCTCCTGCTTCGTGCGCAGGGCCTTCTTCGCGACCTGGGTGGAGCCGTAAGACTTGAAGATCTCGTCGATGTCGGACTTCGCCTTGGCGATGTTGCCCGACTTCATGGCCTCCTCAGACGCCTTGAGGAGCTCCGTGGCCTTCTTCTCGGCCTCGGGGTCGAGCTTTACGGCGTTGCCGCCGGCCGCGGGGCGAGCCTCAAGCTCGGTGACCTTCTTCTCAAGGGCGTCCACACGGACGATGAGCTCGTCCACCTCGGCCTTCTGGGCGCAGCCGGTGAGGAGGGACGCGAGGGAAAGCGTGAGGATCATAGAGCGCATTGGGGTGAATCTCCGAGCGATGACGAAGGAACTGGCGGGAGGGTGTGATGAACTCCTCCGATGCAGACACGCTATCCGGGTTTCGTGTGGCCTGCACGCGCGGAGCCCTGTTGCGCCCTACGCCGTGAGGTGACACCTTGTTTCATCTGGAGCGGAAGAATGAGCGACGACAGCGGCCTGACCGAGCACAACTTCCTCATCGACGCCCCTCGGGAGCGCCTCGACGTAGGCTCGTTGCTGTTTGAGGAGGGTGAGCACGGCGAGGAGCTCTTCGTCGTGGTGAAGGGGCGAGTCCTGCTGAGCCGCAGAACCCAGGCCGGGGAGAGCGTCGGCGTGGCCACCATCCAGGCGGGCGGCGTGCTCGGCGAGATCGCGCTGCTGCAGCCTGGCCCGCGCAGCGCCAACGCCGTCATCACCGAGGACGCCGAGATCGTCCGTGTGCATCGCCGGGCCCTCCTGGAGCGTCTCATCGGCCGCGACCCCCTCGCCCGCGCCTTCTTGCGGGCCTGCGCGCAGCTCCTCGTGCTGCGCCTGCGCAGAGCCCGCGACCTCGCCGGGGCCCTCGGCGCCTATGAGCGCGGCGAAGGTGACGCGGCGGTGAACGTTTGGCTCGACCGCTACGACGCCGTAGGAGACTCCTTGGTCCTCGACCCCCTCAAGCCTTGGCTGCCCCGATGAGCCAGAACCTCGTCGCCGCCCTCGCGCGCTTTCGACCGTTCTCTGAGCTTCCCCTGCGGGCCGTCGCTGACGCGAGCCGCTTCGTCGCGGTGCAGAGCATGGACGTCGGCGACACGATCTTCTCCACCGGGGACGTCGCCGACACCCTCATCCTCGTCGTCTCCGGCGAGCTTCGCCTCGTCGCGCCGAACGGTCGGGCCGTCGACACGGTGCGGCCCGGTGAGACCTTAGGCATCACCGGCCCCATGCTGCCGTCTCGTTACACGATGTCGGGCATCTGCGGGGACGAGGGCGCGATCATCCTGCTCTCCGCCGAGGCCCTGAGCACGCTCTGGGAGCAAGTCCCCCCCGCGGCGGCGCTCTTGGAGATGGCGATGGCGGCCTCCGTCGTGCCCGAGCTGCGTGAGGCCACCGAGGCCCTCGGCGCGCGCCTCACGACGCCGATCGAGCTGGTGCGCCATCCTCGGCTGCGTCGGGCCCTCGCGCCCCGTCGTTGACCGGAGAGCGGGTTAGAGGGGCCTCCCGTGATGGAGGTGACCATGCCCGTGCAGACGACCGTGCTCGTTGACCCGACCCTGAACACCGCCGAGACCGCCCCGACCCTCGTGGTCGTCGGCCGCGCCGGGCGGCTCCACAGCGAGCAGATCGCCTCCTTGACCACCCTCCCCGCCCCGAGCGCGCGGCGGATGCTCAGCGAGGTGGACAGCGGCGACCAAGGCGCCTGGACCTCCACCATCCACGGCCAGCGCCGGATCGTGCTGGTGGTCTTGCCCGAGCCCTGCTCACGCTACAACAGCCCCTCCCGGGCCTGGGTGATCCCCTCGCTCCTGCGCGGCGCGAACATCAAGGGCGACGCGGCCATCGTGCTCGCCGTCGACGAGGTGAGCCACGCCTTGGCCGCCTGCCTCGCCGCCGCCCGGGCCTTCTCTCGCTACAGCGTGAAGTCGAGCCCTGTGGAGAACCGGCAGGTCACGCTCACGGCCTTGGCCCCCGAGGGCCCCGTGGACCACCCCGCCCTCGGCGCCGGGGTAGACGGCGTGCGGCTGGCGGCGCGGCTCTTCGACACCCCCTGCGCCGCGCTGCACACCGACGCTTTGGTCGCTGAGGCCGAGGCCGTCGCCGCGCGGGTCGGCGCCAAGGTCCACACGGTCCTGCGCGGCGAGGCCCTGCGCGACGAGGGCCTCGGCGGCCTCTGGGGCGTCGGCAAGGCGGCCACCCGGGGCCCGGCGCTCGTGCTCTTGGAAAAACCCGGCGCCACACCGGACTCCCCTACCCTCGCCTGGGTCGGCAAGGGCCTCGTCTACGACACCGGCGGCCTCGCGCTGAAGGCCAAAGAGGCCATGCCGGGCATGAAGGGCGACATGGGCGGCGCGGCGGCGGTGCTCGGCGCCTTTGAGGCGGCCTGCCGTGCGCAGGTGCCCCAGCGTATCCTCGCCCTGCTCTGCATCGCCGAGAACGCCATCGGCCCCGAGGCCGTGCGCCCCGACGACGTGCTCACGATGTACTCGGGCAAGACCGTCGAGGTGAACAACCCCGACGCCGAGGGCCGCCTCGTGCTCAGCGACGGCCTCGCCTGGCTCTTGCGGCACCACAAGGTCGACGAGGTGATTGACCTCGCCACCCTCACCGGGGCGATCACCGGGGCCGTCGGCAAGGTGCACGCCGGGGTCTACAGCAACGACGAGGGCCTGGAGCGCGCGCTCGTCCACGCCGGTCGCGCGTCGGGGGAGCCCCTGCACCCGCTCATCTACGCGCCCGAGCTGTGGCGCAAGGAGTTCAAGAGCGAGATCGCCGACATGAAGAACTCCGTGAAGGACCGCAACAACGCCTCCTCCGCCGCCGCCGCGCAGTTCATCCTCAGCCACATGCCCGACCAGGGCTGCCCCCCTTGGGCGCACCTCGACATCGCCGGGACGGCCTGGGACGGTGAGGGCCGCGGCACGGGCTACGGCGTCGGGGTGCTCCTGCAGCGGGCGCTCAGCCGCTGAGCGACCGGCAGCTCACCAGGTGAGCACCGTCACGCCGACGAGGCCGACGCTCAAGAGCCCGGCCCCGATGGCCCCGGCGGCGAAGGCGTTGGTGCGCGCCTGGAGCGGCTCCAGCTCCGCGGGGTCCGTGGTGGCCTCAAACTGCTGCTCGTAGCCGCGGGCGACGGCGTAGAGGCCCGCGGCGGCGAGGGTGGTGCCGCCCGTCGCCGAGATGAGCCCGATGTGCATGCCACGGCGGGCGCCGTCGTCCTCCACACGCCCCCAGGTGGGCAAGGCGTAGCCCGCGGGGAGGTAGAGCGTCTCGACGATGGCTCCGTCGCCGTCAAAGACCTGGAGGATGGCCGCGCTGCCGACGCCCCGGGGCGCGCCGCGCACGCCGCCGACGTTGATCCAGCCGCCTTTGGGGGCGATGGGGAACTGGAGGTCCCCCTCGTTGAGCAAGGCGGCCTCGGAGTAGGCCTCGATGAGCGGGTGCCCCGGCGGGGCGACGTGCTCGGGGAAGGTGTATCCGGGCTCGAGCTTTCGCGCGGCGTGGAACTCCGGCGCGACCTGCTCCCGATCCCCGGAGACGAAGGCGTAGAGCCCCATGAGGCGATGGAAAGCCGCGGCGTCGTTGGGGCCCACGACCTCCTCGACACAAGGCAGCCGGGCCATGGCCTCGGCGCGGGCGGACTCTAAGGTCGCCATGTCGAGGTTCGCGAAGGCCACCTCCCCGCGAGCGCTCTGTTCACGCAGCTCCACGAGGGTCGAGGGGGTCTCACAACCTCGCGCCGCCCAGGCGGGGGAGGAGACGCTGATGGCGACGGGGACGAAGGCGATCCAGAGTGACATCGCGCTGAGCCTACGAGGTCACGTCGGGCGCGTCAACCTGGGGGGCGCGCTTGTCACC
This sequence comes from Myxococcota bacterium, assembly GCA_023150845.1. Taxonomy (GTDB): domain Bacteria; phylum Myxococcota_A; class UBA796; order UBA796; family CAJQPC01; genus JADKFE01. Next base: position 4,290 of record JAKLKD010000092.1, on the reverse strand, counting down.
GACGTCGTGGCGTTTCTTGACCGGGCTCCCCGCCCATGCGCAGATCGGGCAGGCCGACGGATCGTGGCCGCGGGCGGGGCAGCGCTCCCGGCCGAAGTAGATGATCTGCAGGTGCAGGTCGTTCCAGGAGGCCCTCGGGAAGAGGGCCTTGAGGTCACGCTCGGTCTCCTCGACGCTGCGCCCCCGGCTGAGCCCCCACCGCGCCGCGAGGCGGTGAATGTGGGTGTCTACGGGGAAAGCCGGCACCCCGAAGGCCTGGGCCATCACGACAGACGCGGTCTTGTGGCCGACCCCGGGCAGCGCCTCCAGGGCCTCAAAGCTCGCCGGGACGACCCCGCCGTGCTCCTCCAAGAGCCGCCGAGAGAGGGCCTCGATGTTGCGAGCCTTCGTCGGCGCGAGACCCAAGGGCCTTATGTACGTCAATATCTTCTCTTGACCGAGAGAGAGCATCGACGCGGGATCCGGCGCGGCGCCAAAGAGCGCCGGGGTCACCTCGTTCACCTTCTTGTCCGTACACTGCGCGGAGAGCAGCACGGCGATGAGCAGGGTGAAGGGATCGTCGTGCAGGAGCGGGACCGGGGGGCTGGGGTAGAGCTCGTTGAGGATCTGGTGAACGCGCTTCGCCTTGTCTCTCCGCCTCATCCCGCGACCTCCGCGCGACGGCCGCATCTCGCTTGGCGACACCGTCGCGGTGTGTAGTCTTGCGTTCTATCCGAGCGCGCGCAGACACGGGAGCCAGGACTTGATGCCCAGATCCTTCACCGCCGGGCCCCCGGGCTCGGACGACGACAAGACCGGCGGCGGCAGCGGCAAGACAGGCGTCGCCGTCAAAGAGCGGCCAAAGACGCAGCAGCCGAAGATGTACAAGGTGCTGCTCCACAACGACCACTTCACCACCATGGAGTTCGTCATCTGGATCCTCCAGACCGTCTTTCGCCACTCCGAGGCGATGGCGACGAGCATCATGCTGCACATCCACCAGACCGGGATCGGCGTCGCGGGTGTCTTCCCGCGGGAGATCGCCGAGAGCAAGACCCACAAGGTGCTGGAGCTCGCGAAACAGAACGAGTTCCCGCTCCAGTGCACCTACGAGGAGGCGTAGAACGCCATGCTCACCAAAGAGCTGCAGGTCTCTCTGAACCTCGCCGTGCGTGAGGCCCAGCGCCGTCGCCACGAGTTCCTCACCCTTGAGCATCTGCTCTTCGCGCTGCTCCACGATCCGCGCGGCGAGGAGATCCTGGAGGCCTGCGGCGGCGACCTGCCCGGGCTCCGGGCGGCGCTCGACACCTGGCTCGACAGCGAGCTTGAGGCCCTAGACGGCGACGACGACTTCATGCCCGAGCAGACCCTGAGCTTCCAGCGCGTCATCCAGCGCGCGGCCTTCCAGGCGCAGTCCTCGGGGCAGAAGCAGATGGACGCCGGGAACGTGCTCGCCGCGCTGTTCCCCGAGCCCGACAGCCAGGCCGTCGCGCTCTTGGAGTCCCACGGCATCACCCGCATGGACGTGCTCCAGTACATCTCCCACGGGATGCGGAAGGTAGGCGTGCCGCCTAAGGCCGGCGGGGACGCCAAAGGCGCCGCCAAAGGCGCCAAGAAGGCCGCGGCCGGTGGGGACGACGACGGCGGCGGCGGCGCCGCGGCGGACCCCCTCACCGCCTACTGCACCGAGCTCGTGCAGGAGGCCGCTGAAGGCCGCCTCGACCCCCTCGTCGGCCGCGCCCAGGAGCTTGAGCGCGCCATCCACGTGCTCGCGCGGCGCCGGAAGAACAACCCCGTGCTCGTCGGTGAGCCCGGCGTCGGCAAGACCGCCATCGTCGAGGGCCTCGCCCAGCGTATCCACGCCGGGGACGTGCCTGAGCTGCTCAAGGGCTGCCGGGTCTACAGCCTCGACATGGGGAGCCTGCTCGCGGGCACCCGCTTCCGCGGCGACTTTGAGGAGCGCTTCAAGGCCGTCGTCGCCGCCATCGAGGAGGATCCCAAACGAATCCTCTTCATCGACGAGATTCACACCGTCGTCGGCGCCGGGGCGACCTCCGGCGGCACCATGGACGCCGGGAACATGCTCAAGCCCGCGCTCCAGCGCGGCCGCCTGCGCTGTATGGGCTCAACGACCTTCTCCGAGTACCGCTCGGCCATCGAGAAGGACCGCGCCTTGTCCCGGCGCTTCCAGAAGATCAACGTCGGCGAGCCCACCCTTGAGGAGACCATCACGATCCTCAAGGGGCTCAAGCCGGGCTACGAGGCCCACCACAAGGTCACCTACACCGACGACGCCATCGAGGCCGCGGCGAAGCTCGCCCAGAAGCACCTGCGCGACCGCTTCTTGCCCGACAAGGCCGTAGACGTGCTCGACGAGGCCGGGGCCGAGGTGCACCTCCGCCCCCTCGGCGAGAAGATCGTCGATGTCACGGTCATCGAGGGCACCATCGCCCGCATGGCCCAGGTGCCCGCCCGCAGCGTCACGGCCTCGGAGACCGACCAGCTCCAGGACCTCGCCCCGCGCCTCAAGTCCGTGATCTTCGGGCAAGACGACGCCATCGCGAAGGTCACCACGGCGGTCAAGCTCAGCCGCGCGGGGCTCGGCCAGCCGGAGAAGCCCATCGGCAGCTACCTCTTCGCCGGGCCCACGGGCGTCGGCAAGACCGAGCTCGCCAAGCAGCTCGCCTTCGCCATGGGCGTGCAGTTCGTGCGCTTCGACATGTCGGAGTACCAAGAGAAACACACGGCCTCCCGGCTCATCGGCGCGCCTCCGGGCTACGTCGGCTTCGACCAGGGCGGCCAGCTCACCGACGTGATCACGAAGCACCCGCACTGCGTGCTGCTCCTCGACGAGATCGAGAAGGCGCACTCGGACATCTACAACGTGCTCCTCCAGGTGATGGACCACGCGACGCTCACGGACAACCAAGGCCGCAAGGCCGACTTCCGCAACGTCGTGCTCATCATGACGACCAACGCCGGCGCCTCGGAGATCGCGCGGCGGGGCCTGGGCTTCGTCGAAGGCAAAGGCGCGGACCGCGCGGGCGGCGCCATCGAGCGCCAGTTCAGCCCCGAGTTCCGCAACCGCCTCGACGCCGTGGTCTGGTTCGACCGCCTGCCGATGGCCGCCATCTTGCGCGTCGTGGACAAGTTCATCATCGAGCTTGAGCAGCAGCTCATCGAGCGCCAGGTCACCTTTGAGGTGACGGAGGAGGCCCGGGCCTGGCTCGCCGAGCGCGGCTACGACGAGCGTATGGGCGCGCGCCCCATGGCCCGGGTGATCCACGAGAAGATCAAGCAGCCGCTGGCGGACGAGATCCTCTTCGGGAAGCTCAAGAACGGCGGTCGTGTGCGTGTCACGACGCGTGAGGACGGAGACGGTTTAGAGTTCAGCTTCCCGCCGGTGAGCGTCGGCGAGGCCTGAGCGCCTGCGCGCGCTCGGGATTCGCGGTGTCACACCGGGCCATCCTACGTCGTAAACGGTATACTGCTGCACGCCTCGGAGGAGTCATGCGCATCACTCTCGCCTCGTTGTCGCTCGCCCTGCTGCTCGGCTGCACCGCCTCCGGGGACGCCCCGGCGACGGACGCCACCAACACGGACGACGAAGACACCGCTGGAGAAGACCTCGACTACCCGGACATCCAGCACGACGCCATTGAGGGCGCCCAGGTCATCGGTCAGGACCTGACGCTCTCGGCCCGCGTCAGCGACGACAGCGGCGTGCTGCTTGTGAAGGTGTACTTCCGGCGCCAGACCGCGCAGAACTTCTCCGCCCAGGGCATGATCCTCGTTGACCCCGAGACGGGCCTCTACCAAGGCACCATCCCCGGCGACGAGATGGGCAGCGCTGGCATGCACTACTACCTTGAGGCCGTCGACACCCAAGGCAACGTCGGCACGCTGCCTGAAGGCGCCCCGGCGGACTACTACAAGTTCAACCTCATTGAGGAAGCGCAGTAGGCAGACGCCCGCTCCTTCAGGCTACAATCACGACTCAGGCGTGTTCACGCCCGCCCCCGCCCTCCTCGGAGTCGCCATGAATCGGTCCATCGCCCTGCTCTCTCTGACGGCCTTCGCCATCGGCTGTGAGTCAGAGAACAACGTCCGCCAGATCAACGACAACGACGGCGGCGTGCCGACCTACGGTGACGTGTCCGGCCGCGTCTGCGACCCCACGGGCTTCACCTGGCTCGCGGGCGCCTCGGTCTACGCGAACCTCACGGACCCCGAGACGGGCTACATCAACGAGGTCCGCAGCACGGTGAGCGACGACAGCGGCAACTGGCTGCTGACCGACCTCCTCGCCGG